>CAYVES010000113.1:2138-7939 GCA_964449845.1 uncultured Dehalococcoidia bacterium
CCCCTCCCTCTAACTCCCTCCCGCCAGGGGAGGGAGGATAGAAGAGTGCCGCCAAGAGCGGGCCCAGACGTAAGTCACTGTTAGGGGGAAAGATGGCCAAGGGTGAGATAGTCATCGACGAGGCGATTTGTAAGGGATGCGGCTACTGCGCCGAGTTCTGCGCGAGGGGATGCATTGAAGTGCCGGGGGACAAGTTCACCCCCAAGGGATATCTTCTGCCCGTCTTTTCCCATCCCGAGAAGTGCAATGCGTGCGGAATTTGCGCCTGGATGTGCCCTCGCTTTGCCATCGAGGTCTACAAATTTGTGGAGGCGCACCCTTAAGTTGCTCAGCGAATGGGGTGATGCTACACGAAGACGAAGGCCTAGGCGATTACTTCTGTCTCCCTCAGCCTGTCGATGTCCCCTTTGGAGTACCCCAGATCTGTTAAAATCTCCTCTGTGTGCTGGCCAAAGCGCTGGCTCCAATTTCTAACCTGGAATGGCGTCTCTGAGAGCTTGATCATGGAGCCAATCTGCCTGGCGCGGCCAAGGGTTGGATGGTCCACCTCGACGATCATCCCGCGAGCCAGCAATTGGGGATCGGAGATTACCTCTTGGGGAGAATAGACAGGGGCAACACAGGTATCCTTCTGTCGCAGGATTTCCACCCACTCGTCTCGGGTCTTGGTCAAGAAGGTCTCTTTGAAATACAGGGAGATCTCCTCGCGCTTCTCACCTTCCGCATATTGGTGCTCGATGAAATCCTCCCGGCCGAGAAGTTGGCAAAGGTTGGCATAGAACCCCGGCTCAACGGCGCCGACGCTAATATACTTCCCGTCCTTCGTCTGGTACACGTTGTACCAGGGCCGCGGCTGCTCACCGGTGGCGGTCGTTTCACCCTTCTCTGAAATCACCTCACTCAGGAGATGGGGGAATATCACTGGCATCATCAACTCAACTATGGCGTCTGTCATAGACACGTCTACATACTGCCCTTTGCCAATCCTGTCCCGGGCCATCAGCGCAGCCAGGATCCCAATGGCAGCGCACATTCCACCAGCAGCGAAGTCAGCTAAGACCGTACGTGGAATGACAGGGGGCCCGCCGGGAGGCCCCAGAGTCCCCAGAAGCCCGCCAATAGAAATGTAGTTTATATCATGTCCCACAACATCGCGGTAAGGCCCTTGTTGCCCGTAGCCGCTAAGCGAGGCATATACAATTCGAGGGTTGATCTCTTTAATGGTATCGTAGTCAACCCCCAGGCGCTTTGCAGTTCCGGGCCTGAAGCCTTCGGTAATGACATCGGCGGTTTTGGCCAACTGGTAGAATATGCTGCGCCCCTGCTCGGCTTTTAGATTGAGACCCATGGTCTTGCAGTTCCGCCACCCAGGAAAGACGGGTGAATCTGGATACATAAACAGAAGAGGGCCGCCACGGCGTTCAGGTCGAACCTCGTAGACCTTTATCACCTCAGCGCCGAGGTCACCAAGAAGGGTTGCGCAGAATGGCCCGGGGCCTACCCAGGCCATGTCGAGTATCCTTATTCCTTCGAGAGCCGCTGTCATTGTCAAACACCCTTTTCTCAGTCCCCATCCTGTGATCTGCCGCAGGGAAGCAAAAAGGAACCGTCATCTTACCTCGTTCACTCAAGCACGCCATCGGTGATGAGTTGATTTACCTCCTCCTCAGAGAAGCCCAGGATCTCCCTATAGACGTACTCGTTATGCTCACCGAGAACGGGGGCTCGGTTTATCTCACCGCGGGTGGCAGACAGGGCAAAGGTAAGCCCATCATGAGCGATCGTACCCGCCTCAGGGTGATCGCGATACACATAGAAGCCATGGCCCCTCAATTGAGGATCCCGAGTGAGCAGGTCCTCGCCATCCTGGACCACCCCGGCTGCTACCCCTGCCCGCTGCATCAGCATCATCACCTCCTCCGGTGACCTCTCCATCGTCCATTCCTCTACCAGGCGGTCAAGCTCATCCTCATTTTCCTTCCTGCGGAGGAAGGTGACAAACCTTTCCTCCACAGTCCACGGCGGGTTGCCGATGACATCGCAGAAGGCTTTCCACTCCTCCTGGGTGAACACAGCGATGGCGCACCATCGCTCATCCTTCTTTCTACGTTCGGGAGGAGTGTCAGGCATGGCGGAGTAATCGACTTCCCTGTCTTCCTTGCGGCAGCGATAGACCCCGTGAGGAGCAGCGTAGGGTAGGCGGTTGCGCATGCTGGTTTGAATTCGCTTATTCACGGTGTAATCCAAGATAGCTGTCTCAGTCCAGCAGACTGTGGATTCGAGTTGAGCGATCTCGATGAACTGCCCCTTGCCGGTCTTGTTTCTGTAATGGAGGGCAGACAAAATGGCTGTTGCCGCATGGTACGGGTTACAGGTATAATCAGGCCAGGCCTGCATCCCACTGCCTATCGGGGGGCGATCAGGGTTTCCCGAAATGTAGTCCATGCCTGCGATAGTTCGGATGCTAGTTCCGAAGCCCCGCCACAAGGCGTAAGGGCCGGTTATTCCCATCACCGGCATGGTAGCTACAATGATATCGGGCTTTATTTTGACCAATTCCTCATAGCCGAGCCCCCACCTTTCCATGGCGCCGGGGTAGAAATTGTCCAGGACTATATCGCTTATCGAGATAAGTTCCTTAGCGATTTCCAACGCCTTGGGTTGGCTCATGTTAAGGGTTATGCCCAGCTTCCCCGGGTTGAAGTTGTTGTACATGCCACTGATGTTGTAGCTTGAGGGGACATCCGGCTTTCGAGGTGATTGCCACCTCATTCCATCAACCTTGGTATTGCTTTCTATCCGTATTACCTCCGCCCCATAGGCGGCAAACAGCCTGGTGACATAAGGTCCCGCTCCATACCACGAGAAGTCTGCAACCTTTATCCCCTCCATGGGAAATCTCTTATCCATTTTCGCCTCCTTTACTTATGCTCAAGGAAGCCTTCGGCTAACTTGCAGGGAGTATGACCTATTGGCCCCCACGCTAAATAACCCCTAGCCCCTTGAGGAGGGCCATTTGCTCTGGGGTGAATCCTAGCTCCTTCCCGTATATCTCAAGGTTGTGCTCCCCGATGAGAGGGGCCCTGCGCCTTATCCGCCACGGGGTCTCAGCAAAGCGGTACGGGGCACCGGGGTACTTCAGGGTGTCCCCCAACTCAGGATGGTCCACATCGACAAAGAAGTCCCGAGAAACAAGCTGAGGGTTCTCCACGACCTCTTTGGCATTGTTGCACGGTATGGCTATGACATGTCTCTTCTGCCCTTCTTCACAGACCAGTTTTTTCGGTTGGGACTTTGTAAAGGCATCGGTGACTTCGGTGATATGTTGCCTCACCTCGGGTATCATCTGATAATCTATGTCCTTATATCTTTCATCAGTGGTCAGATCGCCAGCTCCTCCACCGCTCTCCAGCCAGCCGACAAAATCAGCCCAGTCCACCATGGGGATGACCACCGCCCAACCATCCTTGCATTCTTGGAGGGGCACCCCCCAACGCCCCGATCTCACCATAATGCGGTTCTGGAGATCATACATCTGCGTCACCCATTGCAGGGAATGGGCAACGCATTGCTGCATCGATACGTCTACATGCTGCCCTTCGCCGGTCATATCCCTGTGGTAGAGGGCGATCAGGGTACCCGCGCAGGCGTGAATCGAGGCCACATTGTATCCCTGCGAGCCACCCATCGTGGTGGGTGCCTCATCTGGCCAGCCGCAGATAAAGACCAGCCCACCCATAGCAAGTCCGATAAGATCAAATGCTTTGAAGTCCCTGTAAGGACCGGTCTGCCCGAAAGGAGTGATAGAGGTCAGGATCAGCCCGGGGTTAATCTCCCTTAGAGCGGAATACCCCAGACCTATTCTGTCCAGATACCCAGGCTGGAAGGTCTCCACCATGATGTCCGCTGTCTTGGCCAGCTTCTTCAGGACCTCTTTTCCATCGGCGCTTTCTATGTCCAGGGTGATGCTCCTTTTATTGGTATTGAAATGGAACCAGTAGAGGCTCTTCTCTGGATGAGGTTGGTCTTGATAGAAGGGGCCGATGGCTCTAGTAGGGTCGCCACCAGGTGGCTCGATTTTGATCACGTCAGCCCCGAGGTCAGCGAGCTGTTTGGTGCAGTAAAGCCCCATGGGGCCTGCCAGATCGAGGACGCGGAGATCGCCCAGTGCCGTGTCATTTGCCTTTCCATCACTCATGCTGCCCCTCCAAACCTGTTTTGGTTTCTTCCCCTTGCCTTTCGCTTACCTCCTGCCCACACCCGGCGTTACGTTAGCAATCTGCCCAGGTTTCCTTCTGGGGAGAGTATCTGTTCAGCTTCTTGGATGATGGTATCGATGAGCTCCTTGACGCTCACCACCCTGTCGATGAGCCCCACTGTCAGCGAGGGCCCCGTGAACCTTAGAGCCTCCCCAGGGTCATAATCGGCCTCCCAGTCGATCTTGAAGTCTGGGGACTGCTTGAGGTGCACCCTTTCCATGCGGGGAATCCACTCATCCATGGACATGGTGCCTTTTCCCTTCGCTATCCTTTCATATTCCTCGGGCTTTGGCGGAGCCAGGGCGCGGTCGCGGACTTCGGGGTCCCAAGGTTGGGACTTCACGAGTGCCTCTTTGTAGCGATCCGAGATGGGGCATTCCTTGGTAGCTATGAAGGCAGTGCCTATATAGACGCCTTCTGCTCCCATGGCCAAGCTGGCCAGGAAACCGTGTGCGTCGCCAATGCCGCCGGCGGCGATCACTGGTATCTTCAGCATCCTGACAGCGTTGGTGATGGTGGTCAAGGTGGGGAGCTGGGAGATGTTCTTGAAGCCAATGCCCTCCAGGCCTACGATGACTACAGCTTCAGCCCCGTGACGCTCGGCGGCCAGGGCATGTTTGACTGTGGCCACCTTATGTACCCACTTCAGGCCGGCCGCCTTAATCCTCTGGCCATGGTCATCGGCACGATAAGCCGAGGTGAAGATCACCGGCACCCTCTCCTCGATGGCCACCTCCCTCATCTCGTCAATACGGGGGCAAAGCCCCACCGAGATGTTAACTCCAAAGGGCTGGTCTGTCATGGAGCGCGCCCTTCTGATGTCTTCCCTCAGCCCTTCAGGATTGCGCAGGGCACTGGCGGTGATGATGCCAAAGCCCCCTGCTTCGGAAACGGGGGCAGCCAAGGCTGAGACGCCAAACCCACCGAAGGCTCCTTGAATTATGGGATATTTGCTACCCAGTAGCTCACTCACCCTGGTCTTCCAGTTCATCAGCATCCCTCCCTGGATTGTAGTTCACAAGCAACCATCGCTTGCTCTGCTATAGCTTCATTACCTTTATGGGGGATGGCAGGTTACTACCGATCCCGCGGATACCGGTTGTAGCTGACTATCTCATCAAGGCCCTTCCTGCTTCTGGCAGCAGGTGCTTCATCAGGATAACCCAGAGGCGTGCTTGCGACGACACGGATATTCTCGGGAACTCCCAAGGCTTCCTTCACCTTGGACTCGTGAAATGCGCCTATCCAGCACGTCCCCAGGCCGCGTTCTGTCGCTGCCAGTATCAGGTGCTCGATTGCAATTCCCATATCGACAAGATAGTTCGGTATGTCCCCTCTGGCTCCCGGTCCTGCCGGGTCAGCACAAGCGACTATTATCACCGGAGCTTTTGCAATCCATCTATTTCCGTTTCCTGCCTGGGCAACTTCATTCTTCACATACTCGTCGGTTACTACGATGAAGTGCCAGCACTGGGTGTTAGCAAACGAAGGCGCTAGTCTGGCAGCTTCCAGAATGTACTTTATATCTTCCTCAGGAACAGG
>CAYVES010000114.1:0-7900 GCA_964449845.1 uncultured Dehalococcoidia bacterium
ACAAACCTTTGGACTAATATTTGTAAGATACGGTAAGGGCGGTTAGCTCAGTGGTAAGAGCGCCCCGATGATATCGGGGAGGTCACTGGTTCAAATGATAGCGGAGGGCGGTTAGCTCAGGGGTTAGAGCGCTGCGTTGACATCGCAGAGGTCACTGGTTCAAATCCAGTATCGCCCATTGTTTTAGGGTGAGCTTGTATCAATTTCCGTTGAATAGTAGTGTAGACTAATCAGGGCCTCTCGTTCTATGCGGGCGGGAGGTTTTGCTTTGAAATTGCGCCCGAGGATTTGTGTTGACAGCTAAGAAGACTGGTGAGGCCCAGAAAGTGGAGCGGCTGGAGGTCATGCGCCACTCGGCGGCTCACATCATGGCCGAAGCAGTGTCGCTGCTGTTCCCCCAAGTCAAATTCGGCATAGGCCCTGCCACCACCGACGGCTTCTACTACGATTTCGACCTGCCACGTTCACTTACCCCTGAAGACCTGAGTTCCATCGAGTCCAAGATGCACGAGATCATAGCTTCGAATTCCCCTTTCCTTCGGGAAGAAGTGGACAAAGCCAAAGCCCGCGAGATGTTCGCCTCTCAGCCCTATAAGCTTGAACTAATCGATGAACTGACCGACGAGGTGGTAACGGTTTACCACCAGGGTTCCTTCGTCGACCTCTGCCGCGGACCTCATGTAGCATTAACCGGGGACGTCGAAGCGATCAAGCTGCTGAGCATTGCCGGCGCCTACTGGAGGGGCGACGAACGCCGTCCGATGCTGCAAAGGATCTACGGCACCGCTTTCGAGACCGAGGAAGAGTTGGAAAGCTATCTGCAGAGGATCGATGAGGCAGCAAAGCGAGACCACAGGAAGCTGGGCAAGGCGCTTGACTTGTTCAGCATCCACGAGGAGGCAGGAGCAGGCCTTGTCTACTGGCACCCGAAGGGAGCCGTGATCCGTAATGTGATCGAGGACTTCTGGAGGAGCGAACACTTCAAGCGCGGTTATGAGATAGTATACAGTCCTCACCTCGCCAAGATCGACCTTTGGAGGACCAGCGGACATTTGGAGTTCTATCGGGATAGCATGTACCCGCCTATAGACGTCGAAGGGCAAGGCTACCTTGTAAAGCCAATGAATTGCCCGGGGCACATCCTGATTTATAAGACACAGCTCCGCAGCTATCGCCAGTTGCCATTGCGCTGGGCGGAGCTGGGCACTGTCTACCGCTGGGAGAGATCCGGTGTCCTCCATGGCCTAACCCGAGTGCGGGGCTTCACTCAGGACGATGCCCATATCTTCTGCCGCCCCGACCAACTGGAGTACGAAGTGGTTGGAGTGGTAGAATTCGCCTGCTTCATGCTCCAGACCTTCGGCTTCAACGAGTATGAGGTCATGCTCTCCACACGCCCCGAGAAATACGCAGGCACTATCGAGGTCTGGGATCAGTCAACCGAGACACTGAAGAGAGCCCTCGATCGCCTCCAAATAGATTACGCCGTAGACCCTGGACAGGGCGTGTTCTACGGTCCCAAAATCGACATATCCCTCAAGGATTCTCTGGGGCGAACCTGGCAGGGACCCACCACCCAGGTGGATTTCAACCTGCCGGAACGGTTCGACGTCAACTACATCGGCGATGACGGACTTGAGCATCGGGTAGTCATGATACACCGCACTCTTCTAGGAAGCATGGAACGCTTTCTGGGCTGCCTCATCGAGCACTACGGCGGCGCGTTTCCGACATGGCTTGCCCCGGTGCAGGCAGTGGTAATCCCCATAACCGACCAGAATCTGGACTATGCCCGCAAAGTAGCCCTCGAGCTTAGGGACGAGAAAATAAGGGCCGAGATAGATGAACGTAGCGAGCGAATGAACTTGAAGATACGCGATGCTCAACTCCAGAAGGTGCCCTACATGCTAATTGTTGGCAACGAGGAGGTAGCCAGCTCCACGGTCTCAGTTCGGCTTCGCGATGGCAGGAAACTAGAGGCTCAGCCGCTCTCCGAGTTCAAGGCCTTGGCAAAGTCATCCGTGGAAGCAAGAGAGACCGTTTGATTTCTTCGGGAGATTGTGTTATAAGGGAACCCAGCTTGTTTCTGGGAGGGGAATATAGTTAAACACTTCACTGCGCGGGACCGCATAAGCAAACAGTACCGAATCAACGGAATGATCAGGGCCAAAGAGGTCCGGGTGATCGCAGACACCGGTGAGCAGCTTGGCGTCATGCTTACCAGTGAAGCTCTCAAGCTCGCGCAGGAGCGGGAGGTTGATCTGGTCGAGGTGGCACCCACCGCTCAACCCCCGGTGTGCCGTATGCTCGATTACGGCAAGTTCAAGTATGAGCAAGCGAAGAAAGAGCGGGAAGCCCATAAGCGACAAACGACCATTTCAGTAAGGCAAGTCCGGCTTCGGCCGAAGACCGGTAAGCACGACCTGGAGTTCAAGACAGCCCTGATAAGCAAGTTGCTCGATAAGGGCAATAAGGTCAAGGTCTTGGTGCTGTTCCGCGGCCGAGAAATGTCCCACCCTCAACTGGGAAAGCAACTCCTGGACAATGTAGCCGATGTTCTTGCCGAAAAGGCAAGCGTGGAAAGGCTAGCTGCGATGGAGGGACGCTCAATGAGCATAATCCTTTCCCCCCACCCAGTAAGAAAACCGAAGAAGGAAAAGACTGAAGAGGCTATAGATGCCCAAGATCAGAACTCATAAAGGAGCTAAGGCCCGTTTCCATATAACTGGCAGTGGCAAAATTATGCGCGTTAAGATCGGTAAAAGCCACTTGCGGCGCAAGAAGCCCAAACGGGTAAGACGGATATACGATAAGACAATACCCCTCCACCCCACAGCAAGGCAGCGTATAAGAAGGTTGCTGCCGGGGACCTGAGGCCGGAGGAACAGCTATAGCCGAGAGCTTCCAGTCTTTAGCATAGGAGGATTTACTTGTCCCGAGTAAAAGGTGGAGTGACAACCCGCCACCGCCACAAGAAAGTACTGAAGCTAACCAAGGGCCACCGAGCCACCAGGCACTCTCTTTACCGGCGAGCCCACGAGTCGATGCTGAAGTCATTGTCATATTCTTATCGCCACCGCAGAGAGCGCAAGGGAGATATGCGCCGACTATGGATCGCTCGAATCAATGCCGCGACAAGGCTTGGTGGGCTTTCTTACAGCAGGTTTATTGACGGCCTAACCAAAGCTGGCATAGCCCTGGATCGAAAGATACTGGCCGATCTAGCAGTAACAGACCCTGCAGGTTTCGCCCAATTGGTGGCAGTAGCCAAGGAGAATACTCAGCAAGTAAATGATAGCTAAGCTTGACGAGCTCCGAGCAGAAGCGATCACTGAGCTCGACAGCATTGATAACCTGAGTGACCTCGAGGGCTGGCGCATCCGCTATCTGGGTAGGAAGAGCGCCCTGACCCAGATTCTGCGCGGACTGGCAGCATTATCCCTGGAGGAGAAGCGTGCAACAGGGGCGGCTGCCAACGAGCTCAGGGATTTCCTGGAGAAGACCCTGGCGCTTAAAGAAGAGGCAGTCAGGGAGTCAGAGATAGCCCGAGCTATCGAGAGGGGGCGTCTCGACGTCACGCTGCCCGGACGCTCTCCTGCCCTCGGTCGACTGCACCCCACCACCCAGATGCTGCGACAGGTCTGCGATATCTTTATGGCTATGGGTTTTGAGGTAGTCGAGGGCCCTGATGTCGAGTGGGAGTATTACAACTTCGATGCGCTCAACATCCCCCAAGACCACCCCGCTCGTGATATGTGGGCCACCCTGTGGATGGATTTTGAGACCGAAGATGGCCGGCGGCCGATGTTGCTGCGGACCCATACCTCTCCCATGCAGATTCGGGTTATGGAGTCCAGACGCCCCCCGGTTCGAGTGATAGTCCCGGGTAAAGTCTATCGGTACGAAGCCACCGATGCCACGCACGAGGCCATTTTCTACCAGATCGAGGGGTTCGCTGTGGACAGGAATATCACTCTTGCCGACCTCAAGGGGACTCTTTTCGAATTCGCCAAGCGGCTTTTTGGCGAGGAGAGAAGGGTGAGATTCAGGTGTGACTACTTCCCCTTCGTTGAGCCCGGCGTCGAGATGGCCATCGACTGCTTTCTATGCAATGGCGAGGGCTGCGAGCTCTGCTCTGGCAGCGGCTGGATAGAGATCCTGGGTGCGGGCATGGTGCACCCAGAAGTGCTACGCAGGGTGAACTATGACCCTGAGGTTTACACTGGCTTCGCTTTCGGCTTGGGCCTCGAGCGTATGCTTATGCTCAAGTACGGCATCGAGGACATCCGCCTCTTTTACGCGAACGACCTGAGATTTCTGCGGCAGTTTTAGTTATGAGAGTCTCCCTCAAATGGCTTCAGGATTATGTCAACCTCAGTCTGCCTACCCAGGAGCTGGCTGAGAAGCTGACCATGTCGGGAACTGAGGTCGGCGTGATAGGAGCTGTCGGCGCCAGTTGGGAGGCTATCTCTGTGGGGCAGGTGATGGCACTGGAAAAGCACCCCAATGCTGACCGCCTCCAGCTTGCCACCATCGACCTGGGAGAGGAGCGCATAACGGTAGTCACCGGCGCTCCCAATCTGGAAGAGGGCCAAAAGGTTCCCTTCGCCCGCGTCGGCGCTCAACTCATCGACGGACATACCGGCGAAGCCCTAAAGCTCAAACCGGCTAAGATCCGCGGCGTAAGGTCGGAGGGGATGGTCTGCTCAGAGAAGGAGCTCGGCATCTCCGACCGACACGAGGGAATTATGATCCTGCCCCCTGAAGCGCCTGTAGGCATGCCTCTCGCACAATATCTGGGAGACACTATCCTTGACCTTAAGAGTACTCCCAATCGCCCTGACTGCCTATCGGTGATCGGCATCGCCCGAGAGGTGGCGGCCTTGACCGGCGACCTTGTACATATACCCGAGGTGGGCTACTCCGAGCAGGAGTCGCCTATCCAGGGCTCGGTTTCGGTTGAGATCGCCGACCCTGAGCTTTGCCCCAGATACTGCGCCAGCCTGGTAACCGGCGTCAAAATAGGCCCATCCCCACCCTGGATGCAACAGAGGCTCCTTGCCTCTGGCATGCGTCCCATCAGCAACATCGTGGACATCACCAACTACGTAATGCTGGAGTACGGACAGCCCTTGCATGCGTTCGATTACGAAGAGCTCAAAGGAAAGAAAGTGATCGTCCGCCGAGCGAGGGATGGCGAGTCCCTGTTCACCCTCGACGGGACAAAGAGAGACCTGGATCAGGACATGCTGATTATCGCCGATGAGAAAGACCCTATCGCTCTCGCCGGTGTTATGGGAGGCGCGGACAGCGAGGTGATCGATACCACAACCTCGATCCTTCTGGAGTCAGCGAACTTCAACGGCGCCAGCATCAGGCGTACCTCCACGAGATTGAATCTGCGCAGCGAGGCTTCATCCCGCTTCGAGAAGAGCATCAGCCCTGAGCTCGCGCCAATAGGCTTGCGCCGCGCAACCCAGCTCCTCATAGAGCTGGCAGAAGGTAAGGCGGCCAAGGGGATAGTCGATGTCTACCCCGGGAAAAAGGACAGGAAGCCGATCTCGCTCCCCAAAGAACGGGTTGGTCGGATTCTAGGCCTGGAGCTCGACACAGAGCGCATACAGGAGGTGCTCTCCTCTCTGGGATTCAGCAGCGAGCTGACAGGGGCCTCTGGCGACCTCCTGGTAACGGTCCCCTACTGGCGGACCGATATCCAGTTGGCCGATGACCTCATCGAGGAGGGAGCGCGCATCATAGGCTACGACGAGATCCCCACGACCATGCTTCGCGGCGAGATCCCCGAACGAATGCCGGCACCTCTACTAGCATTGAAGGAGACAATCCGAGACCTCCTCGTCGGATGCGGTATGCAGGAGGCAATCACCTACTCTCTGGTCAGTCGAGCAATGCTGGACAAGATAGACCCCCAGCGCAAGATCAGCCCTGCATTGCCAGTGGCCAACCCGATGACCCTGGAGCAGGAATACCTGCGCACCAGCCTCCGAGCGGGGCTGCTGGCCGCGTTCTCGGCAAACGAGCGGCATGAAGGGAACAGCATCAGGCTATTCGAGGTGGACAAGGTATATTTCCCCAGGGAAAACGACCTCCCCGAGGAAAGGGAGATGCTGGCCGGGGTGCTGGGTGGTTCCAGACTCGATCGCTCATGGCTTTCGGGGGAGGATATGCTCGATTTCTTCGACGCCAAAGGTGTACTGGAGACGGTTTTCAGCCGACTAGGGGTCACGGCGAGCTTTGAGCAGGTTGAAGACCAGAACCTGGTCCCCGGGAGAACGGCAGAGATAATTGTCGACGGGCGAAAGGTCGGAGTTCTGGGAGAGGTTCATCCCAGAACGGCGGGAGCTTTCGACATCTCTTCCCAGCCAGTCAACCTTTTCGAGGTTGACCTGGAGAAGCTACTGTCGTTCGCCGGGGCGGTGCTTCGATACCAACCCATCCCCAGGTTCCCCGGAATCGTCCGCGACCTCGCCCTGGTGGTGGATGCCGGTCTTGATGCAAGCAAGGTACAGGGTGTCATCCAAGGCTTCCCGCTGGTGAGCCAGGTTACCCTCTTCGATGTCTACAGCGGCGATCAGGTGCCCAGAGGCAAGAAATCCCTGGCCTTCTCCATCCGCTACCAATCGCTGCAGCGCACCCTCACCGATGAAGAGGTCGACCATACGCAGCAGGAGATCGTGGAGCGGCTGCAGCTTGAGCTTGGCGCCACTCTGAGAGGCTGACGCGTGCCTGTTGCTATTTGGGCTCGGTTGCCATAGAATACAGCTTGCTCCCCGGTGCGCTGCCACTCTGGCATCAAAGTTGACGGGCAAACCTGTCGAAGATTCTCGCAAGACACCGTGGTTAAAGAGCTATGGAGATAATCCCTGCTATCGACCTCAGAGGTGGAAAGTGCGTTCGCCTCTACCAGGGCGACTACGAGAAAGAGACGGTTTTCTCCGATGATCCTGTGTCTGTCGCCCTGCGCTGGCAGTCCGAGGGAGCCAAACGGCTGCACCTGGTCGACCTCGATGGCGCGGCCAAGGGCGAGCTGTGCAATCTCGATGCCATCGAGAAGATAGCGGCTGCGGTTGAGATTCCCGTCCAGGTCGGCGGCGGCGTGCGAAGCCTGGAGACGATAGAGCAGCTCCTCGAGCTGGGCGTGGGACGTGCGATACTGGGCACGGTGGCGGTGGAGAACCCCGATCTGGCTGAGGAAGCATGCCAGAGGTTTGGCGAGCAGATCATCATCGGCATCGACGCCCGCGACGGCTGGGTAGCTACCCGCGGCTGGCTTCAGCAGTCAACGATAACAGCGGGTGAACTGGCAGCCAGGATGGTTGGCCTTGGGGCGAGGCGCTTCATCTATACCGATATCAGCCGCGACGGCACACTCACCAGCCCCAATTTCGAAGCGGTTGCCGAGCTTCTGTCCCAGGTGAGCGTGCCCGTGATCGCCGCCGGAGGGATAAGCTCGGTTGGGCATCTGATCAGGCTCGCCGCGCTGGGAGCGGAGGGGGCTATCGTGGGACGCGCGATCTATACCGGGGATATAAACCTTAAGAACGCATTAGGAGCAGCGTAAATCATAGAGTTGATGTGAGCAGGAGGTGTGCTATGGCAGTGAAGTGCCCGCACTGCGGCCGGAAAATCAAATCATCGCCTTTTCTGTTCCAAAACACAAGGTTCAGGTGTGAGTGCGGTACAAGGGTAACAGTAGCACCCGGCCTCTTCAAAAACAAAGTCGTGGACTGGGAAACACCACAGGAGCGAGAAAAGAAAGGTTAGCAGATGAAATTCGATGAAAAGGGGCTGCTGCCGGCAATAGCCCAGGACGCGCAAACTGGCGAAGTGCTCACGCTGGCATACATGAATCAGGAGGCCCTGGAGAAGACTCTCTCGACAG
>CAYVES010000115.1:0-2245 GCA_964449845.1 uncultured Dehalococcoidia bacterium
GAGACTTTTCCACCGATGGCCTAGCTGAGACTGCTACACGCTTAATCTGTTTCCTCCCATCTTAATCTTCCTTTACAGGCTGTCAAATTATGGGTAGCGTTGCCACTCCTGTGGCAACGAATTCGTCGTCGTGACAGGAGTCACGACGCTACTAGAGATGGCCTGCCCACCTCTCCATCCTGGATAGCCCCTCCTCGAGGCGATCGTCGGGAGTAGTCAAAGAGAGGCGGATGTAGCCCTCTCCATTCTTGCCGTAGCCACTACCTGGTGTGACCACCACCGATGCCTCATCCAGCAGCTTGGTGCAGAAATCAAGCGAGGTATAGCCCTTGGGAATCCTGGCCCAGACGTAGAGGCTGGCCTTCGGGGGCTTTGTCCTCAGCCCTGTCTTGGCGAGAGTTCTAACTACCAGATCACGCCTTCGCTGATAGATAACATTGTGCTCTTCGATACAATCCTGGTCTCCGATAAGCGCCTCGATGGCAGCGTACTGAATTGCCTGCGGGATACCGGAGTCGAGATTCGACTTCACCCTTGCCAGGGCACCTACTATCTCTTCATTGCCCACCACCATCCCGATCCGCCAACCCGTCATATTATAGCTCTTGGAGAGGGAGTGAAATTCCACTCCCACGTCTCTTGCGCCGGGTGCCTGGAGGAAACTCGGCGGGCGATAGCCATCGAAGGCGACCTCGGTATAAGGCGCGTCATGGCAAATAGCCACGTCGTATCTCTTGGCGAATGCAACCACCCTCTCGAAGAAATCGAGATCGGCTACTGCTGCTGTGGGATTGTTGGGGTAGTTTATCCACAGTAGTTTAGCTCTCTGCGCTACCTCACCAGGGACTTGATCGAGGTCGGGCAGGAAATCGTTATCCTCAATCAGGGGGAGGAAGTGACAGTGGCCTCCGGCGAACATGGTTCCGATGGAGTAGACGGGGTAGCCAGGATCGGTGACCAGGGCGAGGTCTCCGGGGTCGATGAAGCACAGGGCAATGTGGCCGATACCCTCTTTGGCGCCGATAAGTGGCAGGACTTCTTTATCGGGGTCGAAGGATAGTCCAAAGCGGCGCTGATACCACGAGGAGATGGCTTGCCGCAACTGGGGCAGCCCGTCGGACTCGGGGTAGCGATGATTTGCCGGGTCTTGTGCTGCTTGACATAAGCGCTCGATGATACTGTGTGGGGTGGGGATGTCGGGGTCGCCGATGGCGAAGCTGATTACATCCTCGCCCCGAGCCTTTTTCTCGGCTATCTTCCTGCTGATACCAACGAAAAGATACGGCGGCAAGTTTTCAATGCGTTTGGCCAGTTGCATGGAGTTTATCCCCTCTTTTGGTCGACGCTCACCATTTTTGCCACGATTGTCACTTTAATAGCCAATGCTAGGGCGCTGGTATGGGCAAAACATCGTTCGCTCTGTGAATATCAGCAAGTATGGTTATATAGGCTTCATCGACGAGCGATTGTATCTCTGCAAGTATAGCTGGGCAATACTCGGTTACCGCCCTCTTCTCGTAGTGCGTAGAAGGTATAATCCGAGGGTCGTCAGGGAGCATCATAGTTTCTGTTCCGTACTTACGAGTCACTTGGTTGAAGCTATAGTTTATCTCGTACATTATTAGGCTTTCGTGGGTCGTGCAATTGCGGTACGGCAGCAATTGAGTGAACCAATGCTGTTCCAGACGAGCACTCAGAAGTTTAAACAGTTCTGAATTAGCGTGAACAGGAAATAGCATACTCCTGAAATCCGTTATGTAGATTTTGCTCGGTAGTTTGTCTATAGCATACAACGTTGATATCTGGTGAGCCAGCGTGTCAAGGGTACTCATGGAGTTCATGAAAAAGCCGTCCAGTAACCGATTGAGCTGACGGGAGTACAGTTCTACGTTGACCGGCTGAGTGTCTCTCAGTATTGAAACATCATCTTTCGTGTCGCTCTCAGAAGGCTGTATCGTGAAAGAATCGATGTCTAGCTTCAGCAATTCCTCGCAGTACTTTTCAGTGGACCAAAGTTTTTGAGTCACCGAACTGCTGAAAAGATTAAACCGAGAAACGAGATCAGGGTCACTAGCCCTCAAATTGAAAAGCTCGTGTATAGTTTGCTGTGCGACATCTACCATCCGGTACCTCTCCACGTCACTTGCTATGCATGTTCCCCTTGGTAAACCTTCTTCTGAATCCATCTGGCTTCCTCAGGTGTTAGAACCAGAACATCGATTGGCCCACCGACATTCTTTGGCCG
>CAYVES010000115.1:2345-7755 GCA_964449845.1 uncultured Dehalococcoidia bacterium
TATTTCTTCTTTCCACAGCGTTTCGAGATACGTGGCAAGAATAGACATGGGGAACGCTGATCTTGCCCTCCTTCTTGTAGCCGGTAACGTGAAAGCCAACATCGGCATTGGGGAATGATTTTCGGAAATAGCTAACCAGCTTCTTGGGAACCGTCTCTACATTATCGCCAGGGGCTAAGTCTTCCTCGATGAATCTCTTAATGCGGCTTGCAATGGGAACGCGGTCCAGTAAATCTTGGCCGAAATTGGAGATGCCAATCTGGTGTCGTTCTAGGAGAAATGTTTTCGTGACGGCGTCGGAGTTAACCGTCTCGACTTTGAAGCTCCTGCCTTCGGGAGCCTTTCCTTCAACTGTCACCGACTGCCGGCTGTCCGAAGCCATAACGATCCCTTCCGGTACATAGACAGCTATAACAAAACTCATTCTCAGCCTCCTTTCGAATCAGCTAACCTCTCCAAATCCCGTGGAACACCACCTCGGCAGGGCCGCTGAGCAACACCTCTCCAGCTCCGTTCCAGTCCACGGTCAGTGTGCCGCCTGGCAATGTTATCTCAATGGGGTTACTGCTGAGCTCCTTCAGTCTCGACACCACCGCTATGGCACAGGCACCGCTGCCACAGGAGAGGGTCTCCCCAGCTCCGCGCTCCCATACCCGCGCCCTAATCTCATTTTGGCTGACAGTGTTCGCCACTTCGAAGTTGACCCTGTTGGGGAACATGGGGTGGTGCTCTAATGTGGGGCCGACTTCAGCCAAGGGGAAGTCGGCGACAGGCTCGCTTAGGAAACAGACAGCATGGGGATTGCCCATGGAGACACAGCTAATCCTCAGCTCACTGTTGCCTATGGTTATCGGATAGTCGATGACAGGTGTTGGATCTTGTTTATCTGGGCGCTCCACAACCACCGGGATGGCTGCGGGGTCAAAGGTTGGGACGCCCATTGCCACCTGCACGCCTTTTCTCGTTTGGGTTTGTACTGTCCTCGTCCCAGCCAGGGTTTCCACAGTGAACTCGGCACTGCGCACCAAACCGTCCTCAACTGCATATTTGGCAAAGCACCTTAGCCCATTGCCGCAGGCCTCGGCCTCTGACCCATCGGGGTTGAACATTCGCAGGCGCAGGTCAGCCGCCTTGCCGGGCAGGAGCAGAAGAAGCCCATCGGCGCCCACGCCAAAGTGGCGATGGCATATATCCCTGGCCACTGCTGACCAGTCACGCTCTATTCCTCGGGCGTCTATCAGGATGAAATCATTTCCTGTGGCCTGTAGTTTGACGAAATTCACTTCAGCGACTCCACTTAGAAGCTATCTTGTGCCTCTTCTACTGTGATCTTAACCACGTGGTTGACTTCTAGATTGCGCTCAGCGAATTCCTTGCTCATTTGATCGAAGACTTCTCCGGAGTCGAGAATCTCGCCTTTGCCCCAAATTCGGCAGCCCTTCATGCTTTTAGGGTGTACTACCAGGACAGAAACCTGAGGATTCTCTTTTAGATTGGCGATGGTACGTGGTGAGCTGATGTCGCCGAAAAGCACATGATCATCATCGAGCACCCGAAACGAACCTTTAGCTGAGACATTCGGTTTACCATCCTTGCTCGCTGTGGCTATTATGCCAGGGCGAATCTCAGCGATGGTCTCCTTGATTTTCTGTGACAGTTTGCCCATAAGGCACCTCCAACTATTTAAATCAAACCGAGTTCTCAGGGCCACTCAGTTTCATCGAATTTGATTTTCTCGCTGCGATGCTTCCACCAAAGACGCCCTATGTAGACAATAGGAAGAAGCAAGACTCCGAACAGAACTCCATATAGGAACTGCTTTATCGACTGATTCATGATATCACACTCCTTGTCAGTTCTCTAACCCTTTGCCGTCTTGATTTGCAACGAACCTCTGCACCAATCCATTGATAGCTTGCTTTATTTCTTCCCTTGCATCAAACCAGTGAATGCGTTTGTCCTGGGGACGAAACCAGCCGTATTGATGGCGTGCAAAGCGATGGGTATCGAACTTGATTTGCTGGATTGCTTTGGGCAAGTCTGTTTTCCCCTGGAGGAACATGCCTATCTGTTTGTAGCCCAGCCCTGACATCGAGGGAAGGTCGAATCCGTAGCCTCTTGCTAAGAGTCCCTCAACCTCTGTCAGCAGGCCTTTCTCCATCATGCTGTCCACGCGGGCATCGATCCGTTGGTGAAGGTCAGTTCTGTCTGTTGTTAAGCCGATGACGAGAGAATTGACGAAAGGCTCTTTCCCCTGGAGCTGGGAGAAGGGTTTGCCTTGACGACAAACCTCGAGCGCGCGGATCACCCTGCGGGCGTTCCTGGGATCGATGCGCTGTGCCGCAGCCGGGTCGAGTTGTTTAAGCTCCTCGTAAAGCCTCTCAGTTCCTTCGGATTGGGCTATGGACTCGAGTTCTCGCCTCAGGATGGGATCGGGCGGTACTGGCGGGATGCGCCACCCTTCCAGAAGCGACCACACGTATAGCCCACTGCCACCCACCAGGAATGCCAGCTTTCCCTTTCTCTGAATATTTTGTATAGCTTCTCGCGCTTTGCCTTGATAGAGGGCGAGGCTGAAATTCTGGTCGGGGCAAACCACATCGATAAGGTGGTGAGGAACCAAGGCCCGCTCCTCCATCGTAGGCTTGGCAGTGCCGATGTCCATGTAGCGGTAGACCTGCCGGCTGTCGGCGTTGATGATCTCACCGTGGAAGGTCTGGCTGAGTTCCAGCGCCAGACTGCTCTTACCTATCGCAGTTGGCCCTACTATCGCCACAAGAGAGTTCATCCCGCTTTCTTGATCTTCGCCGTCTGCTCCACGAGGCCCACGAACTCTGCCGCTTTCAGGCTCGCTCCCCCTACCAGTGCACCATCGATCTCAGGCTGGCTAATGAATTCAGCGATGTTGGCGCTGTTGACACTACCGCCATATTGGATGCGCATCTCTTGAGCTACGGAATCGCCGTAAAGCTGGGCAACGGTGCTACGGATAACACCACTGGTGGCGTTGGCCTGATCACCCCTAGCAGCCTTGCCAGTGCCGATGGCCCAAATTGGCTCATAGGCGATGACTGTTCCCCGGGGCGAGTCAATGCCTTCAAAGGCTGCTCTGACTTGCTTGGTGACCACTTCTATAGTTTCACCCGCCTCGTTTTGTTCCAGGCTTTCGCCAACGCAGATGATTGGCGTGAGCTGCATTCCAAGCGCGGCCTGAACCTTCTTGTTGACCATCTGATCGCTCTCCCCGAAGTGTGTCCTTCTTTCCGAGTGCCCCAGGATCACAAATTCGCAGAGTCCAGCAAGCATCACCGGCGATATCTCCCCAGTGTAGGCACCGGTGAGTTCAGAATACATATTCTGTGCGCCGAGTTTGATAGATGTCCCCTTGATGAGCTCCTTTGCTGTCGTCAGCGAGATGAAAGGGGGGCAGAGCACTTTTTCCACCCCTGATATGCTGTTCAGCTTTTTTTTCATCCCTTTGACCAACTCCGCTGCCTCAGCCACAGAGGTGTTCATTTTCCAGTTACCTGCTATTATTGGCATCCGCATGAGATGTCCTCCTAAGCACCGAATTTCGCCAATTTAAGGGCGTTGGCCATTGCTAAAGGCATGACCTCCACAGCGGGGAACCTTCCCAGAGCGCCAGATGAGCAGGCTGGCTCTGAGAACTCTTGTACCCGGTCGGGTCGGCACCACTTGGAATAGAGAACGAGAGGCACAGAATGCCAACTATGCGCTTTCAATACTGCCGGCGTGGAGTGGTCGCCGGAGACTACCATGACATCAGGATCGAGGTTGATGATCTTGGGCAGTAGCTGGTCGACCTCCTCCAGGATACGGACTTTGGTGTCGAAGTCGCCATCTTCACCAGCGGAATCTGTCCTCTTTACATGGACAAAAAAGAAGTCGTGGTCAGCATAATGCTGAACCAGGGTATCGAACTCGTCTTCGATACTAGCCCCGGTATCGAGTATTTTCATACCCACTAGCTTAGCCAAGCCGCGGTACATGGGATAAGCGGCGATAGCAGCAGCGTTCAACTTATAAATCTCGGCCATGGTGGGTAAGTTGGGGTACTGGGAGAAGCCGCGTAGAAGTATCATATTGGCAGGATGGTGATCGGCCAGCGTTGCCTTTGCCTTAGCTGTGAACTCGTTGGCTAGCTTGGCCACCTTCTGCGCAGTTGGTGAAAGCGCAACCACGGTCTGTGGCGCTAGCCCCACCTGCTGAGGGTCGGAATCGGTGACATCCCCCGAGAGTCCATCGCCGCGAAATACCGCTGCGAAGCGGTGCTCTTTCACCGGGATGATGTGAAGCTCGGCACCATCGAGTACAATCTCGCTCAGGCTCTTGCATAAGCTGGCATTTTCTTCGGTTGATATACGCCCTGCCCGGCGGTCGACAACAAGTCCCCTCTCGTCAATGGTGCAGAAGTTGCCCCGAGCGGCGACATCTCCCTTCTTAACGTCGAAGTCAATGCCCAGCACTTCCAAGATGCCACGGCCTACAGTGAACTTGAGTGGATCATAGCCGAAGAGGCCAAGGTGACCTGGGGCACTGCCTGGGGTAATGCCCCGAGATACAGTATCGATCATGCCGCAGATTGCCTTGCTTGCCAGGCGGTCGAGGTTGGGTGTGTGAGCAGACTCAAGCTCCGTCCTGCCAGTTTCAGGTCTGGGCAGACCGCCAAGGCCATCGAGCACAAGCAGCACGATCTTTGCTGGCGACTGCCTTGATAGGTTCTTCATTTGATCCAGGCTGAGCATCTTTCCTCTCGCTAGTTCTGTTTATCCTGCAGCACTGCTACCCCGGGCAAGGTCTTGCCTTCCAAGAACTCAAGGGCAGCACCTCCACCCGTGGAGACATGGCTCATCTTATCTGCCAGGCCAAGCTCGTCCACCGCTTCAGCGGTGGAACCGCCACCGAGGATCGTGGTAGCTTGGAGCTCTGCCAATTGTCTCGCTATCGCCTCGGTTCCCCGGCGGAACTCTGCGAACTCGAAAACACCCATAGGCCCGTTCCAGATGACCGTCTTACATTCCCTAAGCTCGGCGCTAAAGCTCTCGATGGTCTGGGGGCCAATGTCCATAACATAAGAGCTTTCCGGTATGTCGGAAACGGATACAACCTCAGAAGGGACACCGGTGGCAAAACTCTCAGCAACAACGACGTCGCTGGGCAGCATTAGCTTCACTCCAGCCTCAGCAGCTTTCCTCGTCAAATCCAGGGCGAAGCCGAGTTTATCCTCCTCAACTTTTGATTGCCCCACCTCGTGGTTCTGAGCCTTAAGGAAGGTGCAGCACATGCCGCCGCCGATAAGCAGGAAATCGACTTTCCCCAGAATATTCTCCAGAAGGCCCAGCTTGTCACTCACCTTGGCGCCGCCGGTGATGGCTGCGAAGGGAGGCAC
>CAYVES010000116.1:0-7701 GCA_964449845.1 uncultured Dehalococcoidia bacterium
AGATGCTGGATTGGAGCGAGGAGACATAGTCAAATAAAACCGCCATAGGCGAGCGCCCACTAACGAATGATGAAGATTGTGAGCGCATCCGACTGTGGGTGAGTTGCCCGACGTCGGGCAACCTACCCAGCCGTTCGTGGTGAGCTTGGGCCGTAGGACGGCCGACCTGTCGGCCTCGAACCATGAACGGCCCCCCGCGTACGCGGGGGCTCAGGGCAAACGGAAAAAATGTATCTTAGGAATAACAGGTAGGAGAGCCAAAGATGGTTCCTATTGTCTGTGTTGTCGGTAGGAGAGGGGTAGGCAAGACACACGTTATAGAGATGTTAGTAGCTGAACTCAAGAATCGAGGCTACCGGGTGGCTACCGTCAAGCACAGCGCCCACGACTTCGACCTGGACCGGGAGGGGAAAGACTCCTGGCAACACGCCCAGGCAGGAAGCGATGCCGTGGTTATCAGCTCACCACAGAAGTTTGCCCTGATCAGAAAGGTTGACCACGATAACACCCTGGCCGAGCTCTCCCGGCTTATCGGTTCGGATTTCGATATCATCCTCGCCGAGGGATTCAAGCAGGACAAAGCAGTCAAGATCGAGGTTCACCGCAAGGAACTGGAAACAAATCTAATATGCAAGCGGGAAGAACTCCTAGCCGTTGTTACCGACGAAGAACTGGGGCGGAATATACCTCAATATGCCCCGGATGATGCCCGAGGGCTGGTTGATCTCATCGAGAAGAGGTGCCTCGCCAAGGAGGCGAAAGAGGTAGTTTCGCTCTTCATCAACGGGGAGCCGGTTCCGCTCAACGACTTTGTCCGAGGTATGTTCAGCAACACACTGTTTGGCATGATCTCATCGCTGAAAAGAATCCCCCGGGCCATCAGCATTGACATATCGGTCAGAAGGAAAGCCAGAGAATGATCTTCGAGGCAGCCGATTTCGTTTTCGAACCACCGAGGGAGATAGCGTTCGCCCGCCGGGTTCTGATCAAGCCCAGTGCCCACTGTTCCCAGCCTCACCCGATAACTACCAGCCGCGAGACCCTGGGGGCGCTCATCGCCGGCATCAGGAGGGTCAGTGCGGCTGACATCCTGCTCCTTGAGAGAAGCTCAGGCCCTGAAACAATGCACTCAATTTACCGAGAGCTGGGCTATGATTTCCCACACACGATGCTGCTCGATGTCGACCAATGCGTCCCTGTGGCAGTGGAAAACCCTCTCCCCAGACCCCTCGCCATCTCCACATTCTGGGTGCCCAATGTCATATTGTCCTGCGATTTTCTGATAACCGTTGCCCCGTTCAGGGTAGTAGCAGGTAGCGGCAATTTTAGCATCAAGAACCTTCTGGGGTTGCTCCCCGCTGCCAGGTACCGGCGCGAGCTGAAGGCCCTGAATGGGTTTGAGCAGCACACGGACATCGACAGTATTACCGCCGATCTCTACTTCACCCTGCCCTTCGACCTGGGGATAGTCGACGGTCGCAAGAAGCTAACCAGCCCCGATGACCCTCTCCACGGAGATGTCGAGGACTACGGCAAGGTCTTTGTCGGCCCGCCCTACGAGGTGGACTACGAGGCTTCGCAGGCCGCGGGAGTGATGACAGAATACCTCAGCCTGATCGAAGAAGCTAAAACTGAAAGGGGAACGTCAGTTGATGACAACAGAGAACGATAGGGGCAACAGCGAGGCACAGTGTAGCTATTTCATAGATATGAACTGGTACCAGGAGCAGGGGCGTTCCTTCACGCTACTCGCAACAAGCCGTTTGTGCCCCTCGTCTCAGAAGAAGAAAATACCGAAGTCAGAAACTGCTCTATTGAACACCTTGAAGCAGTGTTGCTCCAAATGGGAAGGATTTGTCACTCCAAGTATGCCCTTGCTGGAGGAGATCTTTCGCCTCTTTCTCGCCAACGGCAACAAGCCTCTCGCTCTGGAGCAGATACAAGAGAAACTGCAGGAACGATCGAGTGAAAGCAGCGAGCCTAGAGACCTCTCCATCCCCAAGCTGAAACGCATTATCGAAAAGGATCGCTACTACGGATTGAAGCCTGTTACTCCGACTGATGTGGAAGAGCCTAATACCTCACCCCAAAGTTATTGAAGCTCCCGTTGTACTCTGACCACTGCACATCCACCCGCCTCACTTCAGCCCGGGGAGGGCCGATATTGAGGTGACTGAGCAACTCGTCAAGGTTGTCCTTTTCGCCTTCCGCATATACCTCAACCGCTCTGCCGTCCGCTACATTCTTCACGTAGCCCTTTATTCCCAGCGCTGTGGCATCTCTCAGCACAAAGAAGCGGAAATTGACCCCCTGCACACGGCCATGTACGGTAGCTAAGACGGCTGCAAGCTGCGACATTCCACAACCTCTGCGGACACCCTAGAAAACCCTGAGGATTCTGGCAAAGGAGCGAGACTCGATGCGGTCCAGGCGGTGCAGGCCGCACTCTTGGGCAATCCTCACCGCCTCGGCGAACTCCTCAGCGGAAACAGGACGAGCCAGCTCGGGGACATCGAAGGCCTTATAGCAGGGATGATACTGGGCCATTACATTAAGATAGGTATTGGTCGAGATCTTCTGGCTCAAAAAGCGACAAACCTCGGCGGTCCCCGCAAACCCGTGGGGCAAGACGAGATGGCGCACCAGCAGACCCCTGGTGGCAACACCATGATCATCTAGCTGCAGGTCCCCTGCCTGGCGATGCATCTCTCTTACCGCTGCCCTATTCATCTCGGGGTAATCCTCCACTCCGGAGAAGCGCCGAGCCGTTTTCTCATCGGAGTACTTCATGTCGGGCATATAGATATCGATAACGCCATCGAGAAGATTAAGGGTCTCTAAAGAGTCGTAGCCCCCGCTGTTGTAAACCAGAGGAACAGAAAGCCCAGCCTCTACCGCGATCTCCAGCGCCTCGAGAATCTGAGGGACCACGTGAGTCGGGCTCACCAAGTTGATATTATGGCAGCCCCTCCGCTGCAAAGAGAGCATCATCGCCGCCAGTTCCTCGCTCCCCACCACATGCCCTTCGCCAAGCTGGCTTATGGCGTAGTTCTGGCAGAAGCAACACCTGAGATTGCAATAGCTGAAGAATATCGTCCCCGAACCACTGCTCCCCACCAGTGGTGCTTCCTCCCCGAAGTGTGGCCCGAAGCTCGAGACCAATGCCTGCCTTCCGGTGTGACACTTCCCTACCTCCCCCTCCAGACGATTGACCCCGCAGCGGCGAGCACAGACATGACAGTCCTCCAGGAGCGCCAGCGCCTGCTCCACCCGCTCCCGTAGCTTGCCCGCTTCATACAGTTGCCGATAGGCTGCTATCGAGTTACTCTCCTTCCTCAGTGCCCTTCCCTTTCTTCCCTTTCTTAACAACCTGAACGGTGGCAGGAGCCTGCAACAACTCCGAGACTGATGGCTTTTTGGCCCCTTTTCTGGACTTCTTTGGCTCTCGGTGTCGGTAATCTCTTCTCCCCATTTTCAACCTCTTCTTGACCTTCTGCAGAAGCCTTATCTCTCAGGTAGAGTTTAGCAAAAGAAGAACAGTGTGTAAAGGAACGGAGCTTGTGTAGTGTAAACCGAAGGCCAACTGCTCAATTGAGAGGCTGCTTATCTCGACGCGACTCCAGCCACTTCCGCTTCTGCTCTGCCCTGACGTCATCATCGGTTGACTGGTAGTGCTGGAGAAAGGTCTCTCTGAAGAGGGGAAAGCTGCCGTCGAGGATAGATTTCCTTAGCTGCTCCATCAATCTCACGATGAACCTCAGGTTGTGGATTGTGGCCAGGCGGTAGGCTAGAAGCTCCTGGCACTTGAAGAGGTGGTGAAGATAGGCAGCGGAGAAATTACGGCAGGTATAGCAGTCGCAGTCGGGGGCGATTGGCCCTTCTTCTTCTTTAAAGCGAGCGTTTGCCACACTATGGCGGCAGTCTTGACCGAAAACAGCACCGTTCCGAGCCAGCCTGGTAGGCAGGGCGCTATCGAACATGTCGACCCCATGTGCGACACATTCCACCAGGTCCTCCGGCGACCCCACCCCCATCAAGTAGCGTGGTCTGTCATCAGGAAGAAGGGGGACTGTTTCATCGAGCAGGGAATGTGTCAGCTCCTTCGGTTCCCCCAGGCTCAGGCCGCCGATGGCATACCCGGGGAAGTCCAACGATGTAAGAAAGTTGGCCGACTCTCGCCGCAATTCAGCAAAGGTGCCGCCGTGCACGATGCCGAAAAGGGCTTGGCCTTGTCGACCATGCCTCCGCTGGCATCTCTCGGCCCAAAGATGACTGCGCTCCATAGCCCGCCGGATGCCCTTTAGATCATCGCCATAGGGAGGGCACTCATCCAAGACCGTGATAATGTCGGCACCGAGTTCCTCTTGGAATTCGATGGCAAGCTCAGGGGTGAGGAAGTGTTCACTGCCATCGATATGTGAGCGAAAGAGGGCACCTTCGTCGCTGATGCGACAAAGGTGCCCCAGGCTGAACACCTGAAAACCACCGCTATCGGTGAGAATCGTCCCATCCCAGGACATGAACCGGTGTAATCCCCCCAACCTCCTGATGGTCTCTATACCCGGCCTGAGATAGAGATGATAGGTGTTGGCCAGAACCATCCCTACACCCAACGACTGGAGATCGTTAGGAGTTAGGGTCTTGACCGTCCCCTGGCTTCCCACGGGCATAAAAACAGGCGTTGGCACCGAGCCATGAGGCGTGGTCAATGTCCCGGCACGGGCCCCCGTTTCGGGGCACGTCTTCGCTAACTGGAAGAGCTGGCTCATCAAGAATTAGACCCAGAAATTCAAACAGAGGACGGTGAAAATCACACCCAGATAAGGAAAAGCGGAAAGCTTGTACACCTTCCACGCGTCTTGGGAGGCACCGCTCTGGAGGAGATTGTAATTGGCATAGACCATGATGATACCCAGGATATTCGCTACCCCGAAGTAGAGCCAACCGAAGTTGCCAACCGCCCACAGAGCGATAGAGGCTGCGTAAAGCAGAACCGACAAGACCAATAAGAACTTAATGGCATCCTTGGCCTTCCAGGTCACAGGGAAATATGCGACCCCAGCCTGGAGATAATCTTCACGGTTAGCGACCATAACGCTCCAAACATGCAGCGGGATCCAGACGGCGATAAGAATACAGAGGAAGAGGATAGTTATATCCAGTCGGTGGGTTACAGCCACGTAACCAATGAGCACCGGGGCACAACCTGCGATGCCACCTTGAATGACGCACATGACCCTTTTACGAAATACCGAGGCTGCGACGGTGCCGCTAAGACCGAAGACAAAGCAAAGCGGATGCAAGAACCATGCCAGAGTTAGCGCAACAAGAACCAGAAACACGCTCCACACCAGAGCCTTTCTGGCAGGGACTATCCGCCTTGCTGGCAGCGACCGTAGATGGGTTCTCCTCATCCTGGCATCGACATCCCGGTCAAGGTAATTGGTCACGCCGTTGGCGCCAGCACTGCCCATGGTGATCGCCACCAAGGCGAGCAAGAGCACATCCCACGGAGCGCTGCCTTGCCCGGCAATGATTGCTGAGCAGACTCCGATGAAGGCCAGCAAAACGGTCTCGCGCGGTTTGAGCACCGTGACATAATCGATGATCCCCTTTCCCCGGGGTTTCACACCTAATTCATGCACAAATGTGCCCTGAGCTGTTTCAGTAGCCTCTGTCACGCCTGACACTCTTCCCCAGCTTCTTCCTGTACGCTCTTATAATATCATGCCGCCGCAATATTCCCAATAGTCTCGTCGTGTCGTTGCGATCCACCACCGGAATACGTCCCACATCCTTGGCGCCTAGCTTGATCAAGGCCTCATATAGAGATTGATCGGGGTAAGCCACAATCAGGGACTTGGTGGCTATGTCTTCTACCCTCAGCTCATCGCTCTCACTAATCACGGCAGACTCAACATCAGCCAAGGTAACACACCCGCAGAGATGGCCATCTTCGTCGACAACAGGGAATCCGTGATGGCCAGACCGAGTAAGCTTGGTCATCAGCTCAGTGATCGGCATCTTTGGTGAAACAGTGGGGAAATCTCGGGTCATTGCCTCGGCCACGGTGATGGACCTCATCACATCCACATCTTCATGGCGGTGAAGGTCGATGCCAGACTTACGCACCTTGGTAGTGTAGATGGTCTCAGGATTAAATCCCCTGGCAACTATGGTGCTGATAACCACCGCTAGCATCAGGGGCAGGATGATATTATAGTCCCTGGTCATCTCGAAAAGGATGATGATCGCGGTGATCGGGGCTCGCGCCGCCCCTGCGAAAACCGCTGCCATCCCTACCACAGCGTACGCGCCTGAAGGAGCCGTGATCGTGGGGAAGATTCTGTGGGCCGTTTCACCAAAGGCACCACCAAACATGGCACCCAAGAAAAGGCAAGGCGCGAATATCCCCCCACTGCCGCCACTGCCGATGGTAACCGAGGTCGCTATCAGCTTCAATGCCCCCAAGATGAGCAGAGTGCTCAGGGCTACATCGCCGAGGAGAGCCCTTTCCACACCCCCATAGCCTACGCCAAACAGGTCAAGGCTATAGAGCCCGATGAGCCCGATGATGATTCCGCCGAAGGCAGGCTTCAGGTACGGTGGGAATCTCCAGCCATCGAAGATGTCCTCTGACTTGTACAGAACATAGATGAAGGCAAGAGCGACAACGCCGGCACCAATACCAAGAACAACGTATATGGGTATCTCCCAGGCGGCGACCAATTCGTAGGCAGGCACTACGAACGATTGTGTATCTCCCAGGAAGGCGTGGGCGACGACATCAGCCACAACGGAGCTGATAACGACGAACCCGAAGCTGCGGGTCATGAATCTGCCCAGGATGACCTCGAGGGCAAAGAATACACCAGCAATGGGTGCGTTGAAAGTAGCTGATATGCCCCCTGCAGCACCACAGGCGACAAGAGTTCTCAGCCAGTCTTCAGGTAGCCTGAGCCATTGCCCCGCAGTCGAACCTATTGAGGAGCCGATCTGTACAATCGGCCCCTCCCGCCCTACTGAGCCCCCGCTACCTATGCACAGCGACGATGCTAATGCTTTGACGACGGATACCCGGGCGCGGATTCGTCCCCCTTTGGCAGCAACGGCTCCCATTACCTCGGGGACACCATGCCCTTTGGCCTCCCTGGCAAAGAAATGGATGATGAGCCCGACCAAGAGCCCGCCGATCACCGGTAGCAGAATGACATAGTATCTGCCCAGGGATCCGAATACCTGTTCCCCGCCATCAAAGAAAAGCGATTGGAAGCTGGAAATTAACCACCTGAAGCCTACAGCCCCCAGCCCGGCGCCAACCCCTACCAGGGTAGCTAAAGCCATGCCGGTAGTGGTCTCCGAAGCGGTCAGCCAGCTAAGAAGGCGCTGTAGCCGAGCTACTATTGGCTCATATAGCTTCATTAGTTCGAAAATAGAGTTTAATCCGTTTGCCCTGAGCTTGTCGAAGGGAGCCCTTCGATTAACTCAGGACAGGCCTGCCCGTGATTTACTTGGGTAGATTGCCCGACGTTGGGCAACTTACCCAAAGGCGGATGCTCTCACGATTTTCAGCATTCGTTGGTGGGCACTCGCCCACGGGGGCTATCTAACTCTGTAGCAGCTCCCGAACTACGCCCACCGCCACTTCACGGGGGACATCATCACGAATCACCGGCCGCCCCACATCAGCAAGCAAGACCC
>CAYVES010000117.1:0-7693 GCA_964449845.1 uncultured Dehalococcoidia bacterium
GTGGCAACGGATTCTTCGTCGTGACAGGAGTCACGAGCTACGCAGAGTGAAGTTTTGGGGCAACTTCTTATCGCATCGCCTTTTCCAGCCCGCTTTTCCACGCACCTGCAACCTCAGCGAGCGGCAAATCCACCGCGTCTTTAATGAAGAAGCGGTCACCCCCGGCAACACCGAGCTCTTTCAAGGCCACCCGATGCTTGGCAGCCAGATTGCGAAGCTCGCCCAATCGAGCGGGCTCCAGGGAGACGACGATCCTCGACTGCCCCTCGCCGAAAAGCTCACTGTCGATTCTCCCTGCTATTCTCCACTCCCCCTTGATGCCGATGCCGCCGGCGATGCAACTCTCAGCCAGTGTCACAGCAAGCCCGCCATCGGAGCAGTCGTGGGCCGAGCGTATGATGCCCTGCCCAATAGCGTCCAGACAGCACCGCTGCACCCTCTTCTCCAGGTCGAGGTCGATCGAGGGGGCTCCGGCAACGATACCATGTATCACCTCGAGATACTCACTGCCGCCATTATCGTCCGTTTCCCTCCCGTCACCTCCAAGCATTGCCACCAGGTCGCCCTCGTGCTTGAACCCTATGGTGCTGTGGTGGTCTATGTTCTCGATCAGCCCCAACATGCCCACCACAGGGGTGGGATAAACTGCTTCACCCCTGGTCTCGTTATACAGGCTGACGTTGCCGCTGATGACCGGGATGCTCAGTATCTGGCAGGCTTGAGCCATACC
Organism: uncultured Dehalococcoidia bacterium; assembly: GCA_964449845.1. Lineage (GTDB taxonomy): Bacteria > Chloroflexota > Dehalococcoidia > SZUA-161 > SZUA-161 > SOKG01. The sequence goes on from CAYVES010000117.1 coordinate 731, forward strand.
CCGAATACATTGCTCTAGCTGGTAGTAGACCTCAGGCTTTTCCGGATTGCCGAAATTCAGGCAGTCGGTTATGGCCAGAGGCTCTGCACCGGTGCACGCCAGATTGCGCGCTGCCTCAGCGACGGCGATCATGCCCCCCGTATACGGGTCGAGATAGCAGTAGCGCCCGTTGCCATCTGCGGTCAGGGCGATGCCTTTCTTTGTGCCCTTGATCCTGAGCACAGCGGCATCGCTCCCCGGGGGAACTGCTGTGTTGATCTGAACCTGGTGATCGTATTGCCTGTAGATCCATTCCTTGCTGGCGATATTGGGGGAGGCGAGCAATTGCAGCACTATGGAAGAGGCGTTCTCCCCAGTGTCGGGAATGGTGCTGAGGTCGAACTTCTGAAGCGCGTCAAGCCATGCAGGTTTGATCCCCTGGGGCTGGTAGAGGGGTGGGGTGGTTAGGAACTCAACGGGAACCTCAGCAACCACTTCCTCTCCCTCCTTTATGCGGGCCATGCCGTCACCGGTCACCTCGCCGATGATGTCGGAACGGAGGTCCCATTTATCGAAAATAGCCTTGACCTTACCCTCGCATCCCTTCTTCACGATGGCCAGCATACGTTCCTGCGATTCGGAGAGCATGACCTCGTAGGGAGTCATCCCTTCCTCACGCCGGGGGACCTTGGAGACGTCGACTATAACACCACTGCCGCCTTTCGAGGCTGACTCAATAGCAGAGCTGGTCAGTCCTGCGGCGCCGAGGTCCTGTAAGCCCACAATATAGTTGGGTTCGGCAAGCTCAAGGCAGGCCTCCAGCAGCAGCTTCTCCATGAAGGGATTGCCTACCTGAACCGTTGGCCTCAGTTCGCGCTCATCCTCGAAGGTCCTTGACGCCAGCCCCGAGGCGCCGTGAAGGCCGTCGCGACCGGTATCGGCCCCAACAAGCATTAACAGATTGCCTTTGCCGCTGGCGTTGGACCTGACCAGCTTCGTTTTCTCGGCAATGCCCACGCACATGGCGTTGACTAGTGGGTTGGCCGAATAGGTAGGGGAGAAGCAGACCTCGCCGCCGACATCGGGTATGCCGAGGCAGTTGCCGTAGCCAGCGATGCCCGCCACAACCCCGCTGAACAGATAGCGGTTTCGCGGCTCACTCAGTGGTCCGAACCTCAATGAGTTGAGCAGGGCGATGGGCCTTGCCCCCATGGTGAAGATGTCGCGCACTATCCCTCCCACCCCGGTGGCTGCCCCCTGGTAGGGCTCGATGGCCGAGGGGTGGTTGTGTGACTCCATCTTCATCACCACGCAGAGACCATCCCCGATATCAACAGCGCCGGCGTTCTCCTCTCCGGGGTTGACCAGGACGCGTGGGGAGGCGTGGGGCAGCAGCTTCAGCAGCAGCTTCGAGTGCTTATAGCCGCAGTGCTCGCTCCACAGGCTGCCGAACAGCCCTATCTCCACCAGATTGGGCTCCCGCCCCAAGCGCTGCACAATGAGGTCGTATTCCTGCTCGCTCAGCGCAACCTTATCAAGGACTTCTTTCGAGATGGGCATATTATTTACTTACTGATATGTCATTTAGGTAAAGATGCTTATTATAGCGGCAATTAGAACTATTATTAGTGGAATCCAGAAGAGGCGGAGATTTGTTGCCATTGTGTTCACGTTGTTTGACAGCGTAAGAAGGGCTTGAGTGAGGTCTGAAATCGACATGGTCTCAATGGTGCGCAGGTAGTCTTTGTCTGCTGCAGGGATCTTGCCTTCTCTTTGCTCGCTCATATATTTGCCTATGTATGGTTTTTCTACTGCGATATTCAGGTGGTGGAACTCAACTGTGCAAAAAGTATCTTTATATTCTATTACTATAGAGCGGGGGGATAGATTACATAGCCCAACAACTAAATTACCATCGAAACCAGGATCAATCTGAAGCCCTGATAGTAAGACAAGTCCTTTTCTAGTGTAATAAGAGCGAATTCCAATATGACCTGCGTAATTGGGTGATAACTTTACGCGTTCTAGGGTTGTGACTAAGGCAAAACCACCGGCAGGTATACCGACAGAACCCTCCCCTTCGACATTTAGCTCTTTTACTCCACCTCTATCGACTTTCTTCCCAAGCTCCTCTAGTGTTAGTGATTTTGCGACTACAGCTCTACTGCCAACTCTCATGTCATAGCTGGCTGGCTGTAGGCATTGTTCACCGTCAAAAGGTTCTATTTCGATTTCACGGGCAGCCATTGCCTGTCTAATCTCAACATCAGTCAAGAGTGACATACTATCACCTCCTGGAAGTAGCCTAGCACAAGTGTTCTACTATGTCAAGTGCTAACGCAGCCTTACGCACCCCATCGCCCTGGTGGTCACCTCGTCGATGATGGACTGAAAAATCACCGTCCCGTCCACCCCGCCGACTGCCTCTTCGCACGCCCTCTCGGGGTGGGGCATCATACCCAGGACGTTGCCCGCTTTGTTGACGATGCCCGCGATGTTGTTCAGGGAACCGTTGGGGTTTGCTCCCTCCGTTATCTCGCCTGAGGGGGTGCAGTAGCGGAAGGCAACCTGGTTGTTGGCCTCGATCTCATTTAGCGTAGCCTCGTCGGCGTAGTAGCTGCCCTCGTAGTGGGAGATCGGGATGTAGAGCACCTGCCCTTTTATCGCCTTCGAGGTGAAGGGCAGGGAGGCGTTTTCTACTCGCAGGTGAACCCATTGACATCTATACTGGAGGTGGCTGTTTCGTATCAGGGCTCCGGGCAGAAGACCGGACTCGCAAAGTATCTGAAAGCCGTTGCAGATACCTATGACCAGCTTGCCTGCAGTGGCGAACTCCTCCACCACAGTCATTACCGAGGAGAAGCGAGCGATGGCCCCAGGGCGCAGGTAGTCGCCATAGGAGAAGCCACCGGGAAGGATGATGCAGTCGAAGCCCGACAGATCGGTGTCCCTGTGCCACACGTATTCCACCTTTTGCTCCAGAACCTTGTCCAGCACATGATAGCAGTCCTTGTCACTCCAGGTGCCGGGAAACACGATCACCCCGAATCTCATCTCAAAACCCTTCTATCTACGGCGACACAAATACCTGTGAATGATATGGACAGAAACTCCAAATCCTAATTCCTAAATTCTAAACAATACCAAATGTTCAAAATACGAATGCTCCAAACTTTTTGACGTTTGCTTATTTAGATTTTGAATTTGTTTAGGATTTCGAGTTTAGCATTTCGGATTTGGTGACAGATTACGGTTCATGCGCAACTGTCCAATGCATCTTATACAGAAATACGAAAAGGGAACAATCGGACAAGTCCATTGCTTGCTCTTTTGTTCCCTGATCAAACCTCTTCAGGTTTCCCCTCTTATCCTGTTGAGCCGCTAAGTAGCTCTGTTACCACCTCGTTTATATCGCGCCCCTCGGCCTTTCCCTTCAGCTCAGCGATAAGCCTCTGCATCACCTTGCCCTTGTCTCCCGGCCCCCGTGCCCCCATCTCTTCGATCACCCGATGGGCCTCGGCAACGACCTCCTCACGCGACATCTGCTGCGGCAGGTACTCGAGGAGTATAGCAAGCTCTGCCTCCTCCTTGTCCAACAGGTCCTGCCGATCAGCCTTTTTGAACTCTGCGATGCTTTCTCGACGCTGCTTGACCTCCCTGGAGATGACATCGAGAACATCAGGATCACCCAGGCTTTTCTGTTTAGCTATCTCGGCGTTCTTGATCCCCGCTCTCACCATGCGAATTACTTCGAGGCGCGTCTTGTCGCCACCCTTCATCGCTTTCTTGAGATCAGCCATCAACTTCTCTTGCAACGTCAACTCTTTTCCGCGGGAACGCTATTCTATGGATAGTGTTCAGGGACTCCTGGAACTCCTGGAACTCCTGGGGCCCCTGGAGCTCCTGGTGCTCTTGCGCTTCTTAGTAGCCTCTTTCTTCTTGCGCTTCACGCTCGGCTTCTCGAAATGCTCTCTGCGCCGGGCCTCGGAAAGAACTCCGTCCTGTTGAACTTTCTTATTGAATCGCTTCAGAGCGACCTCAAAAGGCTCGTTCTCGCCAACCCATATCTCACTCACACACAATACACCCCCTTTACCAAAGCCTCTGAGCTGATTATAGCTTTTGGGGGGATAGAGTGTCAAGTAAGGGAAGAGTCTGGTGGAACCAAGTCCGTAGGTCTATCCGCTTCCCTAGTTTCCAAAATGGGCTTTCATCCGTTCGCCCTGAGCCTGTCGAAGGGCCGTTCATGGTTCGAGGCCGACAGGTCGGCCGTCCTACGGCCCAAGCTCACCACGAACGGCGTGTGGTATGTCAGTTTTCATGGTTCGTTGGGGGGCGATACCGAGGTATTCGCTGTACTCGACCAGGCGCTTGAGCGCTCTGGCTGCTCTTTCCGGCATGTCGTAGAAACTGAGATGGCTACCCTTCAGCTTATTGTGGATTTTCCCCGTTCTTGCAGCGCCGCTGACATGCGTGGTAAAGAGGATAGGCTTCTGGTGCTTTTTCATAAGCCCGATGGTCTTGTCCAGGTTCCCGATCTCAGCGCCCTCCATCCTTTTCCTCGCGTCATCAAGTTGAGATTTCATCGAAGACGGCAGCTTAACCCAATCGGGGAAGCTGGAAATCATGCCGACGCCGCCGGTGATTATGATGGCATCGATATTCTCATCCGCCAGCATCGGCCAGAGGGCGTGATAGCTGACGAGGTCGCCACCGGGATCGACCGGGTTCCCGCGGGACCACCTGTGCGACATAATCGAATTCAGTTTCTCCATGGTAGCCGGTGAGAACGCGGGCATCTCCAGCCCCTCCCTCCTCACCGCATCTGCGGCCATAACCGCCATGCCACCACCCATCGTCAGTACCCCCACCCTTCTCCCTCGGGGCAGGGGCTGGCCAAGCAGAGGCACGGCGACGTCAACCAGTTCGCTGATCTCCTCCACCCTGATCACCCCGGCCTGCTTAAACGCTACAGCAAGCATAATATCAGACCCTGCCAGAGAAGCAGTGTGCGACTGTGCCGCCCTGACTCCGGCATCCGTGCGCCCAGCCTTCATGATGACAATGGGCTTCTTCTTGGTAATCTTCTTTGCCAGCTCGAAAAAGCGCCTCCCTTCTCTGAAACCTTCAATGTAGCCCAGGATAACCTTCGTTTTGTCATCCTGAGCCAGATACTCCAGGTAGTCCTCGAAGTGCAGGTCTGCCTCGTTTCCGCTGCTGACGAACTTGCTAAACCCCAGACCCATTTGCCCAGCGTAGTGAGTTATCGTCTGGCTCGAGTTGCCACTCTGAGAGATGAGCGCTACACTCCCCCTTTTCACCCCGGGCAGAAAACCTACCGTGCGAACGTTGGAGTAGGTGTCTACGTGCCCCAGACAGTTCGGCCCAACAATGCGCATGTCGCCCCGCCGCGCGATCTCGACCATCTCCTGCTCGATCCTCGCCCCCTCCCCGCCGATCTCGGCAAGCCCGCTGGTGATGACGATAGCAACCTTGACCCCCTTGCGGACACAGTCATGCATAACGTCGATAATACCCTGAAACGGGACCGTAATTACGACTAGGTCTACAGGCCCGGGCACATCAACTACGCTCCTATAAGCCTTGAGCCCGAGCACCTCCGCTTCCTTCTTGTTTATGGCATAGATTTCCTTCCCACTCTTGCTTTCCAGCAGGCGGGCAAGGATGATAAAACCCCACTTACCCAGCTGATTGGATGCCCCAATCACCGCCACCGAACGGGGATCAAACAGGTAGTCCAGCTGCTCTTTGAGACTCATGCTCTCTCCTATTTCTAGGCACGGGCACCGCAAGCTGTGCCCCCAGAGGTAGCGTTGCCACTCTTGTGGCAACGGATTATGCGTCGTGACACCTGTCACGACGCTACAGGCTATCTCTCATTCCCAGGAAGGGGCACGGCATGCCGTGCCCCTACAGCTACAGCAAACCTTCTTACATCAAAGCCCCTTGTCGGCGATATAAACCGCTAGGTCGCCCACACGACAGCTATAGGCCCACTCGTTGTCATACCAGCCAAGCACCTTGACCATGTTGCCCCCGATGACCATGGTGCTGAGACCATCTACGATGGAGCTGGCAGGATTCTCCTTGAAGTCAGTACTGACCAAAGGCTCTTCGCAGAACTCCAGGATGCCTCTGAGTGAACCCTCGGCAGCATCGCGCAAGGCTTTGTTGACCTCGTCAACCGTCGTCTCTCTATCCAGATCGGCCACAAAGTCGATGAGCGAAACAGTGGGGGTCGGTATCCTGAAGGCAAGCCCGTGTATCCTGCCCTGTAGCTCGGGGATGACCTGGGTCACCGCCTTGGCAGCACCGGTGGTGGTGGGAATGATGTTCAATGCTGCTGCCCTCGCGCGGCGCAGGTCAGTATGGACCGTATCCAGCACCCTCTGATCGTTGGTATAGGAATGGATGGTGGACATCAGCCCCTTGCTTACCCCAAAGCTTTCGTGAAGCACTTTGACCATGGGAGCGATGCAGTTGGTGGTGCAGGAGGCGTTGGAGATGATGCGATGCTTCGCCGGGTCATATTTCTCCTCGTTTACACCAAGGACAATGGTAATGTCCTCCTCTTTCGCTGGCGCTGTGATGATCACCTTCTTGGCCCCACCCTCGAGGTGCCCGGCGGCCTTGGGGCCCGTGGTGAACAGGCCCGTCGACTCCACCACTATGTCGACGCCGAAATCCCGCCAGGTAATCTTGGACGGGTCGCGCTCAGCTATGACCTTCACCCTCTTGCCGTCGATGATGATCGAGTCCTCGGTAGCCTCCACCTTGCCCGGGTAGCGACCGTAGTTACTGTCATACCTAAACAGATGGGCGTTGGTCTTGGTATCCGTCAGGTCGTTAACCACCACAACCTCAAGCTTATCTGCGTGCTGGTCATTCATTGCCTTCAGGACTTGCCTGCCGATTCGGCCAAAGCCATTGATCCCGATCTTGGTTGCCATCTTAGAACCTCCT
>CAYVES010000118.1:0-7578 GCA_964449845.1 uncultured Dehalococcoidia bacterium
GTGGTTAGAGCGGGGTGGAACCACCCGTTCCCATCCCGAACACGGAAGTGAAACTCCCCAGCGCAGACGATACTGAGGGGGCAACCCTTTGTGGAAAATATGCCATTGCCAGGAAGCAAAAAAGTAGCCCAAATTTAGGTAGGATTGGTGAATTTGGGCTATTTTCTTATTGACCCAAATGTGTTACAATATGGGTGCAGTAGTACCAGGGATAAGCTCAGGTTGTAGAAGCACAGGCGGAGACGATCATGAGCAACAGATTCGATAAGTTTACAGAGCGGGCACGCAAAGTCTTGGCTCTCGCCCAGGAAGAGGCCCGAAGGTTCAACCACAACTACATCGGTACCGAACATATACTGTTGGGGCTGGTGCGGGAGGAGGAGGGAATGGGCGCCAAGATCCTCTCCAATCTTGGCATTGGGTTGAACAAGGTCCGATCCGCCGTGGAGTTCATTATCGGCCGCGGAGAAGGGTCTACTCAGGACGAAGTTGGTCTCACCCCAAGGGCAAAAAGGGTAATCGAGCTCGCTGTGGATGAAGCCCGTTTCCTGGGTCACCAGTATATTGGCACCGAACATATACTCCTAGGGCTGTTGCGCGAGGGTGAGGGGGTTGCCGCCGGCGTTCTGGAAAGCTTGGGGGTAAGCGTAGAACGCGTCCATTCGGAGCTCAATCGCGCCCTCAGCCAGAGCATGCCCCAGTCGGGACCTCGCTCCACCACTAAAACTCCAACGCTCGACCAGTTGGGTGTGGACCTAACCGCTGCGGCTCGAGCAGGTAAACTCGATCCTGTTATCGGGCGTACCAAGGAGATCGAGCGAGTAATTCAGGTACTCAGCCGACGCACCAAGAATAACCCCGTCCTCATCGGAGAGCCTGGAGTGGGCAAGACAGCCATTGCCGAGGCTATCGCTCACCGCATCGCTGCTGGTGATGTCCCGGAGACATTGCGAGGTAGAAGGTTGCTTACCCTCGATGTAGGCTCCCTAGTCGCAGGAACAAAATATCGGGGCGAATTCGAGGAGCGGCTGAAGAAGGTAATCGAGGAGATAAAGACCGCTGGCAACTGTGTTCTTTTCGTCGACGAGATCCACACCCTGGTTGGCGCTGGTGCCGCTGAGGGCGCGGTCGATGCTGCCAGCATTCTGAAGCCCTCGCTAGCACGGGGTGAGCTGCAATGTATTGGTGCCACCACCCTCGACGATTACCGCAAGCACGTGGAACGGGACGCCGCCCTGGAACGCCGACTCCAGCCGATCTTAGTAGAGGAGCCCTCGACCGAACAAACCATCGATATCCTTAGAGGGATCAAGAGCCGCTACGAAGATTATCACCGCTTGACCATAGACGACGAAGCCCTGAAGACGGCAGCAGGCCTAGCCGCGAGATATATACCGGACCGCTTCCTGCCTGACAAGGCGATCGACCTCATAGATGAGGCGTCGTCTCGGCTGCGGATTAAGCAGTATAGTCCGCCCTTGGGCCTGGACGAATTAACGCAGTCACTGGAGGCCGTGCGCAGAGAGAAGGACCAGGCTATGTCCGCCCAGCAGTATGAGCATGCTGCTGAGTTGCGCGAACGAGAGCTGGAACTCAGCAAAAAGATAGAGGACATGGGCCAAGAGCGGCAGCAGGAGTTCGATTCAGAAGAGAAGGTGGTGACCGAAGAGCACATCGCCGAAGTGGTCAGCATGTGGACCGGTATACCAGTGACCCGCCTGGCAGCAGATGAGACCACCAGATTGCTTCAAATGGAGGAGGCATTGCATAAGCGCATCGTCGGTCAGGACGAGGCCATTGTTGCAATCGCCAAAGCGGTAAGGAGGGCCAGGGCCGGGCTCAAGGACCCGAGGAGACCCATCGGCAGCTTCATCTTCCTCGGACCCACCGGCGTGGGCAAAACGGAGTTGGTGCGGGCGCTGTCGGAATTCATGTTTGGCAGCGAGGAGTCTCTGGTCAGGCTCGACATGTCAGAGTTCATGGAAAGACACGCAGTAGCCCGCCTCGTTGGTGCCCCCCCAGGGTATGTCGGTTATGAGGAAGGGGGGCAGTTGACGGAGGCAGTAAGACGCAAGTCATACTCAGCGATATTGCTCGACGAGATCGAGAAGGCCCACCCCGACGTGTTTAACATCCTGCTACAAATATTCGATGACGGGCATCTCACCGATGCCAAAGGGCGACGAGTAGATTTCCGCAACACCATCATTGCCATGACCAGCAATATCGGCTCCGAGCTTATCAGGAAAGAAAGCTCCATCGGCTTCATCTCTCGTAGCGATGAGGCCAAGGTGGCCGAAATGTCCTATGAGAAGATGAAAGAAAAACTGCTCGAGGAAATGAAGAAGACCTTCCGCCCCGAGTTCCTCAACCGCATCGATGGAGTGGTGGTGTTCCACGCCCTGACCAAGGATCATATTCGCCAAATCGTTGAGCTAATGCTTTCTCAGATAGAGAACCAACTCAAAGAGAAAGACATAAAGCTGGAAACAACCGATGCGGCAAAAGACTTCTTAGGTGAAAAGGGTTACGACCCTACCTTCGGCGCTCGCCCCCTGAGACGGGTTATCGAGCGTATGGTCGAAGACCCTCTGTCCGAAGCCCTGCTTGAGGGCAGGTTCCATTCTGGAGAAACGATCCAGGTCGACTGCCAGAATGGGGAGATAGTGCTGAACTCGGCCGCTTTGGTCAGCCCCCCCTCCTGAGCAGCCTGCCAGTCTCGAACCTCTGCCAACGTCAACCTTAGGCTTAGAGAGATCCTTTCACTGAGTAGGGGCGACCCGCGGGTCGCCCCTACCTTGTTTGGCAACCCCAGCAGGCAAATCTCCTGAAACTTACCCATTGACAACCAGGACGATATGAGCTAGTATGCTTCCGCCATGCTCGTAAACGCCCTTCATGAAAGCTCCTACACTCGCTATCAACAGATAACGGTTCGCCATAAGGCCATAAACGTCGAGGAAGTTCAAAAACATCCCTAAACCCTTCTTCTAATAACAGTCCCAAGAAATATTCTGAGACAAAGGAGGAGCAAATGGCCAAAGCACGATATGAAAGGTTATTTTCCCCGGGGCGAATCGGGACACTGGAGCTGAAGAACCGCATCGTTTACCCACCGATGGGGACCAACCTCTGTGTAGGGGGGGAGGTCACCGATCGGATGTTGGCCTACCACGAAGCGCGGGCCAAGGGTGGTATCGGGCTGCACATGATCGAGAATGCCAACATCGACACCGCTGGAGGAGCGGGGCTCCCTTTCGGCCTGAACGTCGATGACGACAGGTACATCCCAGGTCTACGCAAATTAGTCCAGGTTATCCACAAGAATGGGGCCAAGACCTGTCTTCAAATCTACCATGGCTCCATCTGGGCTACGCCCGAGCAAAGACAGGTGTTCGGAGCAGAGCTGCCGCGAGAGCTAACGGTAGCTGACATCCAACGGGTCATCCAGCGTTTCGTTGAGGCGGCAAGGCGGGCCAAAGCGGCAGGGTTCGATGCCATCGAGATCCACGGCGCCAACATCAATGGGCAAACCCAGTTTCGCTCCGCTGTCTGGAATACGCTCAAAAACAAGTATGGCGGCAGCGTGGAAAACAGGGCGAGGTTCATGTGCGACACCCTCAAGGCTGTCAGGAAGGAAGTGGGGAAGAACTTCCCCCTGTGGTGCCGGACCAGCATATTTGAAGTGTTCTACGTGGGTGATGGCAAAATAGCCGAGTACGGGGTCACCCTTCAGGACACCCTGATACAAGCACCCATGTTCGTAGCTGCCGGCGCCGATGCCATTCACCTTTCACAGAGCGGGTTCTACGATTATGCCTGGCAATACTACACCATGTGCCCTGTAGAAGCTCACGGGGCAGCCCCTTATCTCGATATGGTCGAGCAGGTTAAGAAGGTGGTCAAGGTCCCGGTGCTCGCTGCGGCGCGGATCAGCCCAGAGATCGGGGAGAAGGCTCTGAGAGCGGGGAAACTGGACTTCGTCTGCATGGGGAGGGCGATAGAGGCCGATCCCGAGCTTCCCAACAAACTGGCTGCGGGCAAGGAAGACGAGATAAGGCCCTGCATCCACTGCAATAATTGCATCGAGACCCTGGCATGGGCAGACGGTGTGGCTTGCTCGGTAAACCCCGCCATCGGGCGAGAGAAGGAATTCGAGATCAAGAAAGCAGCCAAGCCCAAGAAGGTGATGATCGCTGGCGGAGGGCCGGCGGGAATGGAGGCAGCGCGGGTAGCGGCGCTGAGAGGCCACCAGGTAACGCTCTACGAGAAGGGTAGAAAGCTAGGTGGGCAATTGATACAGGCGGCAATACCCCCTCACAAATCGGAGCTAAACGCCCTGACCGCCTATCTGGCAACCCAGATGAAGAAGCACAAGGTAAAGGTTGTGCTGGGGAAGGCGCTGACCCCGGAGGAGGTCAAGAAAGTTAAGCCGGACGTGGTTATCTGTGCCACCGGCGTCAAGCCCGTGATCCCTGAGGAGGAGGTCCCTGGGCTGAACACTCTGTCAAATGTAGTCACAGCCGAGGATGTCCTCATAGGCAAGGCGAAGGTGGGCGACAGGGTACTCGTCATCGGTGGCGACCTGGTAGGCTGCGAGGTCGCCGAGTTCCTTGCAGACAAAGGCAGACAGGTGACCGTTGCCCGAAGAAGCCGGTTCATGGCAGACAAGATGAACCCCGACATGAGGATGATCCTCGTAGATAGACTGAAGCAAAAAGGCGTCCGCCTGGTTCCCGGAGTCCAGTACATGGCGGCAACTGACACCGGCGTACGTGTCCATGTGCGGGGAGGCATAACGGCAATGGCGGAGATCGCAGCCGACGCCATGAAGAACATCGTCGCCGACACCATTGTGCTCGCTGCCGGTTCGACGCCCGACACTGACCTTACCCAGGCACTCAAGGACAAGGCCCCCAAGGTGCATAGCATCGGTGACTGCGTAGAGCCCAGGCGCATACTGGAAGCCATGCGCGAGGGTTGGAAGGTAGCACTCGAAATATAAGAGGGAAATCCCCCTAAATTCCCCTTTAGTAAAGGGGGAAAAGGGGGATTATGAGCCTTGGTCCTTGTGGATTCCTAGGAATCTTTAAGACCTATCATACGAGGAGGCACCCAAGATGGCGCAGCTAAAACTAAACGATCTCAAGCTCGACCACATCGGTATCGTGGTCAAGGATATTGAAAAGGCGGTGGACTTCTACACCAAGGCACTTGGCTTGAACTTCGATGAGATCGCAGAGCACCAACTGCCGCCCGATGTAATAACCAGGGGCAAGCCCACCCCTTACACCATGAAGGTGACCTTCGCCCCAATGGGGCCGCTGAGGCTGGAAGTGGTGCAGATCGTAGAAGGTGAGAGCCTCCACACCGAGTTCCTCAAGCAGCATGGTGAGGGCATAATGCACTTGGGCTTTGAAGTGGCCGACCTGGAGAAAGAAGTGGCCAATGCCGAGGCGCAGGGACTCGAGTTGATCTGCCACCTCAAGATGGTGGGCATCATGGCCTTCGCCTACTTCGACAGCGCGAAGACCAATGGCGTCATGATCGAGCTCGTTCAGGAGAACGTGCGGGAGCGGATCATGGCGAAGCTGGCCGAGCAATAGTGCTCGCACGGACGCCTCTGTTTGGCAAGATCAAGGGGGAGCCCACCATGTGGTTCAACACCATGTCGGCGGGGCTCCCCTTTTGCCCACAAATACTCAGGTATCAGGCAGCACAGGTAGAGAGGGGTTAGCCAATGCCCCATGCCAAGAGCGTCTTCGTCTGCCAGCAGTGTGGCAATGAAAGCCCCAAGTGGGTAGGGCACTGCCCCAACTGCGATCAGTGGAATACCTACGTGGAGACAGTGGTTCAACACCCGGCCGCTGCGACCCCAGCCACTGCGGTACAGGAACTATCCCAGTTCCCCACCAACTCCGTACCCCGCCTCACGCTGCCCCTAAGGGAGTTCAACCGAGTGCTGGGGGGTGGCATAGTCCCCGGCTCCATGGTGCTCATCGCCGGAGACCCCGGCATCGGCAAATCGACGCTCCTGCTCGAGGTAGCAGGGATGACCGCTGAACGCGAGGGGAAGGTGCTCTACGTTTCCGGCGAGGAATCAGTACATCAGATAAAGCTGAGGGCTGACAGGTTAGGGATACAAGGGGAGGGGCTCTACCTTCTGCCCGAGACCGACCTGGAAAACATCATCGAGCGAGGAAGGGACTTATCGCCGCAGCTGGTGGTTATCGACTCCATTCAGGCGGTTTGCCTGAGCGGCCTGACCTCAGCGGCAGGCAGCCTTGCCCAGGTGCGAGAGTGCACCTCGATACTGATGCACTGGGCCAAGTCAAGCAATACCCCTATCTTCATAGTTGGACATGTCACCAAGGACGGGGCGATCGCAGGGCCGCACACCCTGGAACACATTGTCGACGTCGTCCTCTACCTCGAAGGGGAACGCTTCAGCGCCTACAGGCTGCTGCGCAGTGTCAAGAACCGCTTCGGCTCAACCAACGAGGTTGGCGTTTTCGAGATGAGGGACCAGGGACTGGTTGAAATAGCAAATCCCTCCCAGGTTTTCCTCTCCCAGCGCTCTCAGGGGGCAATAGGCTCGGTGATCGTTCCCACCCTTGAGGGTACCAGACCGCTGCTGGTGGAGATCCAGGCACTCACCAGCCCCACCAGCTTCGGGCTGCCCCGCCGCAACGCAAACGGCGTTGACTACAATCGCCTGCTCATGATCACCGCCGTCCTCACCAAGAGGCTGAGGCTGGCCCTCGGCAACCAGGACATTATTGCCAATGTCGTCGGCGGAATCAGGGTGAACGAGCCAGCAGCAGACCTCGGCCTTGCCCTGGCCATCGCCTCAAGCTCCCGCAACGCCAGGGTTAATCCCGACCTAGTGGCCATTGGGGAAGTCGGGCTCAGTGGAGAACTGAGGGCTGTATCTCAACTTGACAAGCGGCTGTCTGAAGCGGCCAAGCTCGGCTTCAAGTCCTGCCTGCTGCCGCCACTTCAGAGCGGGCAAAAACTGCCTCCGGAGATCGAACCCATCGCTGTAAGCTCACTGTCCCAAGCACTGAAACTGGGACTGGAAGGATAGCTCCCGCAGATGCCGGGGAAGTTAATACTGGGGTTTTACGCGCGGGAAGACTTGTGCCGGGGGCGCCGCTTTCTCCCGGTGGCTCTAGCCTGCTATTATCACGGCTCCCACTATTATGCCGGCGAAGATAGCCCCTGCCAAAATGGCACAACCGACAATAACAGCGAGCCCGGTTGGAAACCCTTCTTGTTGCATAATCCCTCCGGACCAGACAGCGCGCCTAATGTCACGACTTTACACTGTTCGGCCCAGACCTGTCAAGTCTGTGTACTGGTCCGGTAGATTAGTAACACATAGCCCGTTTGAGTGGTAGGGAAAGAAGGCTCTTAGACGACAAGCGACCAGAGGCTTACCCGCTGTCTCCTTGACACATGTTGTCAAGTAAGGCACAATAGTGACTCACGGGGGTTGACACCCAAAGCAACTGGCAGCCACAAACAGAAGTCAGACAACAATCCGGCAAGACAGGCCTATTGGGCATCCAGGAGTGA
>CAYVES010000119.1:0-7543 GCA_964449845.1 uncultured Dehalococcoidia bacterium
GCCTGACTGGCTCGTCTCAATACCTGGAAGCTACGGTGCTTACACTTGATAAGTGCCGGAAAGAGCGTGCCGGCCGCAAACGGCGCGGGGTGGAGCAGTGGCAGCTCGTCGGGCTCATAACCCGAAGGTCGTTGGTTCGAATCCAACTCCCGCTACCATGAAATCAAACGTGAATTGCCCCTGGCCCATGGGCCAGGGGCAATTCTTTGCTAGCATTCCGCTTACCAGTTCCGTCTTGCTAATTACCATTTCTTGTACTTTTGATAAGCCTTGCCTAACCCCAAGGCAGAACTCAAAAATACGCACTGCTATCTTAGCAGCCCCTGTCTCTTAATCGGTACCTGAGTCACAGGAAATAGGTTCAAAAATTGGAGGAAAAGTTAACTAAAGTCTAATGTACGGCTGACAAGAATGCTTGACAAGTAGTACTAAAGTATTTATACTTCCGTCCATCGCCGTACTATATAGCCCATGGTACGAACGATGCGATACTTCCTTTCTAAGGGCCGGGGTAACCTCGCCTAAGAGTTTAGGCGCAACGACTGTTAGCTCACTCACTACAAAGCCCTCATGTAATCGCAAAGAAGGCAGATAAAGAGACAAATAAAAGGGTTTTGCGAAGTCTTGGGCAACAACCCTGTGAGGTAACTAGTTCATGATAATAGCCGGGCTCATTTTTCTTACGCTTGCGATCGCTGGTGTAGGAATGGCTGCTACGGTTCCTGTGCTTCTGAGTATCATCGTAGGCACGTTAGTGGTAGTTGCTACGGCATTGGCCGCAGCGGCTCTTATTTTTATGGTATAGCCGAGTGTGCGGATTTACTCAGGTACCTAACCGTAGTGAAAACCCTATGTTCTCAGCATAACTAGGGTGTCGCCACCAAGCAAGCCGAAAGGCAGGACGCCCCAATGGTCATTGTCCTGCTTTTTCTATTTGACTCGATTCTCCAGGGGAAGCTGAGGTATAGTCCAACGATGGTGAAGGTTTGCCAGGTTGCTCGCCGACTTTTTCAATCGAGCGGGCTGCCGTGAGCAACAAGAGTGCCAAAAGATTCAAGGGATTCATAGAGAGTATTCCCTCAGTGCTTGCGGTGGCTGATAACTCAGCATATGCTCTTCGAGCATACGCCCCTTCAATTTAGGACAATCGCCTTTCTATGCTCCCCACCTCCGCACAGCCTTCTGCGCTTCGCACATTGGTCTCGCCGCCTTGCCTTACTCAACACCAGTAATTATTCGGGAGGAAAGGGTAGGATTTGGTATCTTGACGGTGTAGCGGTATGATGCTAGTATGGCTCGTCTTTCCAGAGACTAGTCACTTCCAGAGTCTAGTCTCTCCTAGGTGAAGCCCACTCGTTCACGGCAGGCACCGAGTGGGCTTTTCTTTGGGCCGCCCAGTGATAGTGCGCCGTACCGGGCGCCGCCGTTTGTTTGGCGGAACCCTCGCATTAGCCCTTGAGTTCATGGCAGTGGATTTGTGGGATTGCGTTCCTTGAGGATGTCTTCCAGCCTCATCTGCACCAGAGGTCTAACTAGGTCGGGGTCGGTGAGGATATAGAACTTCTCCTCCCTGATAGCGTTGAAGACGCAGTCGGCTACCTGCTGGCAGGATATCCCCGCCTGCACCGCTTCACGCACCAATTTCTCCACTTCCTGATACTCGGGGCTCATCTTTATTCTCATTTCCTCTGCAGGGTCATTGCGCAGTTCGGCTGGGCGGTTTCTCTCAGCCTCTATGAGTTGAGTGTTGACCCACATCGGGCAGAGAACGGAGACCTTGATTTTGGCACCTCTCAGCGCCAGCTCATGGCATAGCGTCTCGGATAGGGTCACTATGCCGTGCTTGGTCACCTTGTAGGTCCCCCAGGTGGGGACTGGATATCAACCCCAGCGCGGAGGCTGTGTTGACAATGTGGCACTCGGTATCTTGCTCAAGCATGACGGGGACAAAGACCCCGACGCCGTGAATAATCCCCCACAGATTCACGCGTATGACCCATTCCCAATCAGCCAGGGTGCTTTCCCAGATGGAGCCGCCCGCACCGACGCCGGCGTTGTTGCAGAGCAGGTGTACCGCCCCGAAGGCATGAAGCGTCCTCTGCCTCAGCGCCTCGACATCGCTGGCCTTTGAAACATCGGTCAGTACAGCCAGCACAGATGCTCCCGCGGCTTTCATCTCCTTCTCGGTCTGGGTCAGGGCTTTTTCCTCGATGTCAGCCAGAACAACCTTCATGCCCTCCTGGGCACAACGTTGGGCTATGCCGCGTCCTATACCGCTGGCCGCGCCAGTGATAAGCGCCACTTTATCCTTGAACTCCTTCACATTTTCCTCCTACCCCGTCAAGCACCATCGCTCAGGGGTTGTTAAAGACCCCTTGCGGTAGTATAAATATCGCAGGTGGATATCACAAGCTAGGCCGTAGAAAGAAAACCCTCCCCCCCCCTTTTTTTGGCCGCGGGTTGCCCGCCACTCCAATATGTTGTAATCTATTTGTAAGCTCTGTGTAAGCTCGTTGTTATTTTCTTAATGGGTTTGTAATCCTGTGGGGCGTATCATTGTTCGCTTGCATACGAATCAGCAGGGCATCCCAAAGAGAGAGGCTAACGCCATACAGGAGGTGACATGAGCAACAGCGAAGCGACGCTCCGGGTCACGCTGGCGCTTGATGAAAAGTGGGCCAGCCACCTGACCAGGGAGGAGTTGGCAGAATACATCAGGGAGAGGTTGAACAGCAGCCTGGGGTTCAGGGGGCAGGTCAAGAGGTTCAGGTTACTCGGTGACAAAGCTCGAAGGGAGCATACTGCTCGGGCTGCTTGACAGGATTTCCGTCCGCTTCTGGGTTTTTGTTGCAAAGCTAATCCTCAAACTTACTTTCCACCCCGGCGGGTGGAATGCCGTCTTCGTCCCAGCCGCGTTTTCGATAGTATAGCGAAAGAAGCCGCTGGAAAGCCTCGCGGTCGAGCACCTTGCCCGCATTCGGACCAGTGAGGGGGGGATTGGCCCAGACCTTGTAGGGAAGGCTATCGTCTTTGCGACTCATGCCAAGGCGGGCGTTTATCAGGCGTGTCAGGTCGTAGACGTCGTTGGAGAGCTCCAGAAGCTCCTCGAGAGATGCTTCCTTCCCGGTTACATATCTATAGAACTTCTCATAGTGGCGTTCACTCAGCCCCAGTTCGATCCAGGGCAGACGGCAAACACCGAGCATATCAAACAGCGGCCGTAGTTTCTGGTGATAGATCACGATGTCAACCTTCTCTTCGTCGGACCAATTCTGACCCTCTTCCATTTCCCTGGCGATGGTCCACGCACGAGTGTGATGTGCGCCTATGTCTGAGGTAGCATACGCCAGCCCCATCGAAGCGCCGGCGCGGCTGTCGTAGGCCGACTGCTCGAGGCCCTTGACCTGGAGGACGATCTTGTCCATTTCGGGCCACTTCTCAATAATGCGGCGAGAGCCATTGGCGAGAGTATCACCGATGCCCTGCCGATAAGCGATTTTTCTTATCAATTCCAAAATCGCATCCTCATCTCCCCAGGTGATCTCCCCGCCATCGAGGTCGGCGAGAGACAATATCCCCTTCTCATACCCCTCTATTACGGCTCCCACGATGTTGCCCGTGGAAATCGTATCTATCCCCAGCTCATCACACAGCCGGTTTGCCGAGAGTATGGCAGCGAAGTTGTCGATCCCCAGGTTCGATCCCAGCATGGCGCACGATTCATATTCCGGCCCTTCGACTACCGTGCCTGTGTATTTCCCGTTCTTCACCAGGCAAATATTGCCGCAACACATGGGACACAGGAAACACGCGCTATCACCTATCTTGTAGTGATCGAGCATCGTCGCGCCGTTGATCTGGTTGTGCTTGGCAAAAACACTGTCCTTGAAATTGTAAGCCGGCAGAATCCCCTTCTCGTTGGCGTACTCAATGACGTTCATCAGGCCTTCCTGCTGCCACATTGTGAAATACTTGTGTTCCTCCATATATTTGTAAGCGCTGTCAGCCTCCGCCATCAGCCTGATCACGTCGTAGACTGGAATATCCTTGTGGCCGCGCACTACAATTCCCTTGAGGTTCTTTGATCCCATGATCGCGCCTACCCCAGTCCTTCCCGCATTGCGGCCCCAGTCGGCGTTGACGCAGGCGAACTTCACCATGTTCTCCCCTGCCACGCCGATGGTAGCAACGTGGACAGCATAGGTACCCAGCCGCTCTTTGATCATTCCTTCTGCTTCCAAACAGCTTCTCCCTTTCAGCTCAGGCATGGGAAGGATCGTCGTTTCACTGTTGTCGATGAAGAGGACAGACAATTGCGGCGCCCTGCCGGTAATGGAGAGAACATCGATTCCCGTCTGCCGGAGTTCGACACCGAAGGTACCGCCCATGGAGGAGTCACCATAGATGCCAGTAGCGGGTGAGATGGCAACAAAGGAGCTCTTTCCCGATGAGGGCAGGTAAGCCCCGGTCAGAGGTCCCGGTGCGACAACCAGGAGATTCTCCGTGCCGAGGGGATCCATCTTGAAACCGTGCCTCTTCAGATTGTCCCAGACCAGTTTCGCGCCAAAGCCACGCCCCCCGATGTACTTTTCGATGAAGAGGTCCGAGAGGTCCCAGCGCTCGGCACTGCCGCTGGTAAGATCGACATGCAAGTGTTTCTTGAAGTATCCGCTCTTTATGCTCATAGCTCTTCCTTCCCTATCTCGGCGTAGTGGATGACCTTCCTTTCGCCCTTCTCGTAGAACTCAATTTCTTTCATCTGGGTATAGCTCAAGACATTGCCCAGGCGCTTGGATTCACCCAGGGCAGCCTCCGGTATGAGCCTGAGCGCTCCCTTAGGACATTTCTTGACGCACTCCGGGTCTCCTCCGCACATATCACATATGATGGGCAGGTCACAATCTTCATGTGCGTATATCGCTCCGAAAGGACATGCTTCCACGCATTTAAAACAGGAAATGCAGTTCTCATGGTCCAAGTGCACGACGCCCTCAATCCATTGCAAGGCGTCAACAGGACATACTTGCGCACACGCTGGCACCTTACACTGGCTGCACACAATCGGCATCCTCACCACCGGATGAGGGTATGTGACGAGTACCCTTATCGCCGCCTTCTTTGGGTTGTTCACTCCAAAATGTTTGATGGCACATACAAGCTCACAGATGCCGCAACCGGAACACAGTTCCGGGATTACCGTCAGTTTTCTCAACATCAGACGACCCTCCGCAAGATTTGCGAAAATCGTTATCCTAGACCATGTATCAGAAGGCAGTGGCCTTGAAATCGCAGCCAAGGGTGCTCCCTTTCAGCTACAATCCAGCAAACATCGCCTTGCACCAGAAAAGTCCCTGAAAGGTGACACCAGTGAGCAGAATATCTGGTAGAGGCAACATTGTCAACAAGGGCGACCCCCCAAGAAGCTCACGATCGCAGGAAAACGCGCTCCTGTCATGCCAATTGAGCTGGGGAAGGGATCGAGAAGGTATCATATCAGAGTAGGAGGGATGAAGACCGAATCGTTTGGTTGCACAAGATGGAAGGGCGTGCAGCGGCAAGCTGCATCGGTGGAATGCCCAAAAATAGCGATTCGGGACCAAGTTGGTGTTGCTACATTCTTATGTCATTGCGAGGACCCCGATTCATCGGGGGACGAAGCAATCTTGAATGTATATGTGGTGAGATTGCTTCGCGCAGTTTACCCTGAACAAGATTCTGCGGTCGCGGAGCCTGTCCTGACCGCGAGATTGTTCGCCTTCGGCTCAGAATGACAAAAGGGAAGGGCTCGCAATGACACCCAAAACCCCGATTTTTGAAGGTGATCGCTGTTTTTGGGCGGATGCCGGGTGATCGACAGCGTGAGCCCTACTAATTCTGCAAACCCTTGCCGCGCCGCTTCTTCGCCCACACGACCACTGCCACCGAAGTAAGCGCCAACATCCCCAGTATGGCCAGCTTCTCAGCCAAAGTGGTATCGATAGCCACGATGCTAATAGCTACAACAGGTGACAGCGCGACTCTCGCCACCGGCCTGACTGAAGGATGGTCATTGATGAAGCGTGCCACCGGCGGGCTGAAACCCTCGTAGTACAGAGCAGCCACGCCGCGTCCCACAGGGTTGGTCATGAGGTACTCGTCGCGGAATTGGCGAACGACGTTCAAGTGTTCATCGTCGGTTGAAGCATAGGCGGCGGCGCATGCGCAGCAGCCTGCCGCTCCCTCCACTTTTCCCTCTGGGGTTGGAGTAGGCGCCTGAGCATAGCCGTAGCCAATAACACCGAGGATAAGTACAACCGCTAACAGTGCAGTCAGCGCAATTGCTAGCTTTCTCATTCTGCTCCCTCTGCGGTGGAACTGCTCTATTATACCAGACATGGCAAACAGTTTGCAGCGGCCTGCAAGCTGACCTTTGCCCCAAACCTACAGCACGATTATAAGGCCAACTATAGGCGGTTTGTCAATCACCGTTTGTTTCTCGGCCATCTAGACACTCAAATGTCCAGATGCTTGAGTATCTGGACGCCTTGACAGCTTTGTTTCAATTTAATACTATAATGTGCAGGGGCTGCTCGTGCTAACAGTGGCTGTTTCCAACCAGAAGGGAGGCTCGGCCAAGACAACCACCGCCATCAATCTCGGGGCGGCGATTGCCAGTCTCGGTAAGCGTGTTCTTCTTGTGGACACCGACCCCCAGGGCCACGTGGCCGAGGGCTTTGGTCTCGCCGCGGGCGCTCTGGACAGGGAGCTGTCCCTCGTCCTGGACGGCAAGCTCTCGCTGCCGGAGATCATAATCACTGTCCGTCCCAACCTCGACCTGGCTCCCAGCAACATAAGGCTATCCTATCTGGAGGCCTCGCTCTTCAGCAGACACCGCCGCGAGGACAAGCTCAAGAACGCTCTGGCAGCAGCCAAAAACAACTACGACATAATCATCATTGACTGTCCGCCCAGTCTGGGCCTTCTCACAGTGAACGCTCTTTCTGCTGCAGATAGTGTGCTCATACCCATGGTGTGCGACTTCTACACAATGCTGGGCGTAGGCCTGCTGCTGGACGTAATCGAGGAGATGAGGGTTGAACTCAATCCCTCCCTGCGAATCCTCGGCATCCTCCCTACCCGCCTTAATCGCACAATCCACGCCCGTGAGGTGCTGGCGCGCACCAAGCTGGAGCTCAGGGACCGCGTCAAAGTATTCGAACCGGCGGTAAACGAGAGCGTGCGCTTCAAGGAAGCAGTCGCCGCTGGCAAAACAATCTTCGAGCACGCGCCTGAGATCAAAGGGGCAGAAGCCTACCGAAACTTGGCCAAGGAGATCGCCGATGGACTCTAAAGAGAGGACGCTTGGTACACGAGCCAGTATCTTCAGGAAAACCGACAAAATTATACCTGAACTCGAACAACCCGCGGAGGAGGTGAAGCGCCCCGAGCAGAGACCCGCAAAGCAACGCCGCATCAAAGCCACCTTCTACCTGAACCCGGAGGATGTACTGGCAATCGATGAAATGCAGAGCAATGAGTTCAGGCGAACGAGCAAGAAACCGGA
>CAYVES010000120.1:0-7526 GCA_964449845.1 uncultured Dehalococcoidia bacterium
AATAATGGATATCATTGTCAATTACCGGGGGAGGGATAGAAACCATGAAAAGTGAATCTGAGATAATTGAGGTACAGGCCCTGCCATTTGCTGCTGGCTTCAACTGGTCAACAGGCTTCCAGATGCAGAGGTTCATCAAAGAACTTGCCAATAGAAAAATCCTGGGAGCAAAATGTCCCCAATGTGGGTATACTTATGTACCCCCAAGGTCGAGATGCGGAAAATGTTATAGCAAAATAGAGGAGGAGAACCTGATAACTCTATCTGGAAAAGGTACTCTGGTTGGCTATACAACAGCGCATGTCGAATTAGATGGTGAGGGGAATTTTCGAGATTTAGAGGAACCGGGGATAATCGGGGCAATAAAGCTGGAGAATGCAGATTCAACGATCTTCATGCCCCTTGAAGGGATTAAACCCGGGGATGTGGCCGAAGGGCTCAAAGTTGAGGTCCAGTGGCGAGAGGAGACAAAAGGGGAGCTGGCAGATTTAAGGTGTTTCAAACCTGCTTGAGCGGGGAGGACTCCAATAGCGAAAGGGGAAGCGTGAAATGGCCATTAACAAGGTTGTCGATAGCTTCGATGAGGCAGTGAAGGATTTCTTTGATGGCGCTACCGTCTTGATTGGTGGCTTTGGTACACCCGGGGGATGCCCGAGCTACCTTATGCAAGCCCTGGGCAGGCAGGGGGCGAAGGATCTGACTATTGTGTGTAATAATGTCGGCTTTGGAACAGAACTAATGCAGGCTGTGGCCCAGTTTACGATCGTGCCTGATTGGTGGTATGACGGGGGACAGCTGGCGTCGAATCGCCAGGTGAGGAGAGCGATCGCTGCCTTCCCTGTGCTTGCCTCGCCACTATTGGTCTCTCCCTTCGAGAAGCAGCTTCGCGCGGGCGAGGTGGAGATCGAGATAGTTCCCCAGGGGACTCTGGCAGAGCGAATAAGAGCTGCTAAAGCCGGCATTGGTGCCTTCTATTGCCCTGTAGGCCCAGGGACCATCGTTGAGAAAGGAAAGGAAGTAAAGGTTATTGATGGCAGGAAGCATGTCCTCGAGTATCCGATAAAAGCTGATTTCGCGCTCATCAGGGCATATAAAGCGGATAGGCTGGGAAACCTGGTCTACCGGGGCACCTCCAGGACTTTCAACGCCACAATGGCCGGTGCGGCAAAGGTCACCATTGCTGAGGTGGACGAGGTTGTCGAGGTCGGAGAGTTCGACCCTGAGTGTGTGGTTACCCCCGCTCTATATGTTGACAGAGTAGCTGTAAGGCCCGAAGAGGGCAGAACCAAGTTCGTGCAAAAGATAGGCAAGGAAGAACAGCTCCAAAAATAGGAGGCGTCATGGCTGAGAAACCGCGGTTAAGCAGAGAGACCATGGCCTTTCGGGTAGCCAAGGAGTTTGCGGATGGAATGGTGGTGAACCTGGGTATCGGTATTCCGACGCTTTGTGTCAACTATCCCTCGCCGGATAAGGAAATCCTCTATCAAACTGAGAACGGCGCCCTCAACTTCGGCCCCACCGCCACTCCAGAGGAGGCGGACCTCGATCTGGTCAACGCAGGGGGGCAAATGGTAACCACAAAGCCGGGGATGTCTCTCTTCGCCCACGATGAGTCCTTCGCCATGATCAGGGGGGGGCACATCGACCTGTGCGTTTTGGGGGGGATGCAGGTATCGGAGAAAGGGGACCTTGCCAACTGGCTGCTCCCCGAGCGCGGCATTGGCAGTATCGGTGGTGCGATGGACCTGGCCGTTGGCGCCAAAAAGCTAATTGTGGTCATGGAGCACACCTCGAAAGATGGCAAGCCCAAGATATTGGGTAAATGCAACTATGAGCTTACCGCTGTGGGGTGTGTTGACATGATCGTTACTGACCTGGCGGTTATCGAGGTCACGAAAGAAGGAGTGGTGCTCAAGGAGGTTGCCCCGGGGTGGACAGCCGAGGAGATTCAGGAACTAACTGAGCCCAGGCTCATGGTAGCCCCCGACTTGAAGGAAATAGAGTTGATGTAGTTTGCCGACTGTACCAGCGCGGAAGTCGTGACCATCAGCTGGAACGATAGCGCGGTAGCGATAATAAACGCCGTGTCCATTGACCTCTTTCAGGGTCCACGAAAATGGAGATCCGGGCGAAGTCTCCCCAAAATGGGATAGCGGTGGAGATCAGAGTAAACGCAGGCGATTCTGTTCTGGGAGAGGATGTTGCCGCTATTAGTTAGTAGAGCTTTGTCCAACGGAGCCACACCCACAGTAGATAGCCTGATTTGTGAGAGGGAGGGTGAGCATGGACTTTACATTTACCCCTGAGGAAGAGGCCTTCCGCCAGGAGGTTCGCGAGTGGCTGATGAAGGAGATCACGCCGAGGTGGATTGAGCTCGATGCCGGGCTGTGGGAGGAGACCGACGAGTCTTGGGCTCTTTCGCGTGAGTTCCAGCACAGACTGGGGCAGAAGGGCTGGCTGGCCCCGGCATACCCTAAGGAATATGGGGGCTCGGAAATGAGCCACATGCGAAGGCTCATACTTGCGGAGGAGCTGGCCTACAACAGAGCTCCGGTAGGTATAGAGGCGGAGATCTCGCTGAACTGGGTGGGGCCCGCCATGATGCTGTTTGGCACCGAGGAGCAGAAGAAGAAATATCTAACCGAGGTGGCGAAGGGCGAATCGATCTTCTGTCTGGGGTACAGTGAGCCTAATGCAGGGTCCGACCTTGCCTCGCTGCAAACGCGCGCTGTAGAGGATGGCGATTACTGGGTGATCAACGGCCAGAAAACATGGTGCAGCTACGCCCACTACGCCGACTACTGCTGGCTCGGCGCCAGAACCGACCCCGATGTCCCCAAGCACAAGGGCATCAGCATGTTTGTGGTCGACATGAAGACCCCCGGGATTACCGTGCGCCCCCTGATAAACATACTGAACCGCCACTCCTTCAACGAGGTCTTCTTTGACGATGTGCGCATCCCTCGGGATAGCCTGATAGGTCAGAAGAACAACGGCTGGTACCAACTGGTGATGGCCCTGGACTTTGAGCGTTCCTTGATTGGCACCGCCGCGGTAAACCAGCGGATGATCGAGGAACTGGTGCAGTACGTCATCGAAGCGAAGCGCGATGGCGGTCCCCTGGCCAACGACCCCCTGATAAAGGATGAGCTGGCGGAAATGGCCGTTGAAAACGAGGTTCTGCGCATGATGTGCTACCGCATCGCCTGGATGTACAGCAAGACCCTCCATCCCAGCTACGATTCATCTATGTCACTGCTTTTCTGCAGTGAATTGCTGAGGCGCTTGGCCAATGTGGGGATGCGCGTTTTGGGGCACTACGGGCAACTGGACATAGACTCCAAATGGGCTGTCCTGAATGCGAGGATAATGCGGGGCTATTTGAGTGCGCTCTCTATAGGCGTTGGCGGCGGCTCCAACGAGATTCAACGCAACATCGTCGCCATGAGGGGGCTGGGCCTACCCCGGCAGCAATAATCCTGGGGAAAATTTGGGTTGGTGAGGCTTCACGAGGAAAAGAGCGTGGATTTTCGGTTTAGCGAGCAACAGGAGGCGCTTCGAACAGAGGTCGATGAGTTCATACAGAGTGAACTCCCTGCTAACTGGACGGAGGAAAGTCCGTACTGGCCGGGCGGGTACGGCGCAATTCCAGACCTCGAGGAGATTACGCCCGCCGCTGAGAGGTTCAGGCGCTGCTTGGCGGAGAAGGGCTGGCTTGCCATTTCATGGCCTGAGGAATATGGCGGTGCAGGATGCTCTAATATTGAACAGGGCATCTTCTACGAGCGCATGAGCTACTACAGGGCGCCTGTCGCTGACATCGGCGTGCTAATCTCAGGCCCCACGATTATGCGCTTTGGCGGCGACGAAATGAAGAAGGAATGGCTGCCCAGAATAGCCAGAGGGGAGATAAGGTTCTGGCTGGCATATAGCGAGCCGAACGTCGGCTCCGACCTTGCCTCGATCAAGACCAGTGCTATAGAGGATGGCGATGACCTTGTCATCAATGGCCAGAAGACCTGGGGCAGCGGCGCTCACGTATCGGACTATGCCTGGATGGCTGTCAGGACAGACCCCGCTGCCCCTCCCCACAGGGGAATCTCGCTAGTCATGGTAGATAACAGGTCGAAGGGCATCACGATTCGTCCCCTGATCAACATATTGGGCTTTCATTCCTTTAACGAGGTCTTCTTCGACAATGTGAGGGTTCCCAAGAAGAACATCGTGGGGGAGATGAACCGGGGATGGTATTACCTGATGGCAGCCCTTGACTTCGAGAGGCTGGCAGTCGCCATAGGAAGCTTCAGGCGAACCTTCGAGGAGTTGCTGCAGTACTGCAAGGAGACAAGGCACAACGGGCAAACCGTCAGCAGTGATCCTCTGGTACAGGATAAGCTGGCAGAGCTGGCAATCGAAATCGAGGTAGCGTATATGTTCTTCTGGCAAACCGCCTGGATGCTCGACCAGGGCCTTGTGCCGAATATCGAGGCATCTGTACTGAAGCTATTTACCACCGAGCTGAGCCAGAAACTCGCCAGTACTGGGTCGGAGGTTACGGGACCTTATGCCGAACTGGAGAGAGGTTCCAAATGGGCGCCTTTAGGAGGCAGGGTATGCACTGGCTACCTGGACTGCATCTCTGCTCTCGTTGGTGCCGGCACCTCTGAGATCCAGCGTAACATCATTGCCATGAGGGGACTAGGGCTGCCCTGGTCATAGCACGACTTTACTGACTTGAGCAGATTTGGAGACAACAAGAGGTGAGAGATGGATCTTGGTTTGAGCGAAGAACAGGAGATGTTGAAAAAATCGGCCCGCGATTTCCTACAGAAGGAATGCCCCAAGCAACTGGTGAAGCAATTGGATGAGAGCGAGGAAGGGTATTCGCCTGAACTGTGGCGAAAGATGGCCGGCCTGGGATGGATAGGGCTGCCATTCCCTGAGGAATACGGCGGCGGTGGCGGTAGTTTTCTGGATTTGACAGTTCTGCTTGAGGAGATGGGTTACAATATCCTGCCTGGCCCCTTCTTCTCAACTATGGTTCTGGGTGGCTTGCCTATCCTGGCAGCGGGGAACGAGGAGCGGAAGAAGGAGTTGCTACCCAGTATTGCCAACGGAGAAGCGATCCTTACCCTGGCATTGACTGAACCTAGCGTTAGGTATGATGCAGCAGCGGTCAGGACTACCGCCGATGCTCGCAATGGCGAATATGTCATCAATGGCACCAAGCTCTTTGTTCCTGATGCCAACGTTGCTGACTTCTTTTTGGTGGTCGCCAGAACAAGGGAGACAGCGAATCCCGAGGGTGGCATCACCGTTTTTCTGGTCGACGCCAACAGCCCTGGGGTAGAAATCACCCTCTTGAAAACCCTGGCCCGGGATAAGCAGTGTGAGGTCGTATTTGAGGGTGTGAGCGTGCCACAAAAGAACATACTGGGCGAGTTAGATCGGGGCTGGCCTATAGTACAAGACGTTCTGCAGAAAGCTACCGTGGCCAAATGCGCTGAGATGGTCGGCGGCGCCCAGGCTGCGCTCGATATGGCCGTCGCCTATGCAAAGGAGAGGGTTCAGTTCAACCGGCCTATTGGCAGTTTCCAGGCTATCCAACACTACTGCGCTAACATGGTGAGCGATGTCGATGGTTCGCGTTTTGTCACCTACAAGGCGGCCTGGAAAGTCAGTGAGGGGCTGCCGGCGACGATGGATGTGGCTGTGGCCAAGGCATGGACCAGTGGCGCTTACGGGCGAGTAACTCTCCTGGCACATCAGATATTCGGCGCCATTGGCTTCACCATGGACCACGATCTGCACCTGTACTACAGGCGGGCGAAGGCCAGCGAGATGATGTTTGGCGACGGTGCCTGTCACCGCGCCACAGTGGCCCGCGAGCTAGGTCTTTAGCCTACATCTATCGAGGAAACGAATCTACAGATTTTGAACAAGGTAGTTGAGACCTTCGACCAAGCAGTAGCCGATGTGCCCGATGGCGCGGTTATCATGATGGGCAACTTCGCCGGCCCGGGAGGCACGCCTTTCTATCTGATTCAGGCATTGTGCCGGCAGGGGGCAAAGGATCTGACCATTATAGCCAATACCGCTGGGGGCATTGGGCTGACTCTTGACTACGATGACCACCGCATCCTGTTTGAGAACAGGCAGGTTAAGAAGGTGATTGCTTCGTTTCCTTTCTCCACCTCCCCGTCCCGTCCCAGCCCTGCTGAGCAGCAGCTTCTCGCGGGAGAGGTGGAGTTGGAGATACTGCCTCAGGGGACTCTGGCGGAGCGGATAAGGGCCGGCGGTGCGGGTATCCCTGCTTTCTACACCCCTACCGGCGTGCGCACGGTCATTGAAAAGGGGAAGGAGATAAGAGATTTCGACGGCAGGCCCTGTCTCCTGGAGCGTGCGCTGAAGGCGGACTACGCTCTTGTTCGTGCCTACAAGGCTGACCTGATGGGAAATCTCGTCTACCGCGGGACTCAGAGGCAGTTCAATCCCATAATGGCCACGGCGGCGAAGGTAACCATCGCCGAAGTGGACGAGATCGTGGGGGCAGGGGAGTTAGACCCTGAGGTGATCGTGACGCCAGGCATTTTCGTCAGCAGGATTGTGAAGGTCACTGAAGACCCTGGGTTCCCGCGTCATTTGGAAAGGAGCTTCCGGGCAAAACGGATGTAGCGAAAGGCTTTTCCCTATGGAGTCCGAGGAGAGAGGATGAAAGAGCGCCTGAGTAGAGAGGTCATAGCCATGAGGATAGCTAGGGAGCTGTTTGATGGGGCAGTAGTGAACCTGGGCATTGGCATCCCCACCTTGGTCTCCAGCTTTGTTCCCGAGGGAATAACTGTCATCTATCATACTGAGAACGGGGCTCTTGGCTTCGGCCCGGTGGTCACCGCTGAGGAAATGGATGAGAAGGCCGATATCGATCTAGTCAACGCAAGTGGGCAATATGTAACGCCGCTGCCTGGAATGTGCTTCTTCCACCATGCCGATTCCTTTGCCATGATCCGGGGCGGACATATTGACATAACGGTGTTGGGAGTCCTGGAGGTGAGCGAAAAGGGCGATCTCGCCAACTGGATGTTCCCGGGAAGGGGTGTGGGAAATATCGGTGGCGGTATGGACCTTGCTTTCAACGCCAAGAAGGTGATCGTGGCCACAGAGCACACCACCAAAGATGAAAAGCCCAAGGTTGTTAAGGAGTGCAGTGTGCCCTTGACTGCTCCGGAATGTGTGGACCTGGTGGTAACTGACATCGCCGTGATTGAAGTTACGGGCAAGGGCCTGCTGCTGAAGGAATTGGCGCCGGGGTGGACGGCGGAGGAAGTGCAGGCGTTGACGGAGCCTAAGCTAGCGATTGCCCGCGACCTGAAGGAGATTGAGCTCTGACGGAAGGAATGGAATCACACTCGTAAGTTCTTGGAAGTGAGACAAAGGAGGGACACTCATGGCTCATCACAAGATGAAGGGTGGCGGGCTGGCGCCGGTTGGACGAATCCAGTTGCTGCTACACACTCTCTACGCCAGAT
>CAYVES010000121.1:0-2684 GCA_964449845.1 uncultured Dehalococcoidia bacterium
CCTCACTCCGTAATTTAATCGAGGAAAATTTCACACAATCCGCTTGACAGTACCCCGCTCGCCTCCTTTCTGCGCTAAGCACACCAGAGAGCCAACATTGAGTCAAGCAACTCACTAGACAACTAACTAGACAAGCTAGACAAGTTTTGTCTAGTCAAGTGCCAGCCAGATACTAGACACCAGACGCTAGACAAGCCATTTAAACTCGTTTTTGCCTGTCTAGCAAATTTGTTGAGCAGTGGCTAGACATCCCTTCCCCCTGGTACCTCATGCGTACGGGAATAAATAGGGAATCCATATCCTAAGGGAGGAGGACAGGGTAAACATACTAAGAGCGATACCCTTTAGCAAAAGGCTTTAGGCAGCTAGGGTCTATTTGGAGAGCCTTCTCTGTGAAGAGGCCAGGCATGGCGCTGTCTGTCTAGACAACCACGCAACCATACGATGTTCTGTATCTGCTGTGGCGTAGGAGCGGATGGGGCTGGGAGGCTCTGTGATGCGATTTTGGACAGGTTTTGGGTGAGAGCTAAGGGTTTTTTTGGTCTCGTGAAGCAGCCCCTTTTCCCTCACGTCGCACTCAAAGGCCTCGAACCCTTTAAACCGATTCCTCTCCAGTAATCTTTCTATAGGCAGTCTGGAGACCAGGTTGGTGAGATTCGCTGCGATGTCCCATCCGTTCATTCTGAGCGTCCAGAAAAGGAAAACGAATAGCCGAACCTTCATCTACACATAGAAGGTGCTACCCGCTTCTGTCTTATTTTCCACCACGATATGCTCTTTGTCAAATGTGATGATTCGTTTTCAGATTATCTGCAGATGTAGGTCTGTACATAGTGATTTTAGCTTCGCTCAGACCCGGGTCTGCAGACTGTCTGCACGTTCGAAAACCAAAAAACGAAGCTATTTATCGACTCAGATGGTCTACCCAGACATCTATTCATCTGCTCTGGGCAAGTCTGAACATCTGGCCTGAGAAAGCATCCAGATATCTATTCAGATGGTCTGGGGCAATTCTGAACATCTGGTCTGAGGAAGTCTAATAGTGACATCTGCCGAGAAAGCGTTTAGACTATAAGATGTCTATTTAGACATCACTCAGATATGTCTAAATAGATAGTAAAACGGGTAGCAGCCCCTGAAAAGGAGCTTGGCTACCTGTTTCTTTTTGTCTCGGGGGTGCTACCAGAGGAGGCTTTACTATATAAGCCTCCTCACAGAGGCAAAGGACAAGGCCGAGCAGGAGGCCGGGAAATCGACAGCTTCTACAGGAACCGCCAGCGTCTAGACTGCCTGTGGTGCCCCTCAACCAAACAGGAGCAATTCCGAGACATCAAAGGCTCATCACGCCTCGCTGGGGTGGCGAATCAACGAAATGACGTTGTGTTTAACTATGAATTGGAAGCTGATGCAGGTCAAGGAGGACTTGCCAGGGCATCTGCTACGAATGTAATACGCCCAGCGATAGCCATAAGGATGAGAATTGCCTTATTATGTCTGGATATTGGAAATAAAAGGTTGCATCATTATGGACATCGCTGTAGAATATCGCGAATTAGAAGATACTGTTGAGAGCGCTCACCGTAGAAAGGGAGGCTATCAGAACAATGCAATCAGAGCCAGTGATAATAGTAGCGGGTGTGGAATGTGCTAAAGGGAAAGAGAAGGAGTTCAACGAATGGTATAATTACACTTTCCCACCTATGTTAATAAAGGTACCAGGAGTCACGAGGATTGACCGTTATAAGCGCTTAGAAGATAACGAGGCTCATCCCACATTCCTAAGCATTGTAGAATTGGCAAGCGAAGCTGCTTTAAGAAATATGGCAAAAAGTGACGCCCTTTGGGAACTTGGCAAGTCATACTTTGAGGGGGGCAGTAAATGGGATTTACAACTGCGATGGACTACTAACTATAAAAGGATCTATAGCTCTGAGGGCTAGGTATTCATTTCTTTCGAGAGCTCGCGCCTGCAGCTTCGTAAAGCTAGACAACAACATACTAGCTTGTTGCAGAGAGGCTACACTTGCGGACTAGACAGATAGCAGGAAGCCTCATTGAACAGAATGCACAAATGTTCGAAGTAAGAAAGCTGGGGATATGGCCACATGGACTCCCGGTAGCTACACCGCAAGCATCTTAGGGGCAACCCTTGAGAAAGACGATGGTCCTGATCCCAGGGCCATCGCGAATGGCAAATCTCTCTATGTTAAGAACGCAACCCGTTATTTTGGTCTTTTCGGAGCCTTCCGAAGCACTCAAAGGCAAACCTCTCAAATTGACCATGAATAAGACCACTCCTCGGAGCCTGCTAGACCAGCACCCCCTCCTTTATTAGCTTAGCGATTTCATCATGTGACAGGCCTAGCAACTTACCATAGACGTACTCGTTATCCTGACCGATCCTGGGCATGGGGTCAAAACGGCATGGCGTCTCGGAGAAATGAATTGGCTCTGAAATACACATTATCGGGCCAGCCTCGGGCCACTCTGCACCCGGCTTCCCGAACTCAGGCGCTATATACTTGATATCCTTATAATATCCGCGGCTCTTTAGATGTTCGCTCTGTGATAGATCTTGCCCCTGGGCCACAATTCCAGCTGGTACTCCTGCTCTCTGCATCTTTTCCATCACTTCAGTAGGGGTATAATTGATCGTCCATTCTGCCACTAAGCGATCCAACTCC
>CAYVES010000121.1:2694-7473 GCA_964449845.1 uncultured Dehalococcoidia bacterium
TCCTCAACGTTTCTGAGCCTGTCGACGAGAGTCGCGAACTCGAGACGTTTGGTCCAGGCGGGGTTCCCAAGCACGTCGCAGAAACTCTGCCATTCTTTGTCCGAAAAAACAGCAATGAGACACCACCTATCATATCCCTTGCAGGGATAGGCGCCGTGTGGCGCAGCGTAGGGGTCTTTATTCTCCACACGAACAGGCAATGCGCCGTTCGCCTGATAGTCCAAAATGGCGGGGCCTGCGGTCACCACGCCGGTATCGTTTAAGGCGCATTCAATGAGAGTGCCTTCCCCAGTTCGTCGACGCCGTTCAAGGGCGCTTACCACGCCTAGGGCACTAAACATGGCAGCGTGAAGATCGGAGTACGGTGGATCTGTTGAAGCAGGCATCTCCGGCGGGCCACTCATCAGAGATACTCCCGAACTGTATTGGGTCAGCATGCCGTAAGCCCTATAGGCGCTGTAGGGTCCTGTCGCCCCAAAAGCACTCTGCCACACTATGATGAGGTCCTTCTTGATTCGCCTCAGTCGTGCAAAGTCAAGCCCCCAACGCTCAAGGGTCTTAATCCCAAAATTGGTTGCAAAGATATCACTTATGCCGATCAGCTTTCTCAGAATATCCTGACCTTTGGGCTTACGGACGTTTAAGCTGGCGCTCCGCTTAGATACTAGCCGGTTGCGTATTATGAGGCCGGAACCCCAAGGAGGGGGCAACCACCCCTCGTCTATCGCTGTGTCGCTCTGTATCATAATAACTTCAGCTCCCAACGAAGCCAACACGCGGGTGGTGGTGGGGACAGCGGCATAGAACGCGAGCTCGACGACTCGCAATCCCTCAAAAATACCTTTGGTCACCGGTCTTTGTTCCATTCACGCCTTTCTCACTGCTCAGACAATGGCAGCCGTGCGTAGCACTGCCAGATCCGGCTGCGTGTAGCCCAACTCGCTGCAATAGATCCTCTTGTTGTCCTCACCCAACAAAGGCGCCGCCTTTCGGGGTGGGGGAATGTCCCTGCAGTAAATCCCATCTCGGGGATACTTCATGCGACCCACTATAGGGTGATCCAGTTCCACCCAAAACTCGCGGCTTGCCAGTTGGGGGTCAACAAGCAGGTCAGCAATACTGTTCACGGGCAACACAGGAATTCCTCGTCTCTGGCCCTCGTGGAAGATCTCCTGGGCGGTGAAGTTGCCTGTAAAGTCAAGGAACATAGCCTCCAGTATGTCCATGTAGTCGTAGCGAGCCAGGATGCCCCCCTTATATTTGTCGGCCAGGATTTCTTTGTTGCCTGTGACTTCGTACATCCATTGCGCCAGCGCGTCCCACTCCTTGGCCCGCACCACGTACATTCCAATCCAGCCGTCCTTGCAGGAATAGAGGCCACCGGGGAAGTTGTAGCGACTGGTGGGCCCCTGTCTGATGATATTTTCCCCGGTCATGACCCAGCCAGCCTCCTGTGTCGCTTCGGAACAGTACACATTCAGCGTCTCTTGCATCGAGATATCTATGTACTGCCCTCTCCCGGAGATGGCATCACGATAGTAGAGGGCTGCCACTATCGCCACCGCTGCGTATTGTGATGGGGCGAAGTGAGATTGCTCGTCGCCAAATCTTATCGGTAGCCCATACGGGTCGCCTGTAACCTGCATAAAGCCGCTCATTCCCATGACTATCAGGTCCGAGGATTTGTAATCCTTGAGCGGCCCTGTCTGCCCAAAGGGGGTAATTGAAGCCATCACCAGCCTGGGATTGAGTTCTTGGAGCGCAGTGTAATCAAGTCCCAAACCTGCGAGGTAGCCCACCGGGAAGCTCTCCACTAGGGCGTCTGCCGTCCTTATCAACCTTCTGAAAATAGCCCGGCCATCGGAATGCTCTAGATTCAGTGTGATAGAACCCTTACTGGTATTATAGTAGAGGAAGTATAGACTCTTCTCCGGATGGATCTCGTTCTTGTAGAACGGCCCGCGAGACCTCATTCTATCCCCGCCCGGAGGTTCGACCTTTATAACCTCGGCTCCGAGGTCACCAAGAAGTTTGCCGCAATAAACACCCTTCTCGTCGGCCAACTCCAGCACCCTGTACGGAGGCAGAAATCCTGCGTTACTGTTTTTCTTCTTTGGCATCCTTTCAGCCCTTACGCTCAATCCCGGGTGGTTTGCCGTGCCGGGACAACCCTTTAACTGCCGTACCGGGGGCTCAGGAAAGTCTGTGCTTGGTTCTGGTGATAATCTGGTTCTGCACCTCCTCGTTCATATCCACGAAATAGGCGCTGAAACCAGCAACCCTGACTATCAGGCTCTGATGGTCCTCGGGGTGCTTCTGGGCCTCCAGGAGAACTTTGTCATCGATCACATTGAACTGGATATGGTGGATGCCAAGGTTGACAAAAGTCCTGAGGTAAGCGACGAACTTTGACCTGTTATCCCCCTCCAGGAATTCGGGCATGACCCTCTGATTGAACAGGTGATTGAAGGTCAGCATGGGGTCTATCTTGGCGACAGATCTCAGCACAGCAGTCGGCCCCTTCTTGTCGGTGCCGATCTCTGGGGAGACGGTGCCATCGTTAAACATCTCGCGGTCCTTCCTGCCATCGGGGGTTGCCCCGGCAAGCCCGCTGAAGTGGAAATAGCTGGCCGATCCGCTGCCATCGCAGGTCACATTATGGCCGTATATGGTCTTGAAATTCTGCATCGTCTGGGCGGTCCTGATGTGAACATCTCTGGCGAAAAGGTCGACATAATCGTCGTCGTTGCCGAATTTGGGGGCATCGAGGAACATCTGGCGCAGCTCTTCGTGCCCTTCCCAGTTATCCTTAAGGGCCTGCAACAGCTGTGCCATGGTGACCTTCTTGTCCTCAAATATCAATTTCCTCATCGCCACCAGCGCAT
The DNA here is from genome assembly GCA_964449845.1 of uncultured Dehalococcoidia bacterium. Taxonomy (GTDB): domain Bacteria; phylum Chloroflexota; class Dehalococcoidia; order SZUA-161; family SZUA-161; genus SOKG01. The sequence goes on from CAYVES010000121.1 coordinate 5,580, forward strand.
TGACCAATGTTGTTTGCGCAACAGGTTGTACATTGGTCTTATGCCAATAGTGAAGCTCCCTGACATCCATGGCATTTTCAATGCAGCCATCGAGCAGAGCGGAGTTGAAAGGCTGGGGCAGCCACTCTTCTTCAATGGCATCAGTTATGTTGCTGAAGATCACTATCTTCTCGGTGAAGAAGCTCAGCTGTTCCAAATACGCCTGTATCACGTCCTCAATGGAGGTGAAGGTGAGCGGGTCAGGCGTGGGAACCCCTGTCTGTCTGCCTCCGAAGAACTTGTCATCCCTCCCCTGGTTCAAGGCCAATTCCAGGCATTTGAGCAATACAAACCCTATGCCAGCGATGGCACGATGCCCCATGGGCTTGCCTATTACGGCATGTCTCATGCAATCCTCAACACCCCAGTTTCTGGCATCCTCAACCGGGAACCCTTTGCTCACCAGGTACGGTACCATGAATTCATCGTTGAAGATGCCGTAATGCCCTGCATCCTCCCTCAGGATATCTGTCAAGCGGTAGAGAAACTCGTCCGGGGTGTTGCGATGAAGCCTGACCACCATCATAGGCTCGACTAGCTTCAGAGACTTAACGCTGTCCATGATGATGTAGGTCAGTTCGTTGGTGGAATCTCGCCCTATACTATCTTGACCTCCTATTGTTACATAACGCGGGGTGGTATGAGCGCCGCTGGCCATTATGGGCGCATTGAAATCTGTCAGTTCGGTGATCTTGAGCCAGATGTGCTCTATCAGGTCTTGGGCTTCCTCCGGGGTTATCCGTCCTTCACCCTTGTCCTTCTTATAGGCTGGATACCAGATGTAGTCTACCCTATCCCCGATCCCGACTGTCTGGATATCGAGTACCCGCACCAGAAGCATTACCAGGAACCAGCACTGCAATGTCTCACGGAACGTCCGCGGCGGATTCGCAGGCGCCCAGTCGCAGTTCTCGGCGATCTCCTCCAGGTCCTTTCTCCTCTTCTCGTCCTTCTCGGCTTCAGCCATCGCCCTGGCAAGATCGGCATACCTCTTCGCCCATCTGATAGCTGCCTCAACGCTTATGATGACTGCCTCGAGAAAGGCCTTCCTCTTCAGGAGTTCCCGGGGATTGTCGCGGGTGAGCTCCCTGTCGGTCGTTATCTCCTCTAGCTTGTCCTTAGCTTCCGCCAGTATACCGTTCAAACCTACTCGAAATAGCTTCTCGTAGTTCGGCATCTGGCCAGAATGGGCGCCATGCACCCAAACAAATGCGCCATGATTCATGTAGGACCAATAGGGCTTATCCTCTTCAGTGATCAGAAAGCGCTCAGCCCCATGTATCGACTTGTTCATCCAGTACTTGTTGATCTCGTGCATCTCCTCTCGCTCTTCGTCGCTCAGCATATCTCGATAGCCCGTCTCTATAGCCTTGTCCACCCAGCGGCAGTATAGCTCAGGGTAGCTGATTGTATGATCGGGAGACCTGGCAGTATTGCCCACAATTCGATCATGCTCGGTTATATATAGCGTCATGTTGTCCAAGTGATTGGCCATTGCCTTGGCCCTTCTGATGACAATAGGCTCGCCCTCGTTTTCCTTGTACGCCTGCGTTACATGGCGGGCGCGCTCGATATCAAGCTTCAAGGTTCGTCGGATGTGACTTGTCTTACCCAGCCTCTCCTCCTCCTCAACTCGATAGTCACGTTGTCCCATCATAGTTCTATAACGGAATTGATCCGCTAGTCTCTGTGTCAACCTTTTCTCCGCTGCAACAGCCATTTCCAGCCTCCGTTTGGTTGGGTTGCCTCTAATTATAACCAGATTCTGTCACGTTTGGCAAGCGGGAGCACCTTTCGACAATTTGGACTATTAGTATATTGAATAACAAATGGTGATGACTCCGGCTAAAATAGA
>CAYVES010000122.1:0-7379 GCA_964449845.1 uncultured Dehalococcoidia bacterium
CTTCACCGGCAACCGTTACGAGCTCCGTTTCGCAAGCTACGGGTTCGGAGCCAGCGCCGAGATGCCGCCATTTGAAGATGAGAAGGCCTTCTGGGAATATATGTGGGCTGCTGCCAAGTGCACGGAGCAGGACTGTTATGACCGCGATGTCACCTACGCCGTGCCACTAAAGGTGAAGGTGCAGTTAGTGATCAAGGAGACCGGGGAGATCAAGGAGCAGGACCTATTCATGGGGGATTTCCCCCTGATGAGCCCCAAGGGCACCTTTATTGTCAACGGAGCCGAGCGGGTGGTGGTGAGCCAGTTGGTTCGCTCCCCAGGAGTTTACTTCACCCTCGACGAGGATCCGGCCACCGGGCGAAAGCTGTGCTCTGCCAAACTAATACCTAACCGTGGCGCATGGCTGGAGTTCGAGACCAGCAACCACGACCTGATCTCAGTGAAGGTTGACCGAAAACGGAAGATCCCGGCTACCACCCTGATTCGTGCCATCAGCGACGCCGAACACCACTATGGCACAGACGAAGAGTTGCTGGCTCTGTTCGCGGACGTGGACACCAACCCTGATCACCCCTACATCCTGACTACTATCGAACGTGAGCCAACGGTCAAAAGCCAGGAGGAGGCGCTAATCGACCTATACAAACGGCTTAGGCCCGGAGACCCTCCTACGCTGGATAATGCTCGTTCGCTGATAAATGCTCTTTTCTTCAACCCGCGGCGCTACGATTTGGGCAAAGTGGGACGCTACAAGCTCAGCAAACGGCTTGGCCTCGATCAGCCTCCCAGCCAAAGGATCATAGCCAAAGAAGACATGGTGGCGATTTTGCGTCAGATAATAAGGCTCAACAACGGGCAGGATGAGCCCGATGATATCGACCACTTGGGCAACCGCCGGGTGAGGGCAGTGGGCGAACTGTTGCAGAATCAGCTCCGCGTCGGGCTTTTTCGCATGGAGCGGGTGGTAAAGGAGCGCATGAGTCTGCTACCACCAGACGCAGCGACACCCAGCACTTTGGTCAATAGTCGCCCCGTGGCTGCCGCTATTAGAGAGTTCTTTGGCAGCTCCCAGCTTTCTCAATTCATGGACCAAACTAACCCTCTAGCCGAGCTAACCCATAAGCGCCGACTTTCTGCACTAGGCCCCGGAGGGCTTTCTCGAGAGAGGGCTGGCTTCGATGTCCGTGACGTCCACCTTTCCCACTACGGCAGGATCTGCCCCATTGAAACCCCCGAGGGACCGAACATTGGCCTTATCGGTTCTCTGGCCACCTATGCACGAGTCAATGAATACGGTTTCATCGAGACCCCCTACCGAAGGGTAATAAGGGAACTCAGCAACGGGTCACCCGATCTCCTGGGCAAAACGGTTGCCGAGGATGTGACTAATGCGGCTCGTCAAGTTGTGGCAGAAGCGGGGACAGCGATCACTGCAGACATAGCCCGCAGGCTGTCAAGACTAGCGCGCCGACCTATCAAGATCAAGCCCTTCGTCTCAGAGGAGATCAATTATCTCTCTGCCGATGAGGAGGAGGACTACAGAATTGCCCAGGCCAACACCCTCCTCGACGAGAATAGCGAGTTCATTGAAGGCAAAGTGGAGGTCAGGCACGGCAAGAAGTTTTTGCTGGAGCCTCCGGATAAGATCGATTTCATGGACGTATCGCCGAGGCAAATCGTTAGCGTAACCACCTCGCTGATACCCTTTCTGGAGCACGACGACGCTAACCGAGCCCTTATGGGCTCCAACATGCAACGCCAGGCAGTTCCTCTGATCCTGCCCCAGTCTCCACTGATCGCCACTGGGATGGAAAGAGAGGCGGCTCGCGACAGCGGCCAGGTGCTTTTCGTTTCCAGCGACGGCGAGGTAACATCGGTCTCAGCTAACGGGATCGTGGTCAGGTATGCCGACGGAAGGGAGCAGTCTTTCCCCTTAACCAAGTTTGCCCGCTCAAATCAGGGGACCTGCATCAACCAAAGGCCAGTGGTGAGCAAAGGAGATCTGGTCAGGCGGGGTCAGGTTCTGGCAGACGGCTCGTCCACAGAAGGGGGCGAACTTGCCCTGGGGCAAAACATCCTCTGCGCTTTCCTGAGCTGGGAAGGATACAACTTCGAGGATGCTATTGTCATCTCTGAGAGCCTGGTCAAAGAGGATAGGTTCACCTCAGTTCACATCGAAAAATACGAGGTTGAGGCTAGGGATACCAAGTTGGGCCCCGAGGAGATAACAAGGGACATACCCAATATAGGGGAGGAAAGCCTGCGCCATCTCGATGAGTTTGGGATTATCCGAGTCGGCGCCGAAGTCGGTTCCGGCGACATCCTGGTAGGGAAGATCACTCCCAAAGGCGAAAGAGGGCTCACCGCTGAAGAGAAGCTCCTGCGAGCCATCTTCGGGGAAAAGGCTCGCGAGGTCAAGGATACCTCCCTCAGGGTGCCGCACGGTGAATATGGCAAGGTGATCGATGTCAGTGTTCTCACGCGTGACGATAACCATGATCTCCCCCCAGGGGTCAACCAGATGGTGCGGGTGTTTGTAGCCCAAATGCGAAAGATCTGCGAGGGGGACAAGGTGGCTGGGCGTCACGGCAACAAGGGGGTGATTGCCCGTATTATGCCGGAGGAGGATATGCCCTTCTTGCCTGATGGCCGACCGGTGGACATAATACTCAGCCCGCTGGGTGTTCCCTCTCGGATGAATATCGGGCAGCTTCAGGAGACCCACCTGGGCTGGGCGGCAAAAACCCTCGGCTTCAAGGCACTGTCCCCGGTTTTCGACGGCGCTGATGACGCCGCCCTCGAAGATGCGTTGGCGAGGACATGGATAGCGCGCAAGTCCGGAGCGATCGCCTGGGGTCACAATGGGGAGGATACCATCCAGTTGGATAAGGCCAAGTCCTGGCTCGGCGAGCGTGGGTACGATGGTGAGAGGGTATTCGGTGAGGAGGTCATAGGCGAAGCAAGGCAGGTCTGCCTTAGGGTGTGGCTGGAAGAGGAGGTGGGCCTAGATGCCTCAGCACTGAGCGCCGAAGAGGTAAATAGGGTTGTGGAAGACCTCTGCCATGAGAAGGGGATGTCACCTCCTATCTTTGGCAAAACTGTGCTTCACGATGGACGCACTGGTGAGCCACTCGACCAGCCAGTGACTGTGGGCTACATCTACATGATGAAGCTGATCCACCTGGTTGAGGACAAGATCCACGCCCGGTCTACAGGCCCCTATTCATTGATAACGCAGCAGCCGTTGGGTGGCAAAGCACAATTCGGCGGACAGCGGTTTGGTGAGATGGAAGTATGGGCACTCGAAGCCTACGGCGCTGCCCATAACCTTCAGGAGATGCTCACCGTCAAATCCGACGACGTGGTGGGGAGAGTCAAGACCTATGAGGCTATAGTCAACGGCGAGGACATATTGGAAGCTGGGGTACCGGAATCTTTCAAGGTGCTGGTCAAGGAGTTGCAAAGCCTGGGATTGGCTATCGAGGTGCTTAACGAGGACGAGGAAAGGGTGACATACCTGATGGAATCTGCAGCAGAAACTCCCAGGCTGGGGATAAACCTGGCCGGATTCGAGGAGCGTGAGTAATGCTCGAGGTAAACGACTTTACTACTGTTCGTATCTCTCTGGCCTCGCCAGAGCAGATCAGGGGATGGTCCTATGGCGAGGTTACCAAGCCTGAAACCCTCAACTATCGTACCCTGAAGCCGGAGAAGGACGGCCTTTTCTGCGAGAAGATCTTCGGCCCAACTAAGGACTTCGAGTGTTACTGCGGCAAGTACAAGAAGGTGCGCTACAAAGGCATCGTCTGCGATAAGTGCGGGGTCGAGGTAGCTCGCTCCAAGGTTAGAAGAGAGCGCATGGCGCACATCACGCTGGCAGCTCCGGTTAGTCATATCTGGTTTGTTAAGGGGACACCCAGCCGAATGGGGTTGCTTCTCGACATCTCTCCCCGTAATCTGGAGCAGGTTATCTACTTCGCCAAGTTCATCATCACCCGTGTCGATGAAGAGAAGAAGGGGCAAGCGCTAAAACAGCTTCGCGATGAGGCCTCTCAAGGGCTATCGGAGCGTGAGAGGCTGCTGGCGGAGAAAATCGAGGAGCTGAAATCACAAGGGAAGGCAGAGAAAGACGAGGAGAAGGTGCTGCAGGACATAAACCGGCTGCAGCAGCAATTCCATGAGGAGAAGAAGCAACTCGAAAACGACTTCAGAACAAAGATCGCCGAGCTTGAGGGACTTGTGCCCCAAAGCTTGCTGAGCGCGGGCAAATATCGCGAGCTTAGGCAAAGATGGGAGGATGTTTTCAGCGCTGGTATGGGGGCTGAAGCCATGCTCGAAATCCTCACCCACCTCGACCTGGAACAGATGCGCCAAAAGCTATACCGAGAGGCTGCCTTGAGTTCGGGGCAGCGACGCAAGAAGGCGATCAAGATGCTGAGAGTTGTCGAGGGCTTCCGCAAGAGCGGGAACAAGCCGGAATGGATGATCTTTACCGTGCTCCCCGTTTTGCCCCCGGAGTTACGCCCCATGGTTCAACTCGATGGCGGTAGATTTGCCACCAGCGACCTCAACGACCTCTACCGCAGGGTGATCAACCGCAATAACCGTCTGCGGCGGCTGCTGCAGATCGGCGCCCCAGAGATCATCATTCGTAACGAGAAACGTATGCTTCAGGAAGCAGTGGATTCCCTGATTGATAATGGACGCCGGGGCAGGGCTGTGGTCACTGGAAACAACCATAAGTTGAAGTCGCTGTCAGACATGCTCCGGGGCAAGCAGGGAAGATTCAGGCAGAATCTGCTGGGCAAACGCGTGGACTACAGCGGGAGATCAGTGATCGTAGCTGGTCCTGAGCTGAAGCTTCACCAGTGCGGTCTGCCCAAGAGGATGGCCCTGGAGCTATTCAAGCCATTCATCATGCGGCGCCTGGTTGGCCGGGGGCTGGCCCTCAACATCAGGAGCGCCAAGCGAATCGTGGAGCGCGGCAAACCTGAGGTTTGGGATATCCTCGAAGAGGTCGTTAAGGAGCGCCCCATTTTCCTAAATCGGGCACCAACGCTACATAGACTGGGCATTCAGGCATTTCATCCAGTACTCATCGACGGCAGTGCTATCCAAATCCATCCCCTGGTGTGCGTCGCTTTCAATGCTGACTTCGATGGCGATCAGATGGCGGTTCATGTGCCGCTATCACGAGCAGCGGTGGAAGAGGCAAATAAGGTGATGCTCAGCGTCTACAATATGATGTTGCCAAGCTCCGGCGAACCGGTGGTGGCACCAACATTGGATATCGTTCTTGGCTGCTACTACCTGACGATGGTCAAGCCCGGGACGAAGGGCGAGGGGATGGTCTTCAGCAACTTCGATGAGGCCAAGCTCGCCCATGAGCTGGGCATCGTCGACATCGGAGCTAGGATCGAGGTCCGGGAGCAAGTTAATGGGGCAAAGCGAGTGAAGACCAGTGTTGGTCGCATCATTTTCAACGACATTCTGCCCAATGAACTCGGCTTCCGCAACCAGCTCATGGATAAGAAGGCGTTGAAGGAGATCGTTGCCGAATGCTACCGGCTCTTGGGGAACGAGAGCACTGCCACCATGGTGGACAATATCAAACGTCTTGGGTTCCATTACGTCACCAAGTCAGGCATCACTATCGCTATCCATGACATACAGGTGCCTGAGGAGAAGACGAGGATTCTGGAGGAAGCCGAGGGAAAGATCACCGACATCGAGAACCAGTTCCAGCGAGGGTTGATCACCGAAGATGAGCGCTACAATAGCGCGGTGAATATCTGGACACGGGCAACCGAGGAGCTTCAGACCGTCCTGGAACGATCCCTGGATAGGTATAGCTCAATATATATGATGGCATCCTCCGGAGCCAAGGGAAATATCTCGCAGATTAGGCAGATGGCTGGGATGCGGGGCTTGATGACCGATCCCTCGGGCAGAATCATCGACCTGCCCATCAAGGCCAGTTTCCGAGAGGGTCTTGCCGTATTGGAGTACTTCATCTCCACCCACGGTGCTCGCAAAGGGCTGGCTGACACAGCACTAAGGACATCTGACAGCGGCTACCTTACCAGAAGGCTGATTGATGTGTCCCAGGAGGTGATTGTCACCGAGGAGGATTGCGGAACAATAGCCGGCATCTGGATCTCTGAGCCGCCGGAAAAGAGCATGCTGGCTCCGCTTGCCGAGCGCATCTTGGGCCGGATTGCTTCCAGCCCGATTGTCAATCCTGTAGGTGGCGAAATCCTCGTAGACCGGAATGAGGAGATCGACGAGGAGAAAGCGGATGAGATCGCCAAAGCTGGCATCACCAGAGTCCAGGTGAGATCTCCGCTCAGCTGCCAGTCACGACGTGGTATTTGCCAGCGGTGTTATGGAAGAAGCCTTGCTCGAGGTAAGCTGGTTCATACGGGGGAAGCGGTGGGGATTATCGCTGCCCAAAGCATAGGCGAGCCGGGAACCCAGCTCACCATGCGCACCTTCCACACTGGGGGGGTTGCTGGGCTGGACATCACCAGTGGCCTGCCCCGCGTAGAGGAGCTGTTTGAAGCCAGAGCGCCCAAAGGGCAGGGTGTTATCTCGGAGATCGAGGGTGCAGTTGAGATAAGTCGCACCGAAGAGGGAAGGAAGATCAAGGTTGTCAGCTCCGAGGTCTACCGCGACGAGTACTCCATACCCAAGGGCTACGAGGTGTTGGTGAAAAACGAGCAGCAGGTTGACGCTGCAACTGTGCTGGCACAGCCAAGCGTTGCCGAGGACGAAACAGCGGCCGATGTAGCGCCTCCACTTGTCGCCCCAGTGGGAGGCAAGGTGGAAATTCGACGCAATAAAATATCGATACTCTACGAGGAAAGGGAAGAACGCGAGTACCTAGTGTCTCCGATGACCCCGATTTTGGTGCAGAACGGCGCCAGGGTTGAGGCCGGGGAGCAACTCACCGAAGGTCTGATTCATCCTCAAGACATCCTTCGCATAATGGGCCGTGAGGCAGTTCAACGATACCTGGTGCACGAAGTGCAGAAGGTTTACCGCTCCCAGGGTGTGAATATCAACGACAAGCACATCGAGATCATAGTTCGCCAGATGCTGCGCAAGGTTAAGGTCGATTCCCCTGGCGACAGCGGGCTCCTGCCAGGAGAGCTGGTCGACAGCCTGGCGTACGAGGATATCAATGCCAAGGTGCTGGCTGAAGGGGGTGAGCCAGCGACCGCGCAGCCTGTGTTGCTGGGAATCACCCGGGCGTCGCTTAACACCGACAGCTTCTTGGCAAAAGCCTCCTTCCAAGAGACCACCAGGGTGCTCACCGAGGCTGCGGTCATGGGAAGCGTCGATAAGTTAACAGGGCTCAAGGAAAACGTCATCATCGG
>CAYVES010000123.1:0-7375 GCA_964449845.1 uncultured Dehalococcoidia bacterium
TCGGTATCTGGAGAGACAGCGCCAGATTTGTTAACATGCTCAGGGACTTAAACAAAACAAAAGTTGTTACCCTGCACTCACTTCACTTTCAAAGCAGTGAAACTTCTTACGGCCTGCGTAGACGGGAGTACTCCTTCCTGCGTTTGCTGCTGCCTCACACTGATGCGATCACGGTGTTTAGCGATGGCGTATATCTGGCAGTCACTAGTGCCTTCCCAGAATATAATGGCAAGGTGCATGTGCTATATCATGGTACTCACCTCCGTCCTGAAGTAGCAAGGATGAGCAGAGCGGAAGCCAGGGCGAGGATTCACGACTATTTGGTGGGTGAATGCGGTCTGAATCAGGCAAGCAAGGATAGCTTGAGGCAGCAACGTGTGTTGCTGGACCCGGACATGATGCTAATAGGCGGGTCTGGATTCATCTCCGCCAGCAAAGGTATTGAGCTCCTCTATCATGCGCGTAATGCGCTGCGGCAGATGCTGCCTCGGCAAAAGATTGCAGCGGTCTATGCCGGCTTCTTGCGGCACGTCGACAACAGCACCGATAGCAAGTGTGCCGCGGAATTGAGGACCAGGTACAACGGCGCAGGACAGTTCTTCTTGGAGACTTATCTGCCTGGCGATATGCTCTCTGTCATGCTAAGAGCTTTGGATATCTATTTCTACTGGCCACGAGATTGCACTCAGAGCGGAATTGTGGCACACGCCTTGGGCGCTGGGGCTACAATTGCCTGCCGGGACTTGGAGGGTGTCGGCGAAACCGTGAGAATGGGCGGCGGGTTGATTAGTGCAGACTTTGAACAACTAATTGCCGGGATCAAAGAGCTTATGCCCCACCCCAGGCTCAGGCACGAAATGGCAGAGCGCGCGGTGAGATACGCTGAGGAGTTCTCGTGGAGAAATCAGGCGTTGAAGCACTTTGAGCTGGCAGAGCAACTCTGCCGTTCCAGGCAAGTTCCGCGTTTGGTTACAAATACGCCTGTTCCCCTCAGTGCCTAGCCAACGCTTCATGATGAGAGAAGAGGGTGTGGGTTCTTTGGAGAGCTACGGACGTATTGCCGTGATAACGCCGCTCCCTCGCTGGGCGTTATAGGCAATAAGAGACGCCTCTGCAAAACCTGCCGAACCAATAAGAGCAAGCAACTCGTTCACCGTGTAGGCACCGATCATCAAGTTGAACAGCGCTGCTGGTAGCGGCCCACTTTTGTCATTGTTTAGCATAAAGTCGTGCGCGATAAGCAATCCGCGTGGCACCAGCGCACCTATTCCCTGCTTCAGCCTAATCTCCGCTTGACTGCCGGGCCCGTGCATGATGTTGGCCATCAACAGGCAATCATAACCTTCGCCGAACTCGTCACGGTTCCAGTCACCTTCCTGCACAGCGATCCGGTCGCTCATGTGGAACCGCTCGATCACTTGCTGGGCAATAGCAATGGTTTGTGACACATCCCATACGACAGCCCTCAGATTGGGGAAGCGTTGGCACAGGGCAATGCTATAGGTGCCCGGGCCTCCACCGACATCGAGCAGCAGACTTCGGTCACCCAAGTCCAGTTGTCTTGCCACCCATTGCGCCACACCATTGGCGGCATTGCCATGCATGGCCCAGATCCAATGCTCATGCCAGCGGGAAATGAAAGATTCAGGTGGCATTGGTGGCGCTCCACGCCCTCCCGTTCGTATTATATCGGGCAGTCCTGTCCAGGCCCACCAGAGGCTTTCGCTGTGATCGAGAACGCCACCGAGATAGCGTGGGCTTTCGGGCAAGAGGGTATCGCGTGCCAACTGCGTCAGCACAAAATGGTCGTCATCACGCCGCACAAGACCGAGGGCGCAGCAGGCGATGAGCAGCTTCTCGGTCATACTTGTGTCGGTGTTACACTGTGCTGCCACATCCGCAACCGTTTTCGGCTCCCGAAGCGCTTCAAAAATGCCAACCTGATGAGCTGTCATCAAGGCCCGTGACGCCCGAAATTGCCAGTTAAGTTCCAGTAAGCCCACTGCCGCCTCTAGGTTGTCAGCCTCAAACAAGTTCACGCGCTTCCTCGTTTTGTAGTCAGCCCTCACAGGTTCTTGCACTTACGCTTCATCTGCTCCAGGCGCTGCTGATAATGGGAGTCCAACTGGTGCCGTATCTGGAGCCATTCCGGCGAGGTTTCAATTGCAGGGTCAACAGCGGAGCCGGATATTCCCTTTAGCTCCAGTTCTTTCCTCTTCGCTGCCTCCAGCGCGCTCTGTTCTTCACGCCAGGCCTTCTCCGTCGCGGTTTCGTATTCCTGGAGGAGATCTCTCATGCTCCGCACAACCCCTGAGTCTCCAGACAGATGCTGAATGGCAGCCAGTATCCTCTCGTTCCCCGCAGTGTGTTCCATGTCAATCTTATCTACAAGACGCGACAGCAGATTGCGGCTGATTACCTGGCGATCCCCCTCTCGGCGCCTTCCCAGCTCTACCTCAATGTCGCGAAGAGGCAATCCGTTCAGGTAGCGCTTAGCCAAGGCCTCCGCGGCTGCTACAAGCTCCTCGTCCTTCAATCTCTGCCTTTCCTCCTCAGATAGAGCACCCAGCTTCTCGGCTTTCTCCAAAGCGATCTCCAGCGCACTCTTTATCTTCTCATTCTCGCTTGACATATCCCTGTCCTGCCGTTTGTTTCAGGGTACTAATCCTTGGCGTGGCAAGGCAAAAGAACTCAGAGATAGGGAAAGATGTATCTCCTGATGGCCTCGAAGTTCTTCTTTATCTCCTCTTTACCCTGTATGATTCCCGGGGCACCGTACTGGTGACCGGTTAGCAGGTACTCGATGTCCAGTTCTGCAACCTTCTCTATGCTCTCCTTGAGCAACTGGGCGCTGCCACCGGGGATATCCACACGTCCGGTGCTTCCGTAAAATATCAGGTCTCCCCCCATGAAAACCTTGGCATCAGGCCAATAGATTGCTATATGACCTTGCGAGTGGCCGGGGGTAAGCATTATTCTAGCGACCAGGTCCTGGCCGAGACGCAGTTCACCCTCCGTAAGGTAGAAATCCGGGTGGACCTCCGGCATCTCAAAGCCCATCTGCTTGAGAACCTGGGCCATTTCACCTCCCGCCAGCTTGAGAAACTCGTCATCCCCCTTGGGCATGGCAACCTGTGCGCCGCTCATTTCTCTGATCGCTTCAGAAGCCCCATAGTGGTCCGGATGGGCATGCGTATTGAGTATCAAACCCACGTCCTCGATCTTGAACCCGTCCTTGCCCATCTCGGAGACCAGCCGGTCCAGGCAATTCTGCCTGGCCTCGTTGACCACCATCCCCGGGTCTACCAGGACGTGTTTGTTCTCAGGAAGGGCTTGAGCAACAACGTAAGAGTTGCAATTGTTGCCGTATCTTTGCATCTCAGCCATGGTGACACCGGGCCAAAGGTATGCATAGAAGTTGTCTACAAGCTTCAACTCAACCCCCTTAGTATTGGAACTCTCCGGTCTAAGTAGATTACTGTGATATCCCCTTCCGACATGTGTAGTCCTGCTAGAAGTGCATGTCGAGCCATTCTAATGGGCGTTTGACAGATGAAGTCTATCTCGTCGCCGTCGAGGTGCTATCCGAATTCATACCTTTGGTCTTGGAGAATGTGAGAAGGTGCTGGGCAACTCTTTTTGACGAAAGGGCACTCGCCTATCGCATAAGAAGGAGAATTCCACATTTCGGAGGCATAGCTATCGCTAGTCAGAAGATGATACCAGCGGAAGTTTCCGGAATTACCTTTACGGTCGACCTGTCCAATGAAAATGCTTTACTGATTGACGGCTCGGACACCAGCTACTTACCTTCCTTAGCTTCCTCAACTTCGATCTTCTGTGCCTTTTTCTTCTTCTTCGACTCTCTTTCCAGGAACTCAATCCTCCGATCGATGGTTTCAGTGGCCAAGTCGCGGAAAGCCAAGAGACTTTCCTTTCTGGCTGCCCGGAGATGGTCTCTGGTCGAAGCCGGCAAGACCTGTGGGAACCGTAGTCTGAAGCGGAAGGTTACTTTTCTCTCCTCGTCTTCCTGCTCACGTTGAACCTCTAATACCCCTAACATTTTTCATCACCTCCTTTCTTCTATGATTTTATTAAACCCAAATTGAGATGTCAAGCTTCATTTTCTTTAAATCTTATTTGAAGGCCGCCCTCGTTTAGCTCAGCCTCGGCCACTTCTCGTTTGCGAAGGACTGGATAGAAAATAATATTCCGCCTCATATTCCCAATCCGCACCACTAATTCCTCTCCAACTCGGTGGACAGAAATACCCTTTTTTTCAATAAAGGGGGGGCTCCAGAATCAATAAGTAATCGCTGCCTTCTTGCTGAAGACCAAAGGGAAAAGCCGCTAGCGTTTGCCATTGAAAGGCAAAGTCTCTCAATGGCCTATCAGGCTACGAAATAGAGCAAGCCCTCTTTCCTGATCTTGCTCTCCTCAACAAGCATCCGGGTGATATTCCCCACCTTCACCCTTGCCTCTCCTGTAGCTTCTGCAATTTCGGTCAGCTTCATCCCCTCTGGCTTCTCTGCGATTAAGCCCATTATCATGCTCTGCAGGTTGCCCTTTCCCTCCAGCGGTACCTCCTCCGCTGGTATCTCCTCCTCTTCCGCTACTGCTTGGGCGACAGGTGGCTTAACCGGAGGGCGACCATATACAGTCGGCTTTTCTCTCTCCAGTGCCTCAATCCTCCGATCGATGGTTTGAGTGGCAAAGTCGCGGATAGCTAAGAGACTCTCTTTCCTGGCTGCGCGGAGATGCTCTCTGGTCGAAGGGGGCAAAATCTCTGGGAACCGTAGCCTGAAGCGGAAGGTTACTTTTCTCTCCTCTTCTTCTCGCCCACGTTCAACCTGTAAGATCCCTAACACTTTTCATCACCCCCTTTCTCTTACGATTTTGTTAAACCCAAATTGAGATGTCAAGCCTTAACGGTTTCACTTTCTTTAAATCTGATTTCAAGGCGGCCCTCCTTTAGCTGGGCCTCGGCTACTTCTCGTTTGCGAAGGACTGGGTATAAGATAATATTCCGCCTGACATTCCCAATCCGAACCACTATCTCCTCTCCAACTCGGTGGAGAGAAATATCCTTTTTTTCAACAAAGGGGAGCTGCAGGATTAATCGGTAGTCATTCTTCTCTCGCTCTAGAGTGATTGGTTTCCCTTTAAAGAAAGTTTGAGTTGGATCATCTTCTCCGTAGAGCAAGTCAGCTATCTTCTGAAGACTCTCTATTCCTACTGCTTCATGGGGTAACAAGGGGACTTTTTTCAGAGGTAAAGGCGAAAAGCACTCTTCGATCAGCTTCAGATGATTGTCTTGACTCTTTTTCCATTCATCCCAATATCTACCATCAGCTTCAGCCGGAATGATTTTGTTGCAAATCAACAAGTCAGTTGGATAATTATAGAGACTAAAATCAGCGTAGGCTCGCTGAGTCTCTTTGATTACCATTTTCTCGGGATTGGTCACTAACCGAATTCGAGTAAATTCTGGATTAGTAAGCAAAGCGTGCACATCTTCCACTTGCCCATGTAAGTCCTCTATATCTTTATAAGTCACCTTGTCAGGTGTGGGCATCCCATAGATTAATTTCATGGCAGGGAACACTCCATATCTACCTATGGGAAGAAACTTATTCATATACCATTTCCCTACCTCAGGCAGAGTTATAAATCGCAAAGCCTCGCCAGTTGGAGCACAGTCCACTATAACCACATCATACTCACCGCTTTGGTAATGATGGTAGACCCAAATCAGACTCGCCAATTCTTCCATTCCCGGCCAGATGGTCAACTCCTCAGCTGATACCTCATCTAAGCCCCGCCAAGAAAGAAGAGCTACCAGCCATTTCTGGATTCTAGTATAATATTTCTCCAGGTTATAAATAGCATCTGATTCTTGGGCCCAGAGATTATCCATTACTTGAATAGGTTCTGGCTCTAATTCGAAATCTAAACAATCGCCCAGACTATGAGCAGGATCAGCACTCATTACTACCGTTCGATAACCTCTTTTGGCACTGGCTAACGCGGTAGCAGCAGCAGTGACAGTTTTACCCACTCCTCCTTTTCCAGTGAAGAGAATGATCTTTGCCATTTATTTTTTCCTCCTTTCTTTTGGTAATCCATGATTATAACACCAGTTATCAAGGAAGTCAGCGCCCCTGCCTGGCAAGCGACAAAAGAAAAAAAATGGGCATCGCGCTATCTTGACAAAAACCAGCCCGCGAATTAAAGTTTCACTTACCAGATTGTCCTAGTTTGGTGCCGTCGTATGCCATGAGAGAGCAACAAGATACCGTGCTGACCCAGAGGGAGCGAGAGATGTTTGTCCTGGTCGGCCGGGGGCTGACTAATCAGGAGATCGCTCAACATCTTTTCACATCCACCAGCACGGTGAAGCTATGCCTGCACCGGGCATGCGTCAAGCTCAAAGCGCGCAACAGGGCGCAGGCAGTCCTCCTGGCCATGAAACGAGGCCTCCTGAGCACCCAGGAGGTCTATTCTCTGGACGAGCTGGCAGATCTGCTTGCGTCCCTGGGCCCAGAAGCGCTAGAGATGGTAACCCAACGACTGAAATGGAAGCTTGAACAGGCTCGACTCCTATCAGGCATCGAATAGCCCAGGCATGTTCAAGCTAATTGACTTTCAACGGCGACTTTCCTTTTCCCGCAGGGTAGTCCAAAGCCTCAGTTTGTCCCGCAGTTTGTTTACTCGCCTAGTGGTTTGGGAAATGGGGCAGCAAAATTAAGCGAACCTGTCTATTCTTGAATTGAAAAGAGGTTGAACTTGGCATAAATATGAAAAGGTTGAGAAAATATGGAAACAAGCCTTTCAATGTAGCTGTCATTCACGGTGGACCAGGTGCACCCGGTGAAATGGCACCAGTTGCTCGAGAACTCTCCTGCGTTAGGGGTGTTCTAGAGCCACTTCAAACAGCAACAACACTGGAAGGGCAAGTCCAAGAGCTGAAGGCCGTTTTAGAGAAGAACGGAGATCCTCCTGTCACATTGATTGGTTTCTCATGGGGTGCAATGCTCAGTTTTATCTTTACCGCCCAGTATCCTTCATTCGTAAAAAAACTCATACTCATTGGTAGTGGGGCCTACGAAGAAAAATATGCGGTAAACATTATGAAAACTCGGTTAAGTCGGCTTAGTGAAGAAGAAAGAGAGGAAGCCCTTTCCCTGATGGAAACCTTGAACGACCCCGCCATTGAAGACAAAAACACGCCCATGGCCCGACTTGGAAAGTTGATATCCAAAGCTGACTCATATAACCCCTTGCCCCATGACAGCGAGATACTGGAATGCCAGTACGATATCTATCAAAGTGTATGGGAACAAGCTAGAGAGCTAAGAAGCAGCGGCAAGCTTCT
>CAYVES010000124.1:0-7343 GCA_964449845.1 uncultured Dehalococcoidia bacterium
GCCAACAGCTACATTCGTAAACCTGTGGACTTTGCCCAGTTCGGCAAAGCGGTAAACGAACTGAAACTTTACTGGCTGGTATTGAACGTTGCTCCGCCGAAGGTAAGGACCTCCTAAAGGTAAGGGCAGCCCAGATGAGCACACCACTTCGCGTATTGATCGTCGAGGATTCAGAAGACGATACTTTGTTAATGCTGCGTGAGCTGCGGCGCGCCGGCTATGATCTGACCTCTGAACGGGTCGACACCCCCGAAGCCATGAATGCCTCCCTCGACCGGCAGACGTGGGATGTCGTCCTCGCCGATTACGCCATGCCGCGTTTCAGTATGCCTGCCGCGTTGACCATGGTGAAGGAAAAAGGGCTCGACCTGCCATTCATAATCGTTTCAGGCGCTATCGGCGAAGAGACTGCGGTGGCAGCCATGCGAGCCGGCGCCCTCGATTACGTAATGAAGAACAATCTGGCGCGACTAGCCCCCGCCGTCGAACGTGAGCTGCGTGAAGCAGAGGTACGCCGTGAGCGCAAGAAGGCGGAGGAGGCGCTGCACGAGTCGGAGGAGAGGTTCAGGCGTCTGGTGGAGGACATGAACGATGGTTACTGTGTACTCCAGGGCTCTACGATAGTCTTTGCCAACGCAAGAAGCGCCGAGATGTTTGGATACAGCCAGGAAGAGGTGATCGGCAAGACTATTCAGGAGCTATTGCCATCTGAAATAATAGAGGAACTAGTGGAAGTGCACACAAGGAGACGTCGCGGCGAAACTGTGCCACCACAGTATGAAACAACGCTGACGCGGAAGGATCAAACAACGTGTTCGGTTGAGTTTGGAGCAAGGCTTATAGAGTACGGAGGTAAACCGGCGACCTCCGTGGTTATCAGGGATATTACTGAGCGCAAGCGAGCGGAGGAGGAGTTAATGCGCCTATCCAACGCTGTAAGGATGTCTACAGATAGCATCGTAATCAGTGATTTAGCTACAAGAATCGTAGACGTTAATGAAGCAACCTTGAAGATGTATGACACCGGAGACAAAAGTGATTTGATTGGAAAAAATTCATTCGACCTTATCGCACCCGAAGCCAGGGAAAGAGCCTTTGCAGGGACCACGGAAGTGATGCAAAAAGGGTACGTCAATGGCCGAGAGTATAACATCATCACCAAGGACGGCAGCAGGGTCCCTGTAGAGATGAATGTAGCGATAATGAGGGACGCAAAGGGCAAACCGGTGGGGTTTGTGGGTGTAAGCAGAGACATCACAGAGCGCAAGCGGGCGGAGGAAGAGAGACGGAGGATGGAGGAGCAGCTTCAACTCGCTTCACGGTTGGCCTCAGTAGGAGAGCTGGCAGCGGGCGTCGCCCACGAGTTGAACAACCCCCTGGCCGCAGTCCAGGCGTTCGCCCAGCTCCTGAATGACAGGGATGACCTGGATCAAGCCATAAAAAGGGATGTGCAAACTATCTACAAAGAAGCACAACGCGCCACCAGAATAACCGGTAACCTGCTTTCCTTTGCCCGCAGGCATATGCCTGAGAAACGCCTCATCTCCATCAACGATGTCATTGAGAAGACTCTGGAACTGCAGGCCTACCAACTGAAGGTCAACAAGATAGACCTGGTGATGGAACTGGACCCTGACCTTCCAATGACCATGGCTGACTCCCACCAGATGCAGCAGGTCTTCATAAACATCATCAACAATGCCGAGCAGGCTATGATAGAAGCCCACGGCAGGGGGAAGCTCTGTGTCAAGACACAAAGGGTGGGCAAGATGATCCAAATAGCTTTTACCGACGATGGGCCCGGCATCCTGGAAGAGAACCAGAAGAGAATGTTTGACCCGTTCTTCACCACCAAAGAGGTGGGAAGGGGAACAGGACTAGGGCTCAGCATTTGCTATGGCCTTGTCCAGGAGCATGGCGGCCATATGTCCGTCAGGAGCAAGCCGGGCGAAGGAGCAACTTTTGTGGTAGAGATACCCATCGTCTCCGAAGATGAGCGCACCGCTCAACAAGCCGACTCAATCCAGGTCGAGGGGATCTGAGACGATGGAGATTGCAGAAGAACACGGTGGAGAGCGTGAACATAGTCTCCGTGGAGGTACGGCATGTTTGGATATAAGAGCAAGGTTGTTGCTATCCTGCTGGTGGCCATTCTCTCGTTGCCAGCTCTAGCTGGCTGTGCCAGGGACGAGCCAGAAGAGGTGCAGTTCGGCTGTGCCCTGAGCTTGAGTGGCAGTCTTGAAGAGACAGGGCGCCTGTACCAAGAGGGGTACGAACTATGGAAGGAGCACGTCAATTCGGAGGGAGGAATCCTCATCGGCTATCACAGATACCAGGTCGACATCCTCTACTACGATGACGAAAGCGATCCTCAGAAGACAGCCTCACTGGTGGAGAAACTCATCACGGAGGATGAAGTCGATTTACTCCTGGGCCCCTACGGAAGTAGCTGCAATTTCCAAGCGGCTGCGGTAGCAGATGAATACCGCGTTCCCATGATCCAGGGCGGAGGGGCTGCGGAGGAGATCTTCACCTCAGGCTTCGAGCATACCTTCGGGCTATTGAGCCCTGCCAGCGACTACTTCCAAAACATCCTGCAAGGTGCGACATCCCTTGATCCGATGCCGAGCCAATTGGCGATCCTCTCGGCGAAGGACATCTTTTCTCTAAGTGCTGCTGAAGGGGCGCAACAGTATGCCGAGAGTTTGGAATACGAGGTCATCTCCGTTGTCACGTTGGAAAAGGAGGAGGAGCTATTCCACATACTAGGGGACTTGAAGGAGGAACAACCCAGCATGATCCTCCTTTCCGCCCACTTCGAAGAGGCATTATCCTTCGTTAGAACTGCCAAAGAGCTGGATATAAACCCGGATATGCTTGCTATCGCGGTCGCTCCCTGTGACCCCGCCTTTGTCGAAGAGTTAGGGGCAGACGCTAATTACATCTTGGGCACAGCCCAGTGGGTTTCTGCTCTCCCGTATCATGGCCCAGTCTTCGGAAGCGCTCAAGACTACGCTCGAATTTTCCGTGAGAAGTTTGGAGAGGAGCCAGACTATCACGCGGCTGCAGCTAGTGCATGTGGAGTAGCCTGTCAGCTCGCCCTGGAAGATGCTGCTACCCTCAATTCCGAAGAGGTTAGAGCCGCCCTGGAATCGCTGGATGCCACGACCTTCTACGGGCGGATAAGGTTCAATGAGCAAGGAAGGGACACCTACAACCCTATGGTTGCCACTCAGATTCAAGAAGGCAGGAGCATCACTGTCTGGCCAGAGCAGCTTGCCACTGGTTCTATTCTCTACCCCGCTCCTCCCTGGGAGGAGAGATAACATGTGGAAAACAGCCCAATTGTGAGTTAGAATTGGAAGACGACACTTAGAGGGAAATCTATCAAATGGTACTCGAAAAGCTAAGAGGGATTATGGGAAGTGAGTGGGTGATAACGGAAGAGGAGCGGATGGTAGATTACCTGACAGACGAAACCGCCCTAGAAGTAAGGCCCCAGCCAGCAAGCGAACTAATCCTCGTAAAACCCGCCGACTCGCAGGAAACAGGCAGAATCCTAGCGCTTGCAAACGACGAGAGGATTCCCGTGTTCCCCAGAGGTGGAGGAACAGGCCTGTGTGGCGGCGCCATTCCAACAGAGAACGGCATAATTCTGTCATTGGAGAGGATGAACAAGGTCCATGTCGACAAGGACAACCTGATGGCAGTCGCGGAAGCGGGGGCTACGCTGGGGGAGTTACTGGCGAAGGTTGAAGAGGAGGGCCTGTTCTTTCCGCCACATCCCGGCGATGAAAGCGCGCAGGTGGGTGGGCTTGTGGCCTGCAACGCCGGTGGGTCACGCGCAGTGAAATATGGCATTATGAGGAATTACGTAAAAGGCATCGAAGCTGTATTGCCTACAGGTGAAGTGCTAGGCATGGGAGGAAAACTGCTCAAGGATAACACTGGATATGATCTAATGCATTTGATAATAGGCAGCGAGGGAACCTTGGCCATAATAACCAAGGCAATTTTAAGGTTATTTCCCCCAATGGCTGCCAGCGCAACTATGATCATACCCTATGACAACCGCCACGATGCAATAAATACAGTTCCCAAAATACTGCAGAGCGGGATTATACCATTGGCCATAGAATACATGGAGCGTGGCATAGTCGAGATTTCGGCTGAGCACCTTGGCATGGAGTGGCCATGTAAGATTGGAACCGCTTACCTGATGATAATAGTGGATGGTAGCAGCAAACAGGAAGTACACTCTCTATGCGAGCAGATTTCCGCGATCTGTGAAAGACACAACGGGCTTGAGCCTGTGGTCGGGCAAACAAAGAAAGAGCAAGATAGAGTTCTGAAGATAAGGAGCAATATATACCTGGCTCTGAAACACGATCTGGCAGATGCCCTAGATGTAGCCGTGCCTCCAGCCAACATGGGAAAACTCGTGGACGCCATAGATAGAGTTGCAGAGCGTTTCGGCACAAGCATCCCTACGCTTGGTCACGCCGGCGATGGCAATCTTCACCCATCCTTAATGAAGGACCTATCGGGGGAGAATCTCAAAGAAGCAAAGCGAGCGATCTACAAGGAGACTGCCCAACTGGGCGGAGTGATGACAGCCGAGCACGGCGTCGGTAGAGTTAGAATCCCAGACCTCGATATCTTCCTGGACAAAAAGACAATGGAGCTAATGAGAGGCATAAAGAAGGTCTTTGATCCAAATGGCATATTGAACCCGGGGTGTGCCCTGAGGCCCGAATAGGAAGGGTCTTGCCTGCCAGAAAACCCCTCTCCCTTGAGGGAGCGGTTACAGCTCCCCTCCGGCTAAACTAAGGTCTTTAATTGCCCTTCGCTGGCCGAACGGAAGTCAATCCATCGACGGCTGTATTTACTTGAGCCAGTGACTACTATATAGTTAACTCTTAGCTTGAACATAAGGTCAGGTGAGGATTGAGTAAGTCAGGCGGCGGGGCTGAGCACTGGGACCAGGTCGCCAGACGATGGCTTCGGGGGAGCGTCCCTGGCGATCCCCTGGCTGAGCACACAAGAAAGACGTATCTCGATCTGGTGGCGAGATGGGCTGATGTGACCAATACCGGGATGATTCTAAAGACCGACCTCTTTCAGGAAGCTTTTGGCCAGGATCAATTCCTGTTCGACGTTGCCCAGGTCAACAGCAATGTAATCGGCATAGATATTTCCACTGAAGTAGTGCAACGGGCGAAAAGGCAAGCCGGGCACATCGACGTCGATGCAAGCAGATATCTTTGCTGCGATGTTAGGCACCTTCCTCTCAAAGAGAACTCTATCGATCTCGTCATCTCTGACTCGACCCTGGACCACTTCCGCAGCGAGTTAGATATTACTATTGCCTTAAAGGAACTTGGGCGGGTTCTCCGAGTTGGCGGCATACTCATTCTTACTATAGATAACAAAAGCAACCTGACTTATCCCCCCTACATGCTCATCCGCCTCTGGATGCGACTCGGCCTAGCCCCGTATTTCATTGGCAAAACCCTTTCCCCTACCGAGCTGAGGCGCACTCTGGAAGAAACCGGGTTTGCCGTAGAAGAAAGCACGGCTATTTTCCACTGCCCCCATCCTGACATACTGGTTAGGTGGCTGGAGGGTACTCTGCACAAGCTGGGAAGAGGTAAGTTTGATAATGCCATCCGAAAAGGTCTAGCTTCCCTTGAAAGTCTGGGGGAAAAGAGAACCAAATTCCTAACAGGACGCTATATCGCGGTGAAGGCAGTGAAACGTGAGGTGAGGCAGAGCGGCAGTAGGTAGCCAGGAGGAAGGTGAAAGCCGGAACCCTGGGAAGGTGACGGTAGTAGGGTTCATAGACATTGAGAAGGCTTTGCAAAAAACAGAGAATGATGCGTCGCTGCCCGTTGCCACAGACGAGCGCAGGGAGTCCACGAGAGTATTTGAAAAGATGGCTGATAAGACCGGGAAGGATCGATCAATAGAATAGCTATGTACGAGTTCGCAGTGAGGCACATATTCGTTCCTGCGCTGGATTTCTATAGAGGCGCGAGGGCCCTGAAGCTACGGGAGGAACTTGAAAGAACCCAGTGGTGGCCTCGGCAGGAGATAATGGCGCTGCAAGACGAGAGGCTGAGGAAACTACTGAAGTTCGCCTATGATAACGTACCCTACTACCAGAGGATATTCGAGCAGCGTGCGTTGAGGCCGAATGATATACAGAACTCCGGGAACCTGGAGAAGCTGCCGGTACTGACCAAGCAGCTTTTCAGAGACAACTTCGGCGATTTGATAGCAGGAGGTTTCCCCAAGAGAGGATTGAAGCTCTGTTGGACGGGTGGTTCTACAGGGGAGCCTTTGAGGTTCTATAGAGCAAGAGATGACCTCTATGGTTGCGATTGCGCTGCGGAATTGAGACTTTCCGGTTGGGCCGGGTATGAACTCGGTAACAAGTGTGCCTTGCTGAGCGACATATCTGAGTACGAGTCAACCGTAGAGAAACTTGCGCGAATGTCCAGACATTTCTTTGAGAGAATTACGCCTTTTGATGCTCGAGAAATGTCCGAAGAGAAGCTGCCGCTTCTTGCCAAGAGGTTGGAACGTTTCCAAGGTGGATTCATAAGAGGCTATCCGTCAGCTATTTACCTGCTTGCCCGATATATTGAAAGGAAAGACACGCCCAGGATCAGGCCAAAGGCGATTATCACCTCCGGGGAAGGGTTATATGATTTTCAGAGAGCCCTCTTTGCGAAGGTGTTTGAATGTGAGGTTTTCAGCTGTTACCGATCAAATGAGGTGAGCGCGATTGCTGGTGAATGCTCTGAGCATTCTGGGTTCCACATATCCGCGGAAAACGTGATCCTCGAAATTGTAGATGACGAGGGTAAGCCCCTGCCCGCTGGTCAAGAAGGCAGGATACTGCTCACAAACCTACACAGTTATGGCATGCCCTTCATAAGGTACGAGATCGGCGATGTAGGGGCGATTTCCGATGTGACCTGTCGCTGCGGGAGAGGTCTCCCCTTGTTGGCAGCCCTCAATGGCAGGGTCACTGACGTTGTATACACCCAGAGCGGCAAGCCCATACCAGGTCTCGCTCTGCCCTTGAATTTTTTTGCTTCCTTCGGCGTTGCGCAATTCCAAGTAGTGCAGGACACCTATGAAAAAGTGGCTGTTAGAATCGCCCTGGATAGCAAATACCCGCAGGATCATGTGGACAGGCTGGTCAGTGAGACCATACTTCGGTATAGAGCTATACTTGGCGAGGATATGGAGATCGAGGTGGAATTGGTTGATCAAATAGTTCCCACACAATCTGGAAAACGAAGAATTGTAATATCAAATGTACCGGAGAGGTT
>CAYVES010000125.1:0-7312 GCA_964449845.1 uncultured Dehalococcoidia bacterium
GTGATAATATCCGTCGCCAGCGGCAAGGGAGGCACAGGAAAGACCCTGGTAGCCACCAGCCTCGCCCTATCACTCGAAGGGCAGGTGCAGCTTCTGGACTGCGACGTCGAGGAGCCTAATGACCACATCTTCCTCAAACCTAACTTCACCAAGAGAGAAAGCGTGTATGTGCGCATTCCCAAGGTGGACGAAGAGAAGTGTACCCACTGCGGGAAGTGCTCGGAGGTCTGCGCCTATAATGCCATTGCCGATATGAAGAAAAAGGTGCTTGTTTTCCCCGAGCTCTGCCATGGCTGTGGCGCATGCAGCTATCTCTGCCCCGAAGAGGCCATATCAGAGGTAGGTAAGGAAGTAGGAGTCGTCGAGATAGGACACTCAGACAGCATACAGTTTGCGCATGGTAAGCTTAATGTGGGAGAGGCCATGGCTCCACCCGTGATCAGAAAGGTGAAGGAGCATGCCAATCGCGAGGGCACAGTCATCATCGATGTCTCTCCAGGGACATCATGCCCCGTCGTAGAATCTATAAGGGGCAGCGATTTCTGTCTTCTCGTGACCGAGCCGACGCCGTTCGGGCTAAACGACCTTATCCTGGCGGTGGAGGTGGTCAGGAAGCTCGATATCCCTTGTGCGGTGATACTGAACCGCGCTGGAGTAGGAGACAGGAAAGTAGAGGAATACTGCCTGAAGGAAAACATCCCAATCCTGCTCACCATTCCACTGGATACCGAGATTGCCGGTTACTATTCAAGGGGAATACCCCTGGTCGAAGGTATTCCGCAGTGGCGAGCACATTTCCTCGAGCTTTACAATAGGGTCAGGGGTATGGTAACAAGCCAAGTTAGCCAGTAGCGGGAGGACTCGTGATGAAAGAAGTGGTAGTCTTAAGCGGCAAGGGCGGAACCGGGAAGACAAGCATAGTAGGCTCCTTCGCTGCTATAGCCCAAAGCAAGGTTCTCGCCGACTGCGATGTGGATGCTGCCGACCTCCACCTGCTGCTGAGCCCCACGACTAGAGAGCAAAACGAATTCTGGAGCGGTCAGGTTGCTCTAATCGATGAGGAGAAGTGCACCAAGTGCGGGCTCTGTCAGGATATATGTCATTTCCACGCCATTAGTGATTTCAAGGTCGACCCCACATCCTGCGAGGGCTGCGGCTTCTGCTACCATGTCTGCCCCGATGAGGCCATCACGATGAAGGATTGCCTCTCAGGACACTGGTTCATTTCAGAGACACGCTACGGCCCTCTGGTTCACGCAAGGTTGGGAATCGCCGAGGAAAACTCGGGGAAGCTGGTAGCGCTGGTGAGGCAAAATGCCAGATCCATCGCCGAGAGGGAGGATTTGAAGTATATCATCACCGATGGACCCCCGGGCATCGGTTGCCCGGTCATTTCATCTCTCTCTGGGGCAAACCTCGCTCTCCTGGTAACCGAGCCTACATTGTCTGGGATACATGACCTCGAACGCGTCCTGGGCGTCTGCCGCCACTTTGGAATTCCGGCTCTGGTCTGTGTCAACAAATACGACATCAATGAGGATAATACCCGCCAGATCGAGCGATTTTGCTCCGCCCAAGGAGTTGAGGTGGTGTCCAAGATCCCCATGGATAATGTAGTTACAGAGGCCCTGGTTCGGGGAATGCCGGTGGTGGAATACGCCCGAAACGGTGTTTCCAAAGAGATAGGTAGGCTATGGGAGGCCATTTCAACAAGGCTCGGCAGGCAATAGAGGAGAAAAGCGATGCCGATTTACGACTTTAGATGCCGGGACTGCGGCAAAGTGTCGGAAATACTCGTGCGTGGCGCGGATGGTCAGCCCGCTCGGTGTGGTGGTTGTGGCAGCGGAAACATGGAGAGGCTTATCTCCGCCTCTTACATGATAAGGATGGATGCTCCCAAGTCTGGGACTACATGCTGCGGCAGAGCAGAGCGTTGTGAAACGCCCCCCTGCTCTACCGGGGACACCTGTCGCAGAGCCTAGCGAAGCAAAATACGGAGGTTTTGCCATGAGATATGCCGTACCCGTGAGCAATGGCAA
Source organism: uncultured Dehalococcoidia bacterium (assembly GCA_964449845.1). Classification (GTDB taxonomy): domain Bacteria; phylum Chloroflexota; class Dehalococcoidia; order SZUA-161; family SZUA-161; genus SOKG01. Next base: position 2,040 of record CAYVES010000125.1, read on the forward strand.
GCTGGCAGGTCACTTCGGCCACTGCGAGCACTTTGCCTTCATCGATGTTGATGAGGCCAGTAACTCCATTGTCAGCAAGGAGCTGGTGGCCTCGCCGGGGCACGAACCAGGGTTGCTCCCGGTGTGGCTCGCAGATGAAGGGGTCTCCGCCGTGATAGCTAGCGGTATGGGTTCCCGGGCTCAGGCGCTATTCAGGGAGAACCGCATCGAGGTCGTCATTGGCGCCCTGGGGCACGACCCCGAGCAGATGGTCCTGGACCACATACGGGGAACGCTGGCAACAGGCGATAATGTGTGCGACCATTAGCAGGGATGATCAGCAGCAATAGGAGGGAAAACCGTGGTAACTGAAGAGGAGATAAGGGAAAGCCTTGACGGGGTGCTGGTCCCCGGTGCGATGCGCAGTTTGGTGAAGCTCAACCTGGTTCGCGATGTCGCGATCGCCAACGGGAAGGCGAGCATCGCCCTTGCCTCAGCAGCCCTGAGCCCACAGACCCAGGATTGGCTCAAAGCCAAGGTGGGTGACGTCGTCAGAGGGCTGGATGGGGTAAAGGAAGCAGAAATAGGTTTTGTGGAAGCGAGTCCCAAAGAGATCAATGCCATCCACAATGTGGTTGCTGTCATGAGCGGCAAGGGTGGGGTAGGCAAGTCACTGGTGACTGGCCTCATCGGGCTCTCACTGGCACGCCGCGGATACGAGGTAGGCATCCTCGATGCCGATATCACAGGCCCCAGCATACCCAGGATGTTCGGCATAAGCGGCCGACCTGCCGGCAGCGAGACCGGAATCATACCGCCGCTATCCAAGGCAGGGATCGAGATAATGTCTATCAACCTCCTCCTGCCTCATGAAGATGATGCCGTTATCTGGCGTGGCCCCCTTATCGGCAAAACGATCACACAGTTCTGGGAGGACGTGCTCTGGGGCAAGCTCGACTATCTCCTGGTGGACCTGCCGCCGGGTACCGCCGATGCCCCGCTAACCGTAATGCAGACACTCCCTCTATCGGGCGTCATCATCGTCTTCACGCCGCAGGAGCTAGCCGCCATGGTAGTCAGGAAGGCCATGCAGATGGCTCAGAAAATGAACATCCCCGTAAAAGGTGTGGTAGAGAATATGAGCTATTTCCCTTTGCCCGATAGTGGCAAGCGGATAGAGCTTTTCGGCAGGAGCAAAGGGCAGGAGATGGCAAAGGCAGCAGGGGCCCCATTGCTGGGTCAGTTCCCCATCGACCCGGAGCTCGCCCAGCTCTGCGATGAGGGCAACGTCGAGCGCTACGACTCCGAGGAGCTGAATAGCTTTGCCGAGGCCTTCCTGAAGGCCATGTAGTCCGACGCAAGTGAAATGGAGACGGAGGTCAAATGTCCTCTGAGTTAGACAAGGTACTGGAAGATATACAAAAAGAGCTGTGGGCAGATTACACTGAAACGGTCATTGACCACGCTCAACACCCCAGAAATGTAGGGAGCATCCCCAACGCTGACGGGTCCGCCAGCGTTACCGGCTCCTGCGGGGATACCATGGAGATTTGGCTAAGGGTGATGGATGGCAGAATCAAGGAAGCTAAATTCTGGACCGATGGCTGTGGCACCAGCATCGCCGCCGGGAGCATGATCACCGAGATGGCTAACGGAAAGGGCCTGGCCGGGGCTTCAAAAATCACCCAGAAAGACGTACTAAACGCCTTGGGAGGACTGCCCGAGGAGAGCCTTCACTGCGCCCTGCTGGCAGCAGATACCCTCAAAGGGGCAATCAAAGACTACCTCGCTTACAAGAACGAGCCGTGGAAAAGGGCCTACCGCCAGAGATGATAACTTCCAGGTCCAGGCAACTGCTGAAGGTGAACAAAGACCTCTGCGTCGGCTGCGGGCTGTGCGCAGAGAGTTGCCCCCGAGGGGCGATTTCTCTGTTCTGGGGCCAAGCTGAGATAGACCCCAGCAGATGCAACTCCTGCCGCCAGTGCGTAGATATATGCCCGCAGGCAGCGATAATGGAGTTCGTGCCGATATCGGAAGCTGAGCTGAAGGATGTCATTGCCAGCTTGAAAGAGAAGGCGGATCACTTGCTGGCGCGAATCGAAAGGCTGCAACTGGAGTAACAGCAAACATGGAGCTTGCCGGCCTCACCTACCTCAAAGAACCAGTCAATGATTGCTTCGATTTCACAAACGAACCCTGGGAGAGAGCATACCGTCAGCAGACAAGGACGTGAGGGGGCTAAATGGGGGTCAACTTCGAGGAAATAAACGAAGCTCGAAAATTGCTGGGGTTGGGAGAGTCTGCTACGCTAAAGCAAATAAAGCAAGCCTACAGGCGGATGGCTATCCAGCATCATCCTGATAAAGCAGAAAACGGGGCGCAGGCGGAGGAAATGATGAAGCAGCTAAACGCAGCCTATAAGCTGCTCACCGATTACTGTGCCAATTTCAGCTACTCCTTTCGACAAGAGGACGTCGCTAGAGCATACCCTTACGACGAATACCTCAGAAAGTCGCGGCATGGCTGGTTTGAGGGCATATAGTCCGCCTTTCGACACCCTCGCTGCGGCATACGACGCCTGGTTTGAAGAGGAAGGCAAACCCATCTTCGCCATAGAGGCTCAGGCCTTCAGGGAAATCCTGCCCTTGCTGTCGAAACCGTGGCTCGAGGTCGGCGTGGGCAGCGGACGCTTTGCCCAAGCCTTGGTGATAGAGACTGGGATTGATCCCTCAATTAAGCTTCTCGATATGGCGAGGAGTCGAGGTGTAGCCGTGTTATTGTCTGAAGGCGAGAGCCCCCCCTTCAGGGATGGTGCCTTTGGAGCAGTTTTCATCATCGTCACCTTATGTTTTGTTGCCTCACCATTGAAGGTTCTTACAGAGGCTAACCGTCTCCTAAGAAAGGACGGGAAGATAGTGCTTGGCCTGGTACTGCAGGAAAGCCCCTGGGGGCGCTACTACCAAGTGAAGAAAAGGAAAGGCCACCGTTTCTACAAACACGCCACATTCTATAGCTACGACGACGTGAAAAGGCTGCTCACCCAGACAGGCTTTTCAACAGAGCACGTCCTTTCCACGCTCTTTCAGAAGCCAGGTGAGGTGGAGCATATGGAGTCCCCGCAAAAGGGCTACTCTCCTAACGCAGGATTCACCGTGATCCTGGCTGACAAAGCTCCGGCTTAGGTAGGGAGCTTCGACCTTGGAGGCTTAATGGTACGAATCGAACTTACCCCAACCCTAACCCATTGTATTGAGACTACAGCCAGGCAGGAATTCCTGAAAAGTGAGGACGAGTATATGCGGAGCGGTGGGGAGGATAAGGAGCTTGAACAGAAGATAGAACTCCTCAGGATGTTTTTGGAATCGATGGATTTCAGGGAACTGCGAAGGCAAAGCGAAGAACACCTGACCGAAGGAAAAAACGTCAGGTTCATACTATACCAGGAAGAAGGAAAGCCCAAATACGAATTGAAGGTGGATCGGTAGTTTGCAATGACTTCCGTTATCTATGGCCCCGTTTCATCCTGGCGGTTGGGCAGATCGCTGGGTATTGATGTCCTTTCCACCAGAGGCAATACCTGCTCCTTCGACTGCACCTATTGCCAGTTGGGGAAAACTGTCCATCCACTAAGCGAGCGAAAGGAATTTGTCACACTCGCCGAGCTTGCCAGGGAACTGGAAACAGCGAAAGGCGTGCCAGCCGACTACGCCACTTTCTCCGGCTTAGGTGAGCCAACCCTGGCCAGCAATCTGGGCAAGGCGATCGAGACTGTAAAATCAACCTTGGGGCTGCCGGTGGCGGTGCTTACCAACTCCTCCTTTATGCCCAGAGAGGATGTGCGCCGGGAGCTTGCCCTCGCCGACGTGGTAGTGGCCAAGGTGGATGCACCGGACGAAGAGAGATTCCAGGCAATTAACAGACCTTTCGCTGGGTACACTTTGGATGAAATACTGCAGGGCATCAGGCGTTTCAGGTCAGAGTATAAAGGCAAGCTGGCACTTCAAATGATGTTTCTCGAGGCGAATAGAGACTGCGCTCCAGAGATGGCAAGGATAGCCAGGGAGCTATCGCCGGACGAGGTGCAGATTAACACTCCTCTAAGGCCCTGCGCCGTGAAGCCCTTACCCCCCGACGACATCGCCGCCATACGCGATAAGTTCAGCGGCCCCCAGAGAGTGGTAACTGTGTACGAGGTGGCAACTCCTGACGTCACGCCGTTGAGCCTGGACGAAACCCTAAGGCGAAGGCCAAAGCCTTAAGTATATACCCTGAGAGCTGCAGCCATTGCGATGAACTATGGCACGGGGTTCAGTTCAATCATGGTTGATTCATTATTAGTAAAGCACAAGTATAATAGCTGCAATTGTCATACCTATTATTGCAGCATATGTTAAGGATGTAGGTGTTATTTGGTTGTCTGATTCTTTGTCCAGATCCTCCTCTAATTTTTTGGGGAGTCTAATATTTTTCTGGACTAGTGCGCCGCGTAGCTGTTTCATGAATCCTAGAACGTAATTGGCTGCATCCTTTCTTTTACCTAGCTGCCAACATACAAACCTTAGTACGATAAACCCCAACACCCCAAATAAGATAGCAAAAGGTATCTGCCACGAGTCACAATTTTCAATGACTCTACGTGCCTCAAAAGTCATATACATGACTCCACCTATGTAGAAGGCAGTTATAATCCATGCCATCGTCTCCTTGTGGTCATGGTATCTGCCGTAGTAGTCAATGAAGAACTGTAGTAGTTTCGTTCTCTCGTCATCATCATTGGTCTCAGCCATACAACACCCCCCAATAAGACGTCTCCAAATTCCTTGAAGCCATTTAATCATATTTGTCAGCCGGTTCAATCTCTGTGAACTTACATTGGCAATCCTTGCACCACCACCTTTGTATCCGCCTGTAGTGTCCGTATCTGACTATCTTTTTCGAACCGCAGAATTTGCACTGCTCAGGCAGACTATTCACGATTCCTGCAATAGTTCTAGCCATTCTAACTAACGCATCCTCCAATTCCGTCTTCATTTATCCCCCTACCCTTTTCTTGGGTAGAAGGATAAGAATTCCCTAAAATGGCGTCAACCAAGACCGAGCAGTACCAACTATGACGCGGGGTTGACATACCATACCCCCATAGGGTATAATTACCGTGGACCTGCATCTAGCAGAGTGCAGGGGTTCCATTATTCCTCGAAGCGATGCTCGACAGTAAGGTCGAGCATCGCCTTTTCCTACGGGTGCTTAGAGCCTAACGCCCTTTGTCGCCGACGTGCACCCTTCCCCAGATA
>CAYVES010000126.1:0-4600 GCA_964449845.1 uncultured Dehalococcoidia bacterium
GTATGCTTCTGGTAATCAGAGGCACGTTGTGAAGAGGTATCGCCTTTGGGCGATTGGTGTAGCCTTGTCATTGCGAGGCACGGAGTGCCGAAGCAATCTCAGAGGTGGGGTACAGAAACTACAATGGGATTGCTTCGCGGAGTTCGCCCTGGTGAGCCGAAGCTCTGAACGGAGTGAAGAGGAGATTCTTCGGTCCCCTTCGTTTCACTCAGGGTCCCTCGGAATGACAGAAAGTGAAGGGCTCGCAATGACGCGCGAACCCTTCCTCTTTGAGCTTAATCGCAGTTGTGGGAGCAAAGACTCGTGCCTTGACGATCAAAGTGCCCACCGATATAATCGAAGTCCAGTAGACAAATCTACTTGGAGAAGAGCAAGCTATGAGCAAACAGCCAGCCCCGCGTCGCCGAAAATCGGCGAAGCAACAGGAGCCCCGCATGGATTATGAGACGATTCTCTTCGAAATTGAAGGCCCGGTGGCCACCATAACTATGAACCGTCCCGATAAGCATAATGCCTGCAACCTGAGGATGTTCCAGGAAATCGATCATGCCCTGTCACTGGTGGAGGATGACGAGAATGTAAGGGTCGTGGTATTCACCGGAGCCGGGGATCGGGCTTTCAGCGCCGGGGTGGATTTCGGGGAACTGGAATTCGAAGGCCTGAGCGAGGCAACAGAGTTTGTTGAGACGGATGCCAGGATGTTCCGCCGCATCGAGAACCTCCCACAAGCCGTGATCGCCGCCGTCAATGGCTATGCTTACGGATATGGCTGCAAGATCGCTATCGTGAGCGATGTCGCTGTCGCCTCCGACAAGGCCCGGTTCGGTCTTCAGGGGATAAGGGTGGGGGCAGTCCACGTTATCACCCTCGGCAGAGGAAGGGCAGTTCTGGGAAGAGGCAGGCTTGGCTATCTGCTCCTTACTGGAGAGACCATAGATGCCCAAAAGGCAGAGGAATGGGGCATCGTGGCCAAGGTTGTTCCACACAATAAGCTCCATGCTGAGGTTGAGAGCCTGGCCCAGACCATTGCCCAGCATCCTTTCCTTGCCGTCCGCGCCATAAAGAAAATGCTTCACCGGGGCCACGACGACGACTACCGATGGGAGGATCTGCTCACCCCAGGGCTCCTGCTGATGGAGGACCTCAAGGAGGGCCGAAGAGCTTTTCTGGAGAAACGTAAGCCCAAGTTCAAGGGCAGAGGAGAAAGAAGATAAGGATATTCGACCTCACAGGTAAGGTGGCCGTCGTCACCGGCGGCGGCACTGGGTTGGGCGAGGCCGCCGCAAAGGCATTGGCGGAGGCAGGCGCTTCACTTGTGCTATGCGGCCGCAGGCAGGAGCCTCTGGAGAGGGTTGCCTCGGAGATCCAATCCGGTGGAGGCAAGGCGCTGCCCGTCAAGACAGATGTCACCCGAAGAGACGAGGTGGAGTTTATGACATCGGAGGCGCTGAGAGCCTTCGGAAAAGTGGATATCCTGGTGAATAATGCCGGGATCAACATCGTCAAGCCATTCCTGAAGCTGGCGGAGGAGGACTGGGACGCGGTGTTGAACACCAACCTCAAAGGGTGCTTCTACTGCTGTCAGGCCATCGGAAAAGGCATGGTGGAGCGAAAATCGGGCAGCATCATAAACGTGGTCTCAGTATTTGGGCTCACCGGCTTCATGAATATCTCCCCCTATATAGCGAGCAAAGGAGCTATAGTTCAGCTCACCAAGGCCCTAGCAGTGGAATGGGCCAGGCACAACGTAAGGGTCAACGCCATCGCCCCGTCCTACATCCAAACCGAGATGGCTAAGCGGGATATCGAGTCCGACGAGAGGATTCTTCAGCTCAACCTGAGCAAAATTCCGATGCGAAGGGGAGGCACGCCCAACGAGGTGGCGGGCTGCGTGGTCTTCCTGGCATCCGAGGCTTCGAGCTTCATCACCGGTGAGACCATAGCTGTGGATGGAGGCTGGCTCGCCTGGTAGATGAGAGGTTCCTAGATTTGCTGACCTGTGAGAAAACCGGATGCGGTAGCCTCCAGGAGCCTGCCCGGCCGAGCGCAGTCGCCGATGGGATAAATGACGGTGCCTCTTCGCGAAAGCTCCTCAGCCAATCTGGTGTTCGGCTCAAACCCACCGGCCAAAACGACTGTATCCGCTTCGATGAAATCCGTTGAACCCGCGCGGCTTATCTTTACACCTCTATCGGTTATCTCCACCACGCTGGCCTCGGTCTCCAGTCTGGCCCCCGCCTCCCTCAACTGCTTCATCCAAACCCACCTGTGGACCAGGCCAACGTCGGCCCCGATGCGTTTGGACTCCTCTATTATGGAGACCTCCTTCCCCCGGCCTACCAAGCTCAACGCCAGCTGGCAAGCGATAAGACCACCACCTATTATGGCGACCTGCCTTATCTGGAGAAACAGGAGTTTTCTTACATCGTGTAGATTGAGCACACTGGCGCCATCGCCACCGGGCACCTCCGGGACTGGAGCTGTCCCCCCTGCCGCCAGAACGACCACGTCCGGTTTGATTTCGTCGATAAGGGCAGGGGTTGCCTCGGTGTTCAATCTCAGCTCGATGGGAAGCTTCCTCACCTCGCCGTCCAGATACTTGACTACCCTCCCTATCCGCTTGTTGCTTATAGAAGCCAGGATCAAGCTTCCGCCGAGCCTGGGGCCCCGCTCACAGAGGGTTACCTTGTGGCCTCTCAAAGCTGCTATCCTGGCCGCCTCCATACCGGCTGGCCCGCCGCCGACAACGAGCACGCGCTTGCTCTCCGCCGCGAGCGTTTCAGCCGGGTACTCCCACTCCCTGCTCAGCCTGGCGTTGACGCTGCAGTAGACCGGCGGTGCGTCAGCGGCCTCGATACAGCGACAGCAGTTCATACACGGCCTGATATTAGCAAGACGCCCCTGCTTTGCCTTATTCGGCAGCTCCGGGTCGGCGAGCAGCGCGCGGGCCATGTAGACCAGATCGGCTTTGCCCTCACGCAGCAGTCTCTCGGCGACCTCAACGTCCTGGATTTGAGTCCCCGCGGCCACGGGAACACTTACCGCCTTCTTGACAGCCGCGGCCATATAAGCCCAGGCTCCCTGGGGAACGTCCGTTTGTATGATTGGGATTGGGGCGTTATGCCAACCGGACATCACGTCGATCTCATGAATACCGGCGTTCTCCAGTATTCGGGCCATCCTTGCCGTATCCTCGACGGTATACCCCCCTTCGAGCAAATCGGCGCCACTGAGGCGGCAGGTGTAGGTGAAATCGGGCCCCGCCTTCTTCTTCATGTTTTCGATTATCTCCAGGAGCAACCGCATGCGGTTCTCCAGGCTGCCGCCGTACTCGTCAGTCCGTTTATTTGTCAGCGGCGACAGAAACTGCGCTATGATATAGCCCACGCTGGCTATTACCTCAACAGCGTCAAAGCCAGCTTCACGCGTCCTCCGCGCCCCATCACCGTAGGCTTCCACTACCTGGTGGATCTCATCTGCAGAAAGTGCTCGCGGCATGGTCGGCTCCAGAGGCCCGCCCAGGCGAAAAGGAGTGCCAGGACGCCCCGACAGAGAAACCCCCGAAGGGCCTACCGCCTCAACAGGGCCATCGCCGAATGCCCAACCGTAGCCAACACCCATCTGGGCATAAGTCTTCGCGCCATGGGCATGAACAGCCTCCGTCAACTCCCTGAGACCACTGATAAAGCGATCATGGTACAGCCCTAACATCGGGGGCTGGATGAGCCTGGTGGGGGAACAGCTCGTGCCCATAATGGCCACACCGCCCTTTGCCCTCTCGACGTAGAAGGCCTTCAAGCGCTTGATTACCACGTCTTCCGACTCCAGCGGCACCACAGCCATAGCCGACATCTTTATCCTGTTCTTCAGTTCCAGGTTGCCAATTCTGATAGGTTCAAACAGCCTCTTCAATGGCACCATTGACATCCCTCAAAAGCACATAGGGTCTTCCAGGCTCTCGTGCATTCCATATCCATTTAGCCGCGCCTCCTATCTTAGCTTTCTTTGCCACCCAAGTCTAGGAGCCTGTCTGAGAATCATAGGTAGCCCTTGTCCTGGATTGACACGCAGCCGAGCCTATTCTATGCTACTTGGGGCCTAACGAAGGAGGTTCTTGGAGAACATGGCGAATATCAGAGTGGCTACCGAGGAGGATATTCCCCGCATCCTCGATCTCTACCATGAACTGACTATCAGCCTCTCCCAGGTTGAGATGAGCCGGAGCTCTTCTGCAGATGATTACCGGAGGGTGTTCGCTGAGATCTGCGCCGATCCCAGACACGAGCTTTTTGTTGACGAAGAAAAGGGCCAGGTTGTGGGCACCGTGGTGCTTCTCATCATACCCAACCTTTCCCATAGCGCTACCCCCTGGGCTCTGGTGGAGAACCTGGTAGTCGGTCAGAAGTACCGGCGCAGCGGTCTTGGCAAACTGCTCCTGGAACACGTCATCGCCAGGGCCAAAGAGAAGGGGTGCCATCGGATCGAGCTGTGCAGTGACAAAAGGCGCAAGGAAGCGCACCGGCTATATCGCTCCGTCGGCTTCGAGGCGTCGGCCTACGGCTTTCGCATCTACTTCTGAGCCCTGAAGCGTCGTGACTCC
>CAYVES010000126.1:4700-7250 GCA_964449845.1 uncultured Dehalococcoidia bacterium
CTTGAGTACGTCGTTTATCTCCTTCCACCTCAGCCATGCCCCGGTGGGATTGTCCTGGTCGGGCATATTGCTCACGCGCACGTACAAGTAGAGGCCAAGCAGAAAAAGGGGAAAGGCTATCCTGGCCCCAGTGAGCCCAGGGTTCTGAAGAGAGTAGGAAGGGGGCAAACCGAGTTCTCCCCACCACGTCAGGCAAGCAAGGACCGCCAGCGCCAGAACCGAGAGCAAGAAAATTCTAATCGACAGCCACTGAAGATAGTAAACAGCCCGGCACTCATGCCTTCTTCTCAACGAGGTGGCATAGTAGAAGTGGTTGGGATGGTTTTCGTCCTTCCACTGACGGAGGACGCTGAGCCATCTCTGCCGCGCCTCAGTAGCTGGCAGGTTGTATCGCTGCTGAATGTAGATTCTGGGGAATTGGGACTGAAAGAAAGAGGCGTGGCGACTGCTCCCCGATCCTGGGTGCTGCAGGGGCTCCTCTGCCAAAAGGAGGAGGTCTACCATGGCCAAAACCACAAAGGGCAGAATAAGCCTGGGGATGTCGGTTTGCAGATTGTCAAAACTGTAGTCAATCACATATAGCAAGAGGAATGCGACGCCTAGAAGACCTAGGAGCAACCCCTTTCGAAGTCTGAACCCTGTCTCCGTTTTGGGAGAAATGAGAATCTCCGATAGCCAGCTCACGGTGCTTAATCCTGGGATACGTACTTTATGGTGGCGTAATCGGCGCAAGTGTTGCCGCCATCGCTCTTGCCAGCCACATAGACATTGCCCCATGCGTCCAGAGCTATGGCCACACCCCGATCTTCGCGTCCCGCCGGGCCATCGTAGTAGGCAGACCAGATCTCGTTCCCGTCACCATCATAACTCACGGTGAAGCAGTCCACCGTATCGTAGTTCCGGTACTCGCCCCACACCTCCCCTGTGACATAGACATTGCCCGATGAATCCGCGACAATGGCCACGGCCTGGCCGCTTGCACCCTCATCGTATCTGGCAACCCAGAGCTGTCTTCCGTTACTGTCATACTTAACCGTAGCGTAACCGTAGGTGAAGGTGCGGCTGCTGTAGGTCTGTCCCGTTGCATAGACATTGCCCCATCCATCCAACGCTATAGCCACAGCCCCACCATCCCCACATGCCGGGCCATAACATCCGCCAACCCACAGCTCGTTTCCATCACTGTCGTACTTCACGGTAGCGTACTTGTCCTGGCTCTTGCCAGTAACATACACATTCCCCGAATCATCCACAGCCATTGCCCGAGCCCCTTCATCCTCTTCTGCCCGGCCGTCGTAGCGGGCAACCCAGAGCTGGTCTCCATCAGAGTCATACTTAAGGGTTGCATAGTCGTTTTGGCTAGAGCCAGTGACATAGGCATGTCCCGAGTCATCCAGTGCTACTGCCACAGCCCCGTCTTCACCGCCTGCAGGGCCATCATATGTGGCAACCCAGAGCTCGTTTCCATCAGCGTCGTACTTGACGGTGGCATAGTCACCCCCGCTGCTACCAGTCACGTATACGTTCCCCCAGGCATCTACGGCTATCGCCCGAGCGTCATCATCCCCCTCTCCCGGGCCGTCGTAGCGGGCAGCCCAGAGCTCGTTGCCGTCACTGTCGTACTTCACCGTGGCGTAAGCGTAGTCGTAGTGAAGGCCGTTGCAGCTCTTGCCAGTAACGTACACGTTCCCAGAAATATCTACGGCTATAGCCTGAGACACATCATCGTCGCCTCCGGGGCCGTCGTAGCGGGCAGCCCAGAGCTCGTTGCCAGCGGCGTCATACTTCACTGTTGCGTATGAGTAGTCGTACGGCCGGCAGCTGAAGCTCTTGCCCGTAACATAGACGTTCCCTGAACCATCCACAGTTAGGTCATAGACCCAGTCGGCTCCGCCTGCCGGGCCCCTGTAGCGAGCAACCCAGGCCACGCCGCCAGGGGGTGGGGTCGGAGTCGGTGTCAACAATGGGGTTGCGGTCGGAGTTAGTGTCAACAATGGGGTTGCGGTCGGAGCAGGTGTAGGCGATGGGGAAGGACTTGGGCCCCCCTCATCGCTGCCGCAGCCAAGAGCAAGCATCCCTGCCAACATTACAACGAGTGCGAATATGGCCATTAGTCTCATTCGTTACCCTCCTCACGGAATAGCAGTCCCAAAGGCCATTATATCCAATTAACCAGCAGCTTCCAATAGCTGGCGATACTCCCGAATCTGTGGGGGCAGGTTCAAAAAGCCCACCCCGAGGGTGACTTATTGGTTAGCCACAGGAGTTGTTGCAGTTCCCCTCCCCTGGAGGGAGGGGATTAAGGGGAGGGGGATTTCACCCTCACCTACCCTCTCCCTTCGAGGGAGAGGCATTCTATGCGAAACTCTATAACCGATAGAATCCACCGATTTAGCATAACCCTTAACCATGCATTCTACTACACAAACTGCATTGAATGTTCCGTCGTAGCGTCGTGACTCCTGTGGCAACGAGTTCCCCGGCGCGACAGGAGTCACGACGCTACTTCAGGGCATTGGCGGGCGGAATTGATTCAACCAAAGCACGGTG
>CAYVES010000127.1:0-7229 GCA_964449845.1 uncultured Dehalococcoidia bacterium
CGAGATCAAGGCCCCCACCCTGGTCATATCTGGGACTACCGACAGGCTGATTCCTGTCGAGAACGCAAGGATTATTGCCTCGAGAATACCCGGCGCCGAGCTCGTCATCTTCGAGGACATGAGCCACGGTTTTCTGTTTGAGGCGCTGAAGAAGGCGAATGAAACTGTCCTCGACTTCTTGCGGCAGCACCGACGCCATTGATAGGCATTACTTTGGCCCAGCGCAGAAGAGGTGCAGGTGTTAACCGAGCCCGAGCTCATTATAGCCCCGGACTTGAAGGAGATCGAGCTGTGAGCGAGGTACTCGTATGTCATTGCGAGGAGCAGCAGCGACGAAGCAATCTCAGCGGCAGTCGGGATGGACGGACACACGAGATTGCTTCGCTTCGCTCGCAATGACCTGCGAAAACATCCTTGAGATCGAGAGGGAAGATATCGTAGGTATCGTAGGCTGGGTGCAGCACTGTGCAACCCACCAGTCTGAAGGTGGGTTTCGTTTCACTCCACCGATCCCGCTTATACTCTGAGGGAGAAGATGTTATCAAATGAGGGCTCATAGGGTATGATATAAATGGTGATACCAAGGGGGTTATCGATGGAAGCAGCAAAAGGTTGCCTTGATCTGGAAAAAGAGGTTCTCAATGAGGGGCTGTGTACCAGTTGTGGCGCCTGTGTGGAAATCTGTCCCTATATCAAGGTGGTTAAGGATAGGGTGGCGGTAATCGAGCCCTGTGGCATAGCTGAAGGAAAATGCTATGATTTCTGTCCTCGAACGCCCACCGATATCGCTGCCCTGGATCGAAGGATATTTGGCAAGGAGCGCTCCGATTCCTCCCTCGGGTGCTATATATCCATCGAGATGGCGCAGGCAAAGGATAGCGAGACCCGCCGCCGTGCTCAGTATGGGGGAGTTGTTTCCGCCCTTACGACGTATGCCATGGACTTGGGAGAGATAGGAGCCGCCGTGCTCACTAGGCCCTTTGATGGAGGTCTTATGCCGGCATCGGTGGTGGTGGCAGAAAGCTCTCAGGTGCTGGGATGCGCCGGTTCGAATTACATCGCCTCCGCGACCCTGGCAGGGCTGAATAGGGTGATGAAGCAGCCGAGGGATGCGATTGGCGTGGTGGGCATCCCGTGCCAGATTCTGGCTCTGAGGAAGATGCAAGCCTCAAAACATGAAACCGGGGCAAAGGGGGTGAAGCTCGTTATCGGGCTTTTCTGCACCTGGGCATTATCCTATAAGGGGCTCTACGAATTCCTCAGGGGAAAGGTCGATCCCTCACTCATCAAGCGAATCGACATTCCCCCTCCACCAGCCAATATCCTGGTGGTAGATACCGGAGTAGGCTCCATAGAATTCCCCCTGGATGATATCAGGGGGTTCATCAAGCCAACATGCAGCATCTGCTTTGACATGACCTGCGAGTTCGCTGACATCTCGGTGGGCATGGTGGAGGGAATGGAAGACTGGAACACCTTGATAGTTAGAACCCCGGAGGCACAGAGGCTGATTGAGAAGGCAAAGGCGGACGGGATAATTGAAACCAGGCCGCTGGACGAGGTACGCCTGGCCCACCTACGGGAGGCATCCCTGCAGAAGAAAACGAGGGCCATAAGCGAGATTGTGAAGCGGACAGGCGACGAGAGCTCTCTGTTATATTTGCGCCTGAGCGATGTTGAGAGGAACAAGTTCCTTTAGGAGTTTGAGATGTCAACACTAACTATAGACCAGCCAGGTCGCAGTGTGCTCATGATGGGCAATGAAGCCATCGCCCGGGGAGCCATCGAAGCGGGGGTTGACTTCTGCGCCGCCTATCCCGGCACCCCGTCCTCAGAGATTCCGGAATCTTTGGCCCGTGTAGCGGAGCATTTCGGTTTATACGTCGAATGGTCTACCAACGAGATGGTGGCCCTGGAGGTGGCGGCAGCAGCTTCCCTCTCCGGGCTGAGGGCCATCGTGGCCATGAAACAGAACGGGGTCAACGTGTGCTCGGATTTCCTGCTGACGGTCAACCTAACAGGCACCAAGGGCGGCCTCGTCTTTGTCGCCTGCGATGACCCCTCAGCGATATCCAGCTCCAATGAACAGGACAGCCGAAATTTCGCCAGGTTTGCCGACCTGCCCCTCCTGGAGCCGGCAACCTTTCAGGAGGCCAAGGATATGACCAGGTGGGCCTTCGAGCTATCGGAGAGGCTCGGGCTGCCCTGCATGATGAGGAGTGTCACCAGGCTGTCCCATAGCAGAGGCAATGTCAAGCTCGCCGAGATCCCCGAGAGGGAAAGGTCGGCCCGCTTTGAAGGAGTCTACATCGCCGGCGCCTTTGTCTCAGCGCAGCACGCTGCACTGCATCAGAAATTGGAACGGGCCCGAGAGGAGTTTGAGGGATCGGAGTTCAACTGGTACGTTGGCCCAGAGGAGGCAAAGTTTGTCATAGTCACCAGCGGCAGCGGCTGGTTCTACTCGCGGGAAGCGGTGGCAGCGCTGGGGCTCGATGCGGAGGTCGGCATTCTCAAAATAGGGACAACGTGGCCCCTACCTGAGAGATTCATCATTGCCCACTTGAAGCAGGCCACTGAGATACTTGTCGTTGAGGAGACAGATCCCTTCCTGGAGCAGAACATAAAGGTTCTCCTGGCGGAGCAGGCGAAGACGTTGGGGCCAATTGAGGTCTATGGAGCCAGGACAGGGCATCTCCCAGGGTTTGGGGACATAAATCAAGACAAGGTAGCCAAGGCCTTGGCCAACATCAAGGGGCTGGAATATCGGACTAGGGATGAGGGATATGCCAAGAGGGCAAGTGAGCTGGCGCTACCTTCCCTACCCCCCAGGATGCCTACCTTCTGCGCCGGTTGCCCCCATCGAGCATCCCTGTGGGCAATAAAGGCCGCTTTGAAGTTGGATGGACGGAACGGATTTGTCACCGGCGACATCGGTTGCTACGCCCTTGGTGCAGGCCCGGCGGGTTTCTTTCAACTGAAGACCATTCATTGTATGGGGGCTGGAACCGGGCTGGCCAGCGGATTTGGCAAGCTAGGTCAGTTTGGCTTCGACCAACCGGTGGTCGCTGTGTGCGGCGACTCTACCTTCTTTCATGCTGCCATCCCCGGCCTTATCAATGCCCGGTTCAACAACAGCAATATGCTGATGGTGGTGCTGGACAACGGCGGAACGGCGATGACCGGCTTTCAGCCCCATCCCGGCACAGGGTACGATGCCTTGGGCAGGCCAGCGCCGGTAGTGGAGATCGAGGAGGTCTGTAAAGCCATCGGTGTGGAGGTTAAGGTAAGGGATCCCTTCGAGGTGGATCAGGCTATAGAGGACCTTTATGACTTGCTTCAGGACGATGGCGTCAAGGTGATGGTCTTCCGCAGGAGGTGCCACCTCGTCGAGTTCAAAGAGAAGGGGAAGAAAAGGGTCTTCGTCGATTCAGAAAAGTGCATTGGTGATGATTGTGGCTGCGCCCGGTTCTGCAGCAGGGTCTTCAATTGCCCCGGCATAATCTGGGACGCCGAGGCAAAGAAGGCGATGATAGACGAGGTTGTGTGCACCGGCTGCGGAGTTTGCGCCACGCTGTGCCCGAGGGGGGCGATCGTCGTTGAAGGGGGATAAGAGATGGCTCTTGAAAAGGACCCGCTAAACCTGATTATAACCGGCGTCGGTGGTCAGGGAAACGTCCTGGCTTCCCAGATAGTCGCTTCAGCCGGCATAAAGGAGGGGCTCTACGTCACCGTGGGGGAGACCTACGGAGCCTCCCAGAGAGGGGGGGCCGTGATGAGCCACATTCGTTTCTCCTCACTGGCACAATGCAGCCCCCTGATATCTGAGGGGCAGGCGGACATCGTAGTTGGAATGGAGCCCGTGGAAGCATTGCGTGTCGTCGCGGAATTCGGCAACCCCAAGACCAGGGTCATCGTCAATCCCAGACCTATCTATCCCATCTGGGTCCTCTCCGGCCAAGCCAGGTATCCACCCGTGGAAGAGGTTTTGGGGAAGCTGGAGGAGCTGGTGGACAGGGTTGAGGTGGTCAGGGTAAGCGAGGACGGGGAGACACCCCTGCCTGCCAATGTGCTCATGATGGGCGCCTTAGCCGCTTCAGGTCTATTGCCCATTCCCGTCGAATCCTTTGAGGAGGCGATGAAGGAGATACTGGCCCCGAAGGATGTCGAATTGAACCTCCAGGCCTTCAAGAAAGGCGTGGAGGCGGTTACAAGAGGCTAGCCCTTGATGAGGGTGGAATCTTATCCCTCTCCCTCGAAGGGAGAGGCTAGAGCCTGTCCTGAGCCCTGGCCTTGGCCAGGCCCAAGGCTTGTCGAAGGAAAAGGGTCGAGAAATATGTCGTTGCGAGGAGTGTAACGACGAAGCAATCTCAGCCTCAGATGCGTAAACTGGCACGGGATTGCCACGCTTCGCTCGCAATGACACCATGGAACAGATTAGTAGGGTGGGTGCAGCACGGCGGAACCCACCAACTGGTCTACGAATTCGAATTCCTCTCCCTTGATGGGAGAGGCTAGAGCCTGTCCTGAGCTTGTCGAAGGATGGGGGTGAACAGAGATGACCGCTAATACCGTTAGCGTGCCTCAGCAGGCCTGGTATGACAACGACGAGCTTGAGCTCCAATTCCCCTCCTCCTGGGAGCTGACCGTCTGCTATATGAGAGGTCACCACAGGCCCCCGCTGAGCGAAGAAGGATTCCAAGAGGCATTCGCCAACCCCATAGGCACGAAGCCAATACGAGAGCTTGCCCGCGGCAAGAGCGAGGTGGCGGTCCTGTTCGACGATATGTCAAGGCCCACCAGGGTGGCCGAAATTGTCCCCTACGTTCTGGAGGAACTGGAGGCTGCTGGTGTCAAAGACGACAGTATTAGATTCATTGCCGCCCTTGGTACCCACGGAGCGCTTACCCGCGTGGACTTTGTCAAGAAGCTGGGCGAGGCGGTGCTCAGCAGGTTCCCGGTCTACAACCATAATCCTTATGAGAACTGTACCTTCCTAGGTAACACCAGCAGGGGGACCCCTCTGGCAATCAACAGCGAGTTCATGGGTTGCGACCTCAAGATCGGCATCGGCTCCATACTTCCTCATCCCCTTACCGGGTTCAATGGTGGGGGGAAGATCATCCTGCCCGGGGTGGCCTCCATAGATGGCATCGCTCACAACCACGGCACCTTGACAGCGGCGGCTATGGGGAGGGGGGAGGACATCGGGACATGGATTGGCAAGTTTGAAGAGAACGAGCTGCGTCTTGATGCCGCTGAGGCAGCAAGGATGGCCGGGCTGGACATCAAGATAGACGCCGTCATAAACGGCCGGGGCGAGACGACAGCCCTCTTTGTCGGCGATCCCACCAGCGGCCATATCGAAGGCGTCAAGCTGGCTAGGGAGGTGTATGCGACACAGCCCGTTGAGGGCCAGGATATCGCTGTCCTGAATACCTACAGCAAGGGCAGCGAGGCATTTCTCGCCCTTCCTTTGAGTTCGCGGTTACTCCAGGGGGGCGCAGGGGATTTGGTGCTTATCGCCAATGCGCCTGAGGGCCAGGTGACCCACTATCTCGCGGGAGGCTTCGGCAAAAAGACAGGCGGCAGGTTCTGGTTTCCCCGAACGTCTATGCCGCCAAATGTAAAAAGGCTCATCGTATTTACTGGCTACATCGACATAGCAGGCGGCGACTGGCTGGCAGCGCGCGAGTCCATCGTCTGGGCAAAGACATGGCCCGAGGTGCTGGAATTGCTCACAGAAACCCACGGCGACAGCGCAAGGGTGGCGGTAGTCCCCGATGCCACGATGCAGTATTTCGCAGAGTAAGCGGTAGGGAGAGTAGGGGGAGTGCGACCCGGAGGAGGAAACAGGTGACGAAGCCGTTTGAGGTGTGGAAAGACGTTTATATGGTTGGTGATACTGACCTCTCTCACCCCTACGATTGCTGCGTCTACCTGCTCGATGCCGGCGACCTGGTGCTTATCGATTCGGGCGCTGGTAAGAGCTTCGATAAGCTTGTTTCCAACATAGAAAGGCTTGGCTTCGAGGCGAAGAGACTCAAGGCCATCCTGGTAACCCATGCCCATATCGACCACATCGGCTCCCTCCACCGTTTTCAGGAGGCATTCGGCGTTCAGGTCATAGCTCACGAGCTTGATGCTGGAGCCATAGAAGAGGGAAGGGGAGTGGCCGCTGAGGCCTACGGCGTGGACTACACCCCCTGCCATGTAGACCTGAGAATTCAAGGTTCTGAGGAGACTCTGCTGTTCGGAAAACACGAACTCAAAGTGATTCATATTCCAGGTCATACGCCAGGGAGCATTGCCGCGTATTTGGACACGGACAACAAAAGGATATTGTTCGGCCAGGACATTCACGGCCCCTATTATGCCGAATGGGGAGCGGACCGGGCACAGGCTAAGCTGTCACTGCAGAGACTCCTGGAGCTAAAGGCAGACATACTGTGTGAGGGCCACTTTGGAATCTACCAGCCGGCAGCAGCGGTAGAAAGGTATATTCAGGGGTACCTCGATAGTCTATAGGTGATAGGCTTAGGTCTGTTTTTGGGACCCAGACTACCCTTCAACTCACCATTCGACGGTCTTATATTCTGGGTCTCCGACTGCCAGTTCGGCTGCGTGTCTGAGATGCAAAATGTCATATAGGCGCTTGCGCCTCAGCCTCGGCTCAACTTTTGCCAGAAGCTCCAGCCCCAGAGCATCCAAACTCAAGGGATCGGCTCCCGCAAGCATATAGCCCAATGCTTTGGGTTCGCCTCCATGCCTGACTTCGTTGGTATCTATCAAAGTTTGTACGGCGTCGATGATATGCAGGCTCGGTTTCACCACTTCGTTCAGTTCTGCGATGACTCTATGCACGTCTCCACCCAGATGCAACCGTCTTTTCTCTGCGATGGAGAGAAAGCCGAGCTGATTCTTCAAGGCTCCGGTTAGGTCACAAACGCTGTGGGACTTGAGCACCGGCAGGGAAATGATGATATCACACTCGAAGGCCATCAGCGATACCTCTAGCTCGAGGCTTCGTGTTCTCACCTTTTTCGCTCCCTTGCTGAGCAAATCCACCATAGCGATTCCGAGCTTGTCGCAGCTCCTCTTTAGTGGATGCATTTCGATTATGTCTTGCGAGTCACCTGCATCCCACGCCGGGCCATCTGCGACAATAACCTTCTTCGAAGAGCCCTGCAGCAATTGGAGGCACGCTTCCAACGTTGCCGGATGGGTAGTCG
>CAYVES010000128.1:0-7225 GCA_964449845.1 uncultured Dehalococcoidia bacterium
CCTCACTCCGTAATTTAATCGAGGAAAATTTCACACAATCCGCTTGACAGTACCCGCCACCTCATCCCTCCTCTTAGTCAAATTGAAACAGAATTTCTGCAGCATACCTTTCGCCATGATTATGCCGAATACGGCAAAATCTTGCTAATCCACACTGCGAAACAGTCTGCTATAGAGAAGCACACCAAGTCTAAGACCTGTCCGATCATCGTTGCGCAATCGAACGTAACATAGTCCCCCCACACCCCCTTGATATTTACACATAGGATGTCGTCTAAGTGACCGCTATTGCCTGTTTCTTCGCATGATACCTGTTCATGTTAGATTTTCCATCTATTGTGCCCACCCTCACCCTCCCCAAATTCATCCTATCCATCGGCGAGAACTTCCTGTGCTGAACCCTGACCTGGGCTGAGGCTAGAGTCACATATCTTCTTACCATCTCCAGGCTGGTATGGCCTAGTATCTGCTGAAGAGAGAAGACGTCACCGCCGTTAATCAGATAATTGGTGGCGAAGGTGTGGCGGCAGAGGTGAGGATGTAACCTTTTCACACCAGATTTCTCGGCAAGTCGCTCGAGCAGCTGCTTTATCGCATTGTCAGTCATCGATCGACCATCAAGTGTCAGGAAAACCGTGTCATGGGCAATATTCCACGGGTTCGGCCTGAAATGATAGACATATCTTAGGAGCACCTTCTGGGCAAGGCCACCTAAAGGCACTATCCGTTCCTTCGCACCTTTGCCCATCACTTTTAGGTAGCCTTCTTCGATGTGGGCATCATCCATTTTCAGGTTTGTCATCTCCGACAGGCGCAGACCCGTATCGAGCATTGTGATGACAATGGCCATAGCCCTGCAACCTGTTGATGTGTTGGGATCGATACAGCTTAGAATGCGCTTCACCTCTTCGTCTTTCAGCACCACAACAAGCTTATTCGGTGCTTTGGGTGGCTTAAGATCGGCCAGTATGTTCTCATCGGTGTAGCCCTCTCTATAGAGCCAGCTAAAGAAGGCTTTCAGAGCTCGTACGTAGGTTTGTACACTGATTGCTGAGAGATTTCTTTGTGGTGCTGTGGGGATGTAGGGGTGGTCGTTCCATTTACCCTTTGTCTGGAGGTAAAGGATGAAGTCCCGTACGAGGAATACGCTGAGATTTCCAAGGTTATCGGGGATTTTCTTTTCTGTCAGGTAGTTCTGGAAGTAGGTCAGCACTCTGGAATACCAGTAGATTGTAGCTGGTGATTTGCCCTCGCTCCGGTTATAGGCTTCGAAGTGGTTCACCAGCTTCTTCAGGGATATACTGCTCTTGTCCATCTCATGCCACCTTGTATTTCGACCTGTCACCACCATCTTAAGCTCCTTTCTTTCCGGCGGTCAAAAATGCGTGACCGCCTTGTGACTGGTCTGTGAGCCCTATGTGATGACAACAAGGCAGAGAGTCAAAGTAACGCGAAAAAAGGTGCATTTCGTTACGGTGCCTTGGTGCAGAAAAGGGGTTTACCCTTCCGGAAAATCCCCATTTCTGAAGCTGGAGCGGGTGATGGGATTCGAACCCACGACTCTTTGCTTGGGAAGCAAATACTCTACCACTGAGTTACACCCGCAGCCTGGGTTTCATTATATGCAGGGGGATAAAGGCTTGTCAACATCGCCTCTCCGGCCGTTTTGGGCATTGACAGCGGGGCGGTGTTGCGCTTAGTATTGTTCACACTGCATTGAGGGGGTTGAGATGGCGATTGAGGTAACGGTCAAGAAAACGGAGCCGATGATGGTAGCCTTCCTATCTAAGAAGGGGCCCTACACCCTGATAGAGGAGGCTTTCGGCAGACTGTATGGCTGGATAGCAGAGAAGGGCTATGTCCCCTCTGGCCCTCCACTGGGGGTGTACTTCAACGCCCCTGGTGAGGTGCCCGAAACGGAGCTACTGTGGGAGCTACAATCACCTATAGGAGGGGATATCGCTCCAAGTGGCCCCGACGAACAAGGCCTCGGCGTTAAAAAAGTGGAAGGGGCTGAGGTGGCCTTCACCATGCATAAGGGACCCTATGAGGAGGTTGGTAATACCTACGGAGCGCTTGTTGGCTGGATCATGGAGAACGGATACGAGATCGTGGGCCCGGCTACGGCGGTCTATCTGAGCAACCCCGCGGAGACCCCTCCCCAAGAGCTTCTCACTGAGGTCAGGTTTCCCGTGCGGAGAAAGTAGGGGTTCGCTGTTCGCGGTGGCCTGATGCCTTCGATATTGCGGAATAGTGGCAAGGTCGGTGACACTTATACAGGCCGTCGTTTATTCCGAAAATAGACCTATATTGCTGGCTGGGTAGGCTGCCCGACGTCGGGCAGCCTACCCGGGGTCGGATGCGCTCACAATTTTCATGATTCGTTGGTAGGCAGTTTCCCAAGTGGGGTGTTCCGGATTTTGAGTCTGGATGTCAGGATTTGTTTTCGCCTCCCCACCTGCCGAAGGAGACGCGATAAAGCAGGCGGTCCCAGGTGTTGCCGGAAAGGTTGCCGACCCGGATCATACGCAGTATCAGATTTATCGCCTGCGCCTTTTCAGCGCCATAGGCTTCCTCCAGCCGTGCGCAGGCTTCGGGGTCTGGGCGGGTGTCGGAATCGGCCCAGTGCTGAGCATAGAGCAGCGCGACCGCTTCGTCTTCCGGGCAGTCATCCACGCTACCAATGAGAAGACTGGCGATCTCGTCCTTATCAACGCCGCATCGCAGCGCCTCCCTGGTGTGACGCCAGGAACAATAGCGGCAGCCGTACACCGACACGACCGCGAGCATTAGCCTTTCCCTGAAGCCGCCAGGTATCAGGTTTTCCCCCCTTATCGTGCTGACTTGCCTCATGTTCTTTGTCAGGAAAAGTACGTCCGAAAAGAACTCCCCGAAGCTTCTATATGTCCTCTTGTAGAACCTGCCGGTCGCTATCCCCGAAACAGGTTGTGCCACATCTCTAGCCATCACGAGCCTCCCCCTGTTTGAACTGCCTGTAGCCTCTCGTGGTGCTTTTCAAGCAGCCTCTTTAAGTACTGGCCTGTGTATGAAGATTTAACCCTGGCAATTTGCTCAGGAGTCCCAGTGGCGACCACCCAGCCCCCGCGGTCGCCGCCACCCGGGCCCAGGTCAATAATATAGTCCGCACACTTGATTAAGTCAAGATGGTGCTCGATGAGGATCACCGTATTTCCCCCATCGACCAGCCGCTGCAATACTCGGAGCAAAGCGGCCACATCCTCGAAGGAGAGGCCGGTGGTGGGTTCATCCAGTATATAGAGTGTCCTGCCTGTGGAGCGACGCGAAAGCTCGCTTGCCAGCTTCACCCGCTGCGCCTCTCCGCCGGAGAGGGTGGTAGCGGGCTGACCCAGGCGTATGTAGCCCAATCCCACGTCCTTGAGGGTGGATAGCTTGGCCTTGATCGCGGGGAAGTGCTCGAAGAAGGAGTATGCTTCCTCGACACTCATCTGGAGTACCTCGGCGATGTTCTTCCCCTTAAAGCGAATCTCCAGCGCCTCCCTATTGTAGCGTTTGCCCTTGCAGACCTCGCAGGGGACGGTGACGTCGGGGAGGAACTGCATCTCGATATGATTGTAGCCCTCGCCGCCACAGGCCTCGCAGCGCCCTCCCCTGACATTGAATGAGAAGCGTCCCGGTGGATAGCCCCGC
This sequence comes from uncultured Dehalococcoidia bacterium, assembly GCA_964449845.1. Classification (GTDB taxonomy): domain Bacteria; phylum Chloroflexota; class Dehalococcoidia; order SZUA-161; family SZUA-161; genus SOKG01. Next base: position 3,670 of record CAYVES010000128.1, read on the forward strand.
ATCCGCGCCTCGGGTACGGTGGCGAAGAGCTGGCGAATTGGGGTGAAAGCGCCGGTGTAGGTGGCGGGGTTTGAGCGGGGGGTGCGTCCAATAGGGGACTGGTCGATGTTCACCACCTTGTCGATGTTCTCCACTCCTGATATGCCATCGCACTCACCCGGCATGTCCTTGGCTTTGTACAGGAGCTGGGAGAGCTTCTTGTACAGGATCTCGTCAATCAGGGTGCTCTTTCCGCTGCCCGATACGCCGGTGACGCAGACGAACAGCGCCAGTGGTATTTGAACATCGATGTTATGGAGGTTATTCTGTCTGGCTCCCTCGATTAGCAGGGACTTATCTGATTTGATGCGCCGCTTCTCGGGGAGGGGAATCTCCTTAGCACCGCTTAGATACTGACCGGTGAGGGATTGGGTAGTAGACATAACGTCATGCAAGGTCCCACTGACCATCACCTGTCCTCCGTGTTCGCCAGCGCCCGGCCCCATATCGATGATATGGTCAGCCGCGCGCATCATAGCTTCGTCGTGCTCGACAACGAGCAGCGTGTTGCCCAGGTCTCTCAACCTCTTCAGGGTCTCGATAAGCCTGGAGCCGTCGACTGGATGAAGGCCGATGGTGGGCTCGTCACAGATGTAGAGCACCCCCATGAGCCCGCTTCCGATCTGGGTCGCCAGACGGATTCGCTCTGCCTCCCCGCCGGAGAGGCTGCCTGCTACCCGGTCCAGCGTCAGGTAATCCAGCCCGACATTCATCATAAAACTCAGGCGGGATCGAATCTCCTTCAGAATCTGCCGCGCTATCAGTTGCTCCCTGCTGCTGAGCACGGGCTGATGGCCATCGTCGGCTGAGCCATCGAGCTTCTTGGTCCACTCGAGGGCCTGCTCGATAGACAACGAGGTCACCTGTGAGATATTCATGTCGCTGACAGTCACCGCCAGGGATTCGGGCTTAAGTCGCTGCCCTTTGCAGACGAGGCAGGGCTTGGACCTCATGTAGCGCTCGATCTCACCGCGTACGTAGTCAGACTCGGTATCCCGATAGCGCCGCTCGAGGTTGGGGATTACGCCCTCGAAGAAAGTGTCCCACTGATAGATTCGCCCGAGCTGGGTCTCATGCCTCAGGGTCACCAGCCTGTTGCCACTGCCATAGAGGATGGTGTTGAGCTGTTCCTGAGTGAGGTCCTTAACCGGCGCATGGATCGAGAAGCCATATCTGCGGGCTACGGATTCAAGCATGCTGGCATACCAGGGGCTCATGGAGCCTGTTCGAGACCAGGGACGCACGGCGCCCTCGGCGATGGTTAGCTCCTTGTTGGGGATAACCAGCTCCGGGTCGATCTCGAGTTTTACTCCCAGTCCGGTGCATGCCGGGCAGGCTCCGTGAGGGCTGTTGAAACTGAATGTTCGTGGTGCGATCTCGCCGAGGCTGATTCCACAGTGGATGCAGGCGAAATGCTCTGAAAACAGGAGCTCCTCCCCATCCACAATAGACACCAGCACCACCCCGGCCCCGAGCTTCAACGCCGTCTCCACAGAGTCGGAGATGCGCCCACTCTGTTCCTCGTCTCCTATGACCAGCCGGTCTACCACAGCCTCTACGGTGTGCCGCCTGTTCTTGTCGAGGTCGAATTCCTCGGAGAGGTCGTTTATCTTGCCGTCCACTCGAACCCTAACGTACCCTGCCTTCCTCAAGTCCTCGAAAACTCCCTGGTGCTCCCCTTTGCGGTCCTTGATAAGCGGCGCCATGATCATGAAGCGGGTGCCCTGTGGAAGTTCGAGGATGGCATCCACGATCTGCTGCACTGTCTGGCGTGATATCTCGCGGCCGCACTGGGGGCAGTGGGGGTGGCCAGCACGTGCGAAGAGCAGCCTGAGGTAGTCGTAGACCTCGGTTACCGTGCCTACAGTAGACCTCGGGTTGCGGCTGGCCCCCTTCTGGTCTATGGAGATGGCGGGGCTCAGCCCCTCGATGTAGTCTACGTCGGGCTTCTCTATCCTGCCCAGGAACTGGCGAGCATAGGCGGAGAGGGACTCGACATAACGGCGCTGTCCCTCGGCGTAGATAGTATCGAAGGCCAGAGAGCTCTTACCCGAGCCAGAGACGCCGGTGATGACCACGAAGCGGTCCCGGGGTATAGTGACGTCGATGTTCTTGAGGTTGTGCTCGCGAGCGCCCCTGACGATTATGGCATCCAGCGGCATGATGACCCCGTCCACCGAAAGTGCTTAATAGCTTATTTTACCATAGAATTCAGGGGCAAAAAAGGGTGCCAGAGTCATTCTTCCGTTAGATTGGAGTTCACGATTGCGTATGAGAGGTTGCCAGCAGAACGAAAGTTCGCGGTCAAGCAATAATTTGATTATAATTAGGTACAAAAATAATAAGGTAGGTGAAAACATGGTTCAGCTTGATGAAAAATACTATGAGCACCATCAAGCATGGCAGCTAGCTAGAGATAGAATGGGACATCTTTCACAACTTGTAACATCTCTACTTTTTGGCAATTCGTTCCTCGTTGCAGCATTTGCAGTTATGTTGGGGCAAGAACTAAATTCAATTGTATACTATGTTATAACAAGTGTTGGGTTGATGTTATGCATTTTCCTTTGTGCTGGCATAAACCATACAGTAAGGTTATATATGAGGCAATGGAAAAGGGCGTACCAAATGTCTCTCAATTTAAGTATAGAGCCTTTTTGGACTATTGAAGATAACAAGCTATATAGTAGATTGCCTTTTGTCTGGCGTCTTGTGGCTCTCTTTCACTTAGGTCGCATAAGTGGTATTTGGTTGCCTCTTTTATTTATATTTATGTGGGCTATTTTAATGGTATATGCAATTGACTAATGATGTTTCTTTACCAACCACAACCGAGCAGTACAAGGGTAACCCCTCCCTCGATGGGTGGGAATAAAGTAGGGGCGTTCAATTGAACGTCCCTACGAATTGTAATGTCGAATTGTGGTTACCCGACGACGGCCCTGCCTATCATGAGCCTGGCGATGATCATCTTCTGGATCTGCGGCGTTCCATCGCCCACTTGATAGCCCATGACATCCCTCAGTCGCATCGAAATGGGATGTTCTGTGCTGTATGCAGGGTGACCAAGGATCACCATCATGTCTTTTATGCACTGCACCGAGACCTCGACGCTGAACCACTTGGCCATCGAGGATTCAACGGTGTGGGCCTTCCCCTGGTCTTTGAGCCACAGCGTCCGGTAGCAGAGCAATCTTGCAGCCTCCACCATGGTATGATGCTCGGCGATGGGAAAGGACACTCCCTGGTAGGAGGCTATGGCTCTGCCGAATGCCTTGCGTTCCTTCGACCATTCCATGGCATCGGTCAGTGATGCTTGAGCTCTGGCCAGGCACGTCAGGGCAACGATAATCCGGAGCCAGTCAAGAGTGCCCATGACTGTGTAGAAACCCAAACCCTCCTCGCCTTCCCGGTACTTCGCGGGGACGCGCACGTCATCGAAGGTCACGAAACTGGGGTACAACCCTGCGTTGCCCATCCAGGGAAGGTGGGTTATGGTTACGCCGGGGAGGTCGGT
>CAYVES010000129.1:0-7167 GCA_964449845.1 uncultured Dehalococcoidia bacterium
GCTTGCTCATCTAAGCCACCCGTATTGATAGCTGTTGTCCCAAGGAGGCGAACTGGGAAACCCACTCCACGGCCGCCTTGTCCCCTTTGTGAGCCCTTTTCTGGAAGCCGGGGTATGTGGTCTGCAGCATTGCGTAGTACAGGTTCTGCACTTTCCACAGGTCTACCTCAAAGGGGAGGGACTCTGCCAGTTCCAGTGCGGCCAGCAGTTTCTGGAGGAGGGAAATATCCTGTGTGGATGATGAGAAGCCCTCCATCATTGCCTCAAGGGTCTGCTTGAATAGATAGCCGAGCCCCTCGGTGTCAAGTTCAATGTCCCACTCCCTGGCATCATCGAGAAGTCCTCTGATGCGCTCCACGTCCAGAGTATCGTTACTGAGCTCTCTGCTCAGATCAGTGTTCAAGATAAACTCGGCGGCTCCGTGGAATTCTCTGGGAAGCGGATTCCCCAAACCTGTAATGAAGAGCATCAATGGGTAATGGGAGTCGTAGATCTGCCGATAGGCCCCCTCAACCTCAGCCAGGGTGGACTCCAGAATGCGCTCCAACACCTTGCGCTGCTCATCCCGGAAAAGATACCTGAGAGAGTAGGTAGAGTCGCCAAAGTGCTTGTCCATCTGTCGGATGACCTCTGCGAACTCCGCCGCGGAGAAGGCCTGTGTTACCTCCTGGATCATGTGTTGATATGCCTCTTCTCCTTGGAATTCCCTAACTCCGGCGTTCAGATTATGGTCGCCAAAGTGCAGGACGCCAAAACTCAATAGCGCTGACTCCAGCGTTATCTCAGAAGCAAACTTGGCTTTTCCGATTGCTAGCCTTGCTTTGCCAGCCTCTGCGACTTGGTAATCCCTCAGGTCAACTGTGTAGCAGTGAATCTTAGTCTGCTCGCCATATTCCTCGAAAAGAGAGCTAATAGCATAGTGAGCAGCTACCCATGTCAGATCAACCATAGCTGGTTTTACCCATTTTTCGTAGATGCGGCGGCCGTCGCCATGCTGTCGAACGTTGCTTCTGGCCTCCTCAAGGAGCTGCAAGAAGCGGGATTCAGTGGCATCGCCGAGTATCTCTTGGGCTAGCTGGAGGGCACGGCTGGCGTACTGTATTATCTGCACTGTCTCAATACCGGAGAGTTCATCGAAGAACCAGCCACAACTGCAGTACATGAGCATCGCATTACGCTGGAGCTCCAGGAGCTTGAGCGCCGAGGTCTTCTCAGCGTCGTCCAACTCCCGGGCAGCATGGTCGCTCAGGAACCGCTCGATGCTCTCTGGTGAACGGTCAAGGATGACCGCTATATAGTCGTTCCTGGCCTCCCACGGATCCTTGAAGAGCTCGCCTCCCTTATGCTCGTACGCGGGAGTGAGGCTATCACGCATCTGGTCGAGGGCTGCTCGTAGCGGCGCCCGCCAGGCCTGGTTCCATTTCGGATGCGCGCCCGAGCTGCAGCCACAGTCATTCCTCCAGCGCTCAATTCCATGGATGCAGCTCCAGGATGTGTTCTCGATGATCTCCACCTCATAGCTGGGCGGATGCTTCTCCAGGTACTCGCCGTAGTTAGTGATTTGCGCCAGACCGTTGGACTCAATGTAGTGCAGGGCATAGGCTAGCGCCATATCGCCATGCCGATGGTGGTGGCCGTAGGTCTCCCCATCCGTGGCTATGTGAACGAGCTGAGGCCAAGTACGCGCTTCAGAGAATGCAGCGACAAGTCGGTGGGCGACTTCCTCCCCTTTGCTCAAGAGACCTTCGAACGCCACAGCACGTGCAATGGCGTCATCGTGGAAAAATAGTGCCATCGTTCGGCCAGATGGTAGACGCAGCTTATAATCCATGGTTGGGTCGATGTCTCCCCCGCTGACATCTTGCCACTCCTTACCCTCTGAAGCTCGCACTTGTTGTGCCTGGCGCGGGGCAAGGATGGTGAAGCTAATCCCCGATTCAGCCAGCACTTCCAGCGTCTCGATGTCCACCGCTGTCTCCGGAAGCCACATCCCTTCAGGGTCCCGTCCAAAGCGGCGTTGGAAGTCTCGGATACCCCAAATCACTTGGGTGTATTTGTCGCGCTTGCTTGCCAGCGGCATGATCATATGGTTGTAGGGTTGTGCCAGGGCGGAGCCGTGGCCCGAGAAGGCTTGCTGGCTTTCGTTGTCGGCATCAAGAATGGCCTGGTAAACATCGGGGGCGTTTAGTTCCATCCAAGACAGCAGAGTCGGACCAAAGTTAAAACTGATCTTGGCATAGTTGTTGACAATCTGGGTGATTCGCCTCTCTCCGTCTAGGATACGAGAAACGGCGTTTGGTGCGTAACACTCCGCTGTGACTCGCTCGTTCCAGTCGTGGTAAGGATAGGCCGAATCCTGAAGCTCTATAGACTCAAGCCAAGGGTTTTCGCGCGGTGGCTGGTAGAAGTGGCCATGGATGCAGACGTACCTGTCCATACCTCATGTCTCCTTATTGCGGAAAAATAGCAAAGACGATAAGGGTAGCAACGTTAACGAGACTTCTCCGTCCGAGTGTAGTACTGCAGGTGCTTGGCTTCCCGGGCCGTTCCACAACTCATCGGCTGAGTCCAGTACCCTGCGCCAGTTCCCCTTCGGCAGCGCGAAGCCAATATTCGCTGTTGCCTTGCCAAAATGGAATAGAATGGCCGCTTGGTGGCTGTCGCTCCATCGTCTCACCAAGAGGATATTGTGCTTATCGTAGACCATCACTTCCATGGTCTCCTTGCTCATGTTGCTTAGAGAAGGGGTCTCCTTTCGTAGTTGTAGAAGCCTCTTGTAGAACTGCAAGAGCGTGCGATGTTGTCCCTCGTTGCGAAGGTTATGGTTGAGCTTGCTTGCCGAAAAAGTGGCTTCATCCTGTGGGTCAGGTGGATCGCCTGACCAGCCAAAGACGGCGAACTCTTCCTTGCGTCCCTTGCGCACCGCCTCAGCCAAGTTTGGGTCGGAGTGACTGACGAAATATGAGAATGGAGCGGTCTCTCCATACTCCTCCCCCATGAACAGAAGGGGTATGAATGGCGAAAGGACCACAAGGCTAGCGGCCAACTTCAGTGCTTCGAATGAAACCAGGCTGGTCAGCCGCTCACCTATCATGCGATTGCCCACCTGGTCATGGTTCTGGGCGCAGACGACAAGTCTGTATGCCGGGATGTGGTGTGAAGAGCTACCGTGCCGGCGCCGGCGGAACCGTGAATACTCGCCTGAGTAGACGAAGCCCTCGCGGAAGGCCTTGGCGAGATGTTGAAGCTGGCCATAGTCTTGGTAGTATCCCGTTTTCTCCCCTGTAAGTAGCACGTGAAGGGAGTGGTGAAAGTCATCGTTCCATTGAGCGTCCAATCCATATCCTCCCAGTTCGGGTGGGCTGACCAGGCGCCTATCGTTGTCAGCGCTTTCCGGGAAAAGGTAAATGTGCCTATTCAACCTCTCCGCCTGTTCGTGCACGGCTGTGGCCAGCTCTTCCAGAAAGGTAATGGGAGAATGATCGAGAATGGCATGAACAGCATCCAGCCTCAAGGCATCAATGTGAAACTCCGTAACCCAGTATAGGGCGTTCTCAGTGAAGAACCGGCGCACCTCGTCGCTATCCGGGCCGTCAAAGTTCAGGGCTGGCCCCCACGGTGTCCGATACCGCTCGGTGAAGTAAGGCCCGAATTGTCGCAGATAGTTCCCCTCGGGGCCAAGGTGATTATAGACCACGTCCACTATCACAGCCAGCTCCCTCTGGTGGCAGGCATTCACCAGCCGCTTGAGACCCTCCGGCCCTCCGTATGAGTTCTGCACTGCAAAAGGGTAGACGCAATCGTAGCCCCAGTTGCGGTTACCGGGGAACTGTGCGACGGGCATAAGTTCAATGGCTGTTATGCCTAGTTCCTTAAGTTCATCCAGATATGGGATTATGGAATCGAAAGTCCCTTCACTGGTGAAAGTCCCCACGTGGAGTTCGTAGATAATGTAGTCTTGAAGAGGCTTGCCAGACCAATTGTGGTCCTCCCAGGGAAAGCTGTGCTCTACCGTCTGTGAAGGGCCGTGAACGCCGTTGGGCTGGAATCGTGATGCTGGGTCGGGGTACTCCCTCTGGTTGCTCAGCCTATAGAAATAGAGACTCCCAGGCCTGGCATCGCCCGCTGTTGCCTGATGATACCCTCTCTCTTCTTTCTCCATGGGCGCAAACCGCTCTAAGGGATGGATTATGTGCACCTCCGCTTTCTCAGCAAGAGGAGCCCAAAGGGTGAATCGGCACTCGCCATCCCCAAGGTAAGTGGCACCCAAGCCTACATTTGAGATCATGGCTACTCAGCTTTGCTTTTAAGGTAGACAGCAGCTAGGGAGGGCAGGGTGAGGGAGAGTGAGAAGGGACGACCGTGGACGGTAATTGGCGCGGCCTCAACACCTCCCAGGTTGCCACGACCACTGCCTCCATAGTCCTCAGCATCGCTATTGAGGATTTCTTGCCAGAATCCGCTGCGTGGGGCACCGACCTTGTAGTTGTACCGAGGCACTGGGGTGAAGTTGCAGACAATGAGAACAATGTCGCCGCTGGAGCGCCCTCTGCGAATGAAGCTGAGCACGCTCGACTGGCTGTCGTTGCAGTCTATCCACTCAAAACCAGCCGGTTCGAAGTCGACTTCGTTCAGGGCTGGCTCGTTTCGATACAGTCGGTTCAACTCGGTCACCCATTTCTGCAGTCCCTGATGCGGCGCGTAGGCCAGTAGATGCCACTCCAGGCTCTCATCGTGGGCCCATTCCCGCCGCTGCCCGAACTCCCCTCCCATGAAAAGCAGCTTCTTTCCCGGCTGGGCATACATGTATCCGAGCAATAGCCGTAGATTGGCAAACTTCTGCCAGTCATCTCCCGGCATCTTGCTCAGGAGCGAGGCTTTGCCATACACAACCTCGTCATGGGAAAGGGGCAGCGCGAAGTTCTCATAGAAGGCATAGACCATGCGGAAGGTCAGGTTGTTATGATGGTACTTCCTATGGATAGACTCCTTTGTCATATATTCTAGCGTGTCGTGCATCCAGCCCATATCCCACTTCAGGCCGAAGCCAAGCCCTCCGATATACGTCGGGCGGGAAACCATTGGCCAGGCTGTGGACTCCTCAGCTATGGTCTGTACATCAGGGTAATTCTCATAGACTTCTTTGTTGAAGCGCCGCAGGAAATCGATCGCCTCGAGGTTCTCTCGGCCGCCGTATTTGTTGGGTATCCACTCTCCCTCTTTACGTCCATAATCAAGGTAAAGCATGGAGGCAACCGCATCTACGCGCAGGCCATCGACGTGGTAGCGATTTAACCAGAAAAGGGCGCTGCTGATGAGGAAACTGCACACCTCATGGCGGCCGTAGTTGAAGATAAAGCTTTTCCAGTCGGGGTGAAACCCTTTCTGTGGGTCAGCGTGCTCGAAGAGGTGTGTTCCATCGAAGTAGCCGAGGCCATGCTCATCGCTGGGAAAGTGGGAGGGTACCCAGTCGAGAATCACGCCTATATTGTTCTGATGTAAGTGGTCAATGAAGTACATGAAGTCCTGTGGAGTGCCGTAGCGGCTGGTAGGCGCGAAGTAACCCGTGGTCTGATAGCCCCAGGAGCCATAAAAGGGATGCTCCATAACTGGCAGAAGCTCGACATGGGTAAATCCGAGTCGCTGCACATATTCGGCCAGCTTGGGGGCGAGCTCACGGTAGGTCAACCAACGGTTGTCCTCCTCTAGTATTCGCATCCACGAGCCCAGGTGCACCTCGTAGATAGAGATGGGGGCGTCCAGCGAATTGCGCCCTCGGCGGGCCTCCATCCATTCCTGATCTCCCCACTCATAATCCAGATTCCAGACGATTGATGCAGTGTCGGGTGGCACTTGGGCGCGAAAGGCGAAGGGGTCGGATTTGTCAACACGGTATCCACGGTGGTGGGAGACAATGTGATACTTATAGTGAGCGCCTGTGCTCACATCGGGCACGAACCCTTCCCAAATCCCGGACTGCCCCCTGGAATGCAAAGGATGACTGGCCTTATCCCAGCCGTTGAAGTCTCCCATAACGTACACCTGCTTTGCACTGGGTGCCCATACCGCGAAGTAGGTCCCTTCAACGCCATCAATGGTCATGGCATGTGATCCGAGTTTATCGTACAACTGGAAGTGCGACCCTTCATTGAACATATAGAGGTCGTCGTCGGTCAGCAGAGTTACATCGTGACGTACTTTCGGAACCGGCGACTTTGCCTTTGAAGGTCGCATCCTTTTATTTCCTTTTCCCTGCCTCATAGCCTACTCCTTGCCTGCGAATACGGTTTACTTCGCGTAACACGTCAATCACCGCCGGTAATTGGCAAAATGCTTCAAAACCATATTGGGCCTTGCGATGCCAGTTTGGGTGCTTTGCCTGAGTCCCAGGCACGTTCTGTGGTTCAGTTTCCAACCACAGGTCCTCCAGGTTGACCAAAACGACAGTTGCCCTACTTGCGCTCAGAAGACTCAGTGCTGCCTTCAGCACGCTCTGTTGATCCGCTGGAGTGTTTTCAATAGGCCAGCCTCTGCTCGCCACGGTTGTGATCAAAGCGTCTTTCATAGCCTCTCGATTCTCTGCCTCGACTCGAGCGCCGGCCTTGTCCACGAGATCAAGATCAAGTCGCTGTTTGATATCGAATCCTTGCCAGAAGGCAGCAAAAGGTGGCATATCGTGCGTATTCAGGCTCGCCACTGTATCCGGCGGAACTGCCGGAAGCTGTTTTCGAGGGTCGGAGCACAGTTCGTATTGTACAACATAGCTACGGTGGATGCTGTGTTGTCTCATGGCAGGCCTTACCTCGCGAGGTACAGTCCCCAGGTCTTCACCGACGATCAGAGCTCGACCTCGGTGGGATTCCAGAGACAGGATGGCATAGAACTCCTCGGGATGGTAGCGTACATACACGCCCTGAGAGGGCTCCATGCCGTCCGGTATTATGAACAGCCTATGAAACCCCATTACATGGTCAAGCCGGAGCATTCCAGCGTGCCTCAGGTGATGGCGCAGGCAGGCAATATAGTAGTCATAGCCGCGCTGCCGAAGCTTCTCAGGATGGACTGGAGGAGAACTCCAGTTCTGGCCACACTTGAATACTGGGTCAGGGGGGGCCCCGACCGAAGCCTTGTGGATGAACATATCTTGGTATCGCCAGACATCATATC
>CAYVES010000130.1:0-7161 GCA_964449845.1 uncultured Dehalococcoidia bacterium
ACCATCAGTGGCAAGGTGTTCGGCTGTGGCGGCGGCCTGATCACCATCTACTCAGAGCCAGAGCCAAGTAGAAGCATCGAGAAGGACCATAAGAAGGAAGGCCCTTGGACGCTGGACGAGCTAATGGCACTTGTTCCTGAGAAGCTGACAGCAGGCATGACCCCTCTAGTGACGCCGACAACGTAGTCAGGCATGTCTGCTAAAACTACGAGGCACTGGCTTTTGAAAGAGCGCAGGGATATGATAAAATAGGGCCAGGATTCAGTGAAACCTAAAAGGGGGATGAAATGGAGCAGCAGAGAAGGCTAGATGTTCCAATCGGCACCACGCTCAGGAGTGCGGCCCGGGTACCGATCGATGGCAATTACGAGTTCGTTGAGCATATCGCTTCTTCAGATTGCAGCCCTTCGACTGAGGAACGCAAGCTCTACCTATTCAGGGGGGAACTGGTACCACCATGCAGGCGTTGTGGCAAACGAGGCCTATGGAAGCTTACGGAAAGCTGGTTTGAGATACCCCCTGAGAGGAACAGTACTCCATTTGTCCTCAAAGAAATCAGGGGTGATCGGCCTGACCTTCCATATCCGTCCGGGTCAAAGCGGTAAACTGGCCCAGGGGCGATCCCCACAGGTAGAGCGTATTAAGAGCAGTCTTTGAGGAGCACAGGCGCAAAGCAACCTGCGGCGCGAGGTGAATCCCCGCAAGGAGCGAAGCTGAACCTAGAGATGGGATGCTGGCCAAGACCGGCTTAGAGTCTCCTGCGCACCAGGTACGAGGCGAGGAACTTCCGGTCCACATTAGGTGTGCGGTAAAGCTGGAAGATCATCGCATCGCGATACATAAGCTCCAGAGGCCAGCCTTCTTCTCGCTCGATGCTGCGGGCCCCTAAGAGTTCGATCGCCTTCTGGCATGCCTCGATTGCTGATGGGAAACAGTGGCGGCCAGCGAGGACGCCCCATTTGCCGTGCCTCGCCTCCGTATCACCCGCGTCCCAGAGTTTGCAGGCTTTAACGCATAGGGCGCGACCAGCCTCGGCGGCGACCCACATATCTGCTATAGGGAAGTGGACGCCTTGGTACTCGATAAGGGGATGGTCCCAGCGTATGTTACTTTTGGTATACTCTACAGCAATTGCTATAGCTGCTTCCATGACACCAACAGCCTGAAACGCCTGATTGGCCATGTGCTTGTTCATCCCATCGACCAGGGCGTGTAGCCCCTTGCCCTCAGGGGCTGCCAGGTACTTCTTATGCACCTTGCAATCCTTGAATATAACCTCATAGCGGGCGCAACCCCACCTTGCTCCCATGAGGTCTCCCTCACGGCCCCGGACAATCCCGTCCGCATCATCGTTGACGATAAATATGGAAAGGCCGCTGGTACGCTTGGTGGGGTCGGTTTTCATCAATACCAGATGCCACTGAAGCCCGACAGGACCCGGCGTAGTCATTGTCATCCACCACTTGGGTCCGTTGAGGACATAGTAATCCCCATCGAGTACGGCAGTGCCGCGCATTCCGCCCATATCGACGCCTGACTCAGGATCGGTGGCCATTGCAGTGCAGAATCCCCCGTCCAACGTTCGCTTGAAGTACTCCTTCTTGGCATCCTCATCCGGGGTCCAGTTCTCAAGGATATGAACCCAGGGTTCGCCATAGGCAAAAGCGTCATCGAGCCTCGGTGAATAACCCACTTTGGTGATCTCAGCCGACAGCAGGCTGCAGTCCAGAAGGTTCCAACCTGGCCCTCCGTACTCCTTGGGTATAGTCCTGCCGTAGAACCCGGCATCTATTATACCTTTCATCAGGCCATAGTAAGCATCTGACATCTCTGTCATCGCCAGTGTGCCGCCCAGGCGATCCAGGCCCCTGCGGTTGGGCAACCACCACTCTTCTATTATGTCCCTGGCCTTTTCCAGGTATTCGTACATTACGGGCGTCCACTCATCTGGATGGTCGGCAGGGTCATATATATTGAGCTTCATCAAGTCCATCTTATTATCCCCCCTTATAATTAATTTTAGGGATATCTTACCGAGATATCAACAGGCTTACCATCCCACTAACGACCTGGTGTAAGATTCTCCACTCTGATCGCTGACAGTCTAATACACCGCCCTGCTCGCTTTTTACACCAATTATAGTGTCATTGCCCCTGGGTGTCAATTCACATCGGAAGTCGAGCAATGGCGAATGGGGCGGACTGCTGCCTTGACGCGTGCACTCCTAGACCAACACATCAGTCCTTGATATTGTCCGTACTAGAATGAACAGCGCGGACTTTCGGACTTGGCATTACGCTTGAATATAGCTTCAATCGTAGCAGTTAGTCCACGAAGGCGTCTGATTTGCGGACTGCCAGGGCAACAACCCTACTGAGACAATACTATCGGCCGCGGGGCAAGTAGGCCGTAACGCACTATTATTCGCTGCCTCCACCAGATAGGCACCAACGGCGCTATGTTTCGACTAGGGTAGTCTCCAACATTTTGGATTCCCGTTTCAATATCCTAAGAAAGGCATCCACAACTGCCGGGTCCCACTGCGTACCAGCACCCTTCTTGAGGGCTTGAACCGCATCCTCGTTGCTGAGGCGAGGGCGGTAAGGGCGAGGACAGGTCATAGCGTCATAGGCATCAGCTACAGCCAGGATGCGCGCTCCCAGAGGGATATTTTCCCCCGCTAGCTTCTTAGGATAACCTTTGCCATCGTACCATTCATGGTGACTCTCAACCAGGGGTATGATGCCTTTAAAGTAGTCCAAATGGCGTATTATGTCCACCGTCGCCATGGGGTGCGTCTTTATCTCGCTGTACTCTGCTGATGTCAAATGCCCCGGTTTAAAGAGAATGTGGTCCGGGATCACAATCTTCCCTATATCGTGGACTGTGGCAGCAAGCTGTATAGCCCTTATCAGTTCGTCAGGGCAGCCAAGCTGGAGAGCGATGTCGTTGGCCAGCAGGGCTACACGCTCCGAATGGCCACGGGCGTACGGCTCGCGCATCTCAACCATCTGCGCCAGCACCCTGGCCATCTGCAAGTAGACATCCTCAGAATCTGCCTTCTTCTTAGTGCCAGGTGCCCCAGATGCCTCTTTCAGAGCTATCTCTTCACGGGCAAGCGCCTCAATAGCTTCGCGCCAGTACTGGCGCACCTGTCCTGTTTGCTGCTCAACCTTCTGTTCCAGGCGGAGCTGATAGTCCCTGTTTTTGAGTACCAATCCTCTTCTTTCCAGAGCCTTTTCCACTCTCATAACCAAGTCGTCCAGGTTGAAGGGCTTGGTCACATAGTCATATGCCCCCTGCTTCATGGCTTCAACAGCCGTCTGCGTGTCGCCCACCGCAGTTATCATGACCACGCCGGTATCAGGATGATCAGCAATCATCCTTGAGAGCACCTCCATCCCTGACATCCTTGGCATCTTGACGTCCAGAAGCACCAGGGCGAAGTCCTGCGCGAACGCTTTCCACAGAGCCGCTTTGCCATCGGCCGCTACCGCGCAATTGTAGCCTTCTGCCTGGAGTTTGCGGGAAATGGCGTTCCTGATAGGCTCCTCGTCATCGACTATTAGTATCGTTCCCTTGACTTCATCCATGTTAGACACCTGGACCTGCACTAGGTCGTTTGCTCAGCAGCGGGCTGGTCTTTTGATCAGACCGCTTATCTCTTCATATTTGGCCATATCCTCACCGCTCACTTGTTGTGACGACCCCTGTCATTCCTGCTCGCAGACTATCACAGCTAGGCATAGATAATCAATGCCCCATTTGTCCTAGATACACGAGAGAAAAGTACCGCCGCCAGCGAACAAATACTCCGTTTGGTCATCTCAATGAATAGAACCAAGCTGGCAGCCACGAAACAGAGTACACCCCATGATGCGAGATCGTAAACTTACATTCGGCTCGATTCACCTGCGATCGTTGAAAGTTGCGCAAACCGTCGTACAGGGCAGTCTAGCCAGGCTGGGGTAACCTCCTTACGAAGCCTGGCATTCCAAAGAGAAGCTCTTGGGAAGTGCCTGGTTTCCAAGTCGCATAGGGCATATGCAAGCGGTTATTTGGGGGTTGCCAACATGCTACATGTAGGCGAAATCCGAGAGAGTGGCGTTGCAGTCAAATAGTCCGTAGGCGTCTCTATAAATGGTCTCAATCTGTTCTTGGGCTCTTTCACCAGCTCAACAGCGATTGGGCGAGGCCTATTCCGCAGGAGCTGGCCTTTTTACAATGTCTAACCTTGCCGCTTGGGAAAGGAAGACAGTCCATGCCTAGGGCGAACTGGCACCTTTTAGCCTGTGGTATCTGCCTTGAGGTGGGGGCTAGAATCCTCGAGGAAACGAAGAACATCTTCGCGCCAATATCTCCTATCGCCGCGGTGGCCAACGCGGTAGAACTTCAGTATACCCTTATCGCTCCACCGTCTTACGCTGCAGATGCTAACCTGCAAGAGGTGTGCTACCTGCTGGGCTGTCATCATCCTTTCCTGATTTGTCTCCTCCATCATCTTCTGCATCATGCACTCCCTGTCTTAATCTCGATGCAGTAGTATCGAACCTACATCAACTACGACCATGAAATCGTGGCCTGAATCATAGACGCCTACATGTGTACTGTAGGATACTACTACATGCTCATATGTTAGCAGAGCTGCCGTTAGGTATGCAATAGCTCTTCTGGAGAGTCGCTGATGGGAAGATAGTACCAGGAACAGCCGAAAAGAGGTTGAATATACTATGCTCCCTACGAAAAATGGGGGGGGACTAATGCAAGCTTATTGTATAGGGTGCCGTGCTAGAAGGGAAATGAACGGGGCTGAAAGGATACGATGAAGAGGGGGGAACCTGCAACTCAGGGTGGGCGGCCCAACGTGCAGAGCCAAGATCTTCAGAACGGGTCAGAGATAGAGCCGGTATCGCAGGTATCAGGGGCTTGATGGAGGCTGGATATCCCTCTGGGGAGACTCAGCCTCTCCCCAAAGGATTGCACCTCTATGAACCTCAAACGCCTAGCAGCAGTAGGCACTATTTGGGTCAGCTTCAGGCTGGCTTCGCCAGGAAGTATCCTATGCCGGCTTTGGTGAGAAGAAGCTGTGGGTGGCTAGGGTCTGCTTCCAGTTTCTCCCGCAGGCGCCTGATGTGAACCCTGAGGCTGTCTACAGACCCGGGGTAATCGTCACCCCATACCTCCTCGGCAAGGCCAGAGTAGGTTGCCACACGACCCCCCATTCTCATCAAGTGGTGAATAATATGAGCTTCGATGGCAGTAAGGTTTATCTCCTTTTTTCCGTACAGAAGCTGGCGTGTGAGGGGATTAAAGCTCAGTGAGCCAAGAGTAAGGGGCAGATCTTCAGCAAAATGGTTCTTATCGCGCATCCTGGCCTTTACCCGTGCCAGGAGCTCGAGCTGTCCACAGGGCTTGACTATGTAATCGTCTGCCCCCCACTCCAGCCCTTTGACTATATCTGGTTCCTCTGTCTTAACAGTGAGGATAATAATGGGTACGGCGGAGAAGAGGCGGACTTGCTTTAGCACCTCGAAGCCGCTTATATCGGGAAGCCCTAGATCAAGGATGATAATGTTGTGGGCTTCACTCTCCGCCAACTCTATCCCTTTCTTCCCCAGGTGAGTGGATACTAACTGAGCGTCAGGCCAGAGTATCCGGAAGGCCAGGCCAACAGACTCTACGATCTCCGGGTCATCTTCGATAATCAGTGCTTTCACAATTCCTGTCGCATCAAGGATTTCTCTAATGCCAATCAGGAGCTTCTAGGGGCAATGAGGGGTCAAAGGTCGAGCCTCTACCTACGTGCGTTTCCACCCATATTTACCCTCCGTGAAGCTCCGCCAGTCTCGTGCAGAGAGGCAGCCCTGCGGGCCCCAAGATAATGTCTTCAGCTAAGCTCAGCAAAGCTTCCTAATGAAGTTGGGAAACCAGTACCTAACCCTTGGTAGTTGGCTTGACTTCCGTGGATACTAGGCCGTAGCGCACAACGAACTGGTCTTCCTGGCCCAGCTCATCACGCTACTCCCAGCCTTCTTTCTGCATTCTGTTGAGCGTTTCAATGACGTTCTGACTTTGGCAGCAGAATTACAACCTGTCTCGGCGACCGTGGTGGTCCCTGCAAATCCACAGCGGTCTTATCAGGGGCTAGATGCATCTTAGCGAGTCTAGTCTCGGCTGCCTTGTCGATCACAGACCAGGTCTGGCTCAGAAACTCTTTTCTCGCCCCAAAAGACAATCTAGACAATCATATGCAGTACCACTCAATTGTAAGCACGTAGGATTAAGAACCACTTACGGATGTAAAGGGCAAATTACAAAGAGCTTACAAATAGATTACAGTTCAGGCTGGAACGAACAGCTTGCCCCACGATGGCACGGCTGTATTTGTGATCTGCCATTTTGTCGAGGAAAGTGGAGGGATGATAATGATATGAGTTCCAGCCACAATGGCAGGCATCGCTTCAACCAGGTTCAGCCTGGTTTCGCCAGGAAGTATCCTATGCCAGCTTTGGTGAGAAGAAGCTGTGGGTGGCCAGGGTCTGCTTCCAGTTTCTCCCGCAGGCGCCTGATATGAACCCTGAGACTGTCTACAGACCCGGGGTAGGCCTCCCCCCACACTTCCTCAACAAGACTGGAGTAGCTTGCCACATCACCTCCGGCTCTCATCAGGTGGTGAATGATATGAGCTTCGATGGCGGTGAGGTTTATCTCCCTTTTTCCATACAGAAGCTGGCGTGTGCGGGGATTAAAGAGCAGCGGCCCAAAAGAGATGGGTGACTCTTCAGCAAAATAGGTCTTATCGCGCACCCTGGCCTTTATCCGCGCCAGGAGCTCCTGCTGTCCGCAGGGCTTGACTATGTAATCGTCTGCCCCCCACTCCAGCCCTTTGACTACATTTGCTTCCTCTGCCTTAACGGTGAGGATAATAATGGGTACAGAGGAGAAGAGGCGGATTTTCTCTAACACCTCGAAGCCGCTCATATCCGGAAGCCCCAGATCAAGAATGATGATATCAAGAGCTTCACTCTCCGCCAACTCTATCCCCTTCTTTCCCATGTGGGTGGACACTAACTGAGCCTCAGGCCAGTGTATCTGAAAGGCCAGCGAAATAGACTCCACGATCTCCGGGGCATCTTCAATAATCAACGCCTTCATGATTC
>CAYVES010000131.1:0-4662 GCA_964449845.1 uncultured Dehalococcoidia bacterium
ATTCTCTACTCGGAGGCACACGTTCCAAGTGCCATTTCACGACCTCATAGAGGTTCATATTAGGAGTGGGTCTTAAAAGGGTCGCACCCACTCCAGCTATTAGGCATTGGGCTCCTTTGCAGGGTGGTGCTTTGCGACCGTCTACCCGTCTAAGCTTTGCTTGTCCCAAGAGCCAACCCCCTTCTCAGAAGTTTCCCCATTTGACTTGCGAAGTGTCTTGTCATTTCTCCAGCAAGCCGCTAGTTTGCCGACATTTTGCCGACAAACTGCTTAGCACCCTGTGGCACGGGATCGCACAGTCAGATACAAAATAGGGCTCGACACCAGACTAGACAAGGTGGTGTCGTATCTGGTGGCACTAGGCAGCACATGACACTTCCAATTTACACACAGAAGGCCGTAGGTTCAAGTCCTACATCGCCCACCATACTGTACTGTATCAAGAACCTCTGCTGCCTCATGCGTAATCCCATCTGGCGGCAGAGGTATCGTCTATGTCAAGAGCACTTTATCCCCGTTCACCTTCACTTCCTTCACAAAGCTGCAATTGTTGTACGGAGAATAGAGTGTTGGCTGCCGAAATGTCAATAAGCATTTTGGATCAGTGCCGCCGATGGGGTTCGGGGCCGCAATTTCTGCAATAATCTACTGAGCTAGCTATGTATGCGCTGAAGTCAATCGCAATGATATGTCTAGAGTCTAGACACCTTGATCAGAAGGTAGGGAGTCGAAGTATTATACCGCAATGGTCTCCTCCGCATACTCGGCCGGCAGTGGTGTTAGCTCTACTTGTAGCAATTCGGCTGTCTTGCGCTGCAATACTCTGAGCACCCTTTGTACGTCTTCGTGCTCCCGTGCTGACAAAGTGGACATGATCTCTTTCATCAGGGCCCTCGCGACCTCTATCGCAGGACCAACGGTTTCCGTCCCCTTGTCAGTTATCTTGATTTCTGTGAATGGCTTTCCTTTCCGCCTGAGGACTCTCTTCAGTAAGCCCTTTCTCTCCAGTCTATTGAGCAATCCGGTGACGGTTTGACTTTGGCGAGAGAGAAGGCGGGCGATCTGAGCGGTGGTCAATAGGCCAGGGTAGTCCCTGCAAATCCAGAGCACGTGGACCTGCTCAAGTGTCAGGCATGTCTTAGCAAGTTTACGCTCGGCTGCCTTTTCCATCGCAGACCAGGTTTGGCGAAGGAGTACCCAGGTTGTCATAGTTGCGTCAGAGAAGTTGTACTCATACATTGCATGCACCTCACGCTATCAATATCAAACCATACAGCGCTAGCATTGTATCAGGAGACGTGCTGTCAGGCAACTACCATCGACTGTAGTACCGCTGAATGCGGATGTCGAGAGATTGACAGGGGAAGCCTCAATTATCACTCTCGGGATGGGGAGATCGACTGAGTTGGCGGTTCTCGGAGGTGGCAAAGTGAAGATTCCACTTTGGTAGGGGTATCTCGTTTCTTGGAGCAGGAGATTATCCAACGGAGTGGCTGGAGTAACATTCCGCCCAATTGTTGGATGCCCAGAATGAAGTGCAACGACGTACCAATAGGAGCAAATCGCTACTGTTCAGTGAGTGCCAGATTGACCGCTGCTTGCGCGTGTACCTGAGCAGTATCGATTAGCGGAGCATCTATGTCACTAGACCGAATAAGCAAGGGGAGTTCGGTGCATCCGAGCACAATTCCCTCGGCGCCTTGTCGTATCAGTCCATTCATAATCTTAACACAAGCACGGCGTGAAGAAGCCTTGATCCTACCCTCACAGAGCTCGTCATAGATAATTCGATGGATAGCTGTCATATCGTGTTCTGCGGGCACAAGTACCTCGACATCGAATCGTTTGCGGAGCCTTTCCCGGTAGAAAGCTTCCTCCATTACAAAGCGCGTCCCGAGCAGGCCTACCCGCTGCAGCCCTAGCTCACTGATTGCATTTCCAGTTACATCGACAATATGAAGCACAGGTAAGCCAGCTTTCTCGGCCACCACATCAGCAACTTTGTGCATAGTATTCGTGCAAATTACTAGGAAGTCGGCACCAGCCCGCTTAACAGCGCTGCCTGCTTCGATAAGAATATGGGCTGCGTCATCCCAACGGGCTTCACGCTGAGCCGTGTCAATCTGATCAAAGTCTAAGCTATACAGGATTAGGCGGGCTGAGTGAAGACCGCCCAGCCTCTGGGAAAATAACTCATTGATGATTCGATAGTACTCCAATGTAGAATTCCAGCTCATGCCGCCGATTAATCCAATGACTTTCATGGATCCCCCCTGTGCACCTCTCACAAATTATGGAAGCGGTATTATTTTGCCCACCCCGCTCTCGATATAACTTTCTCCATATCGTTCCTCAAACAGCGTGCGCGTCTCATCTCCACTGCAGTGGCAAGGAGCCACCCTTTCCACACCCAACTCGACAAAACTGTCAATGATAGCTTCAATTTGGGTGGAGGATGCCCCAGATAGATGGAAGCCGCCTATCACCAGGTATACCCTACTGTCAGGTAATATGTCCTTGGCCACTCGGATGATGTTTACCACACCAGGATGGGCACAACCGGTTATTATCACCAGTCCTTCGCTGGTTTTTACGATCAGTGACTGCTCCTTTGTGCCGTTCCCAAGTTCACCAGTGGTGAATACACTCGGGAAAAGTTCTTTAGCTTCATATACCTCTTCCACCCTTGCCCCAAGCGACTCTACATCATATGCAAAGCTTCTGGGAAATGACTTCGGCAGGTAAACAGTGACAGCGCTGTTTTGCTCTAAGAAGCCGCTTAGCCCGCCCACGTGGTCACCGTGTATATGTGATAGCACCACAGCATCAACTTCCCTGGGGTCTATCTGGAGCTGTCTCATATTATGCAGCAGTGTGGAACTATCACCACCGGTATCAAATAGAACTGTCTCTTGGGGAAGCCTTATCAGGCAGGAGAAACCCCAGGCCGTGCGTAGTCGATTATCAAACGGGTTATTATCGTAGACAACAATCAGCTGGGGTGCCCCTGAGTCAGGCACTGCTTGAGGTGAAGATGTGCTGGGTGTCTCCATCGTCGGTGTGCAGCCGCAAGCCAGTAGCAAACATAATGCCAGAAGGGGCATCACTTGCCTCATCTCAAGCTCCTAGCCAAGGCTCGCTCAAAACCTAATCTGGCCTAGCTCAAGCTATTCACAAATATAGCACAATTTGACGTGGCCCGCACTTGCTCGACTGCGCATATGAGGACATCTCAGATTCAACCTTATTTCGGGTTGCACATTGAACTTGTGTGGTTCAGCTTCATTCGGAATAGCAATATCAGGGCTGCTGCTTCAAAACGACTCCCTTTTGGGAGGCCCCGGAGACGGAACTGTTGCAGTGGTGTGAAACCAACAGTATCTCACCCCCCTTTACAAATCCTGTGTCGGGGAGTTAAGATTGTGTTATGCTGTGCTACCGATGGCAAATCCAAACAGGCGGATTTGGAGAGAGTAGCGGGTAAAGGAGGCAGAATGAGGAAGCTAGAGATTGTGGCAATACCTTTGCTGGTGCTGGCGCTTTCGATCGGTGCTATCGGGTGTGGTGAAGAGGAAGAAACGCCGACGCCGACACCCACACCCCTACCTATGACCCTTTATGAGAACACGGAACATGGCTTTTCCATCGAGTATCCCGAAGAGTGGACCGAGACTACACAGGGGATGGGGACATACTTCTCTGTCACGTTCGCAGGCCCCGAAGGAACTCTATCTGCGACAGTGTCCCTGGAATACAAGACCGAGGACTATGTTTTGGCTGACTATGTGGCAGAAGGCAAGGAGTACATGGAATCCATGCCGGAGTTCGAACTGATCTCGGAGGGTGAAGTCACTATAGGCGAAGGCGTCTCTGGCTACGAGATAGTGGGTGAAGGAGACCTTGGGAGCGGCAAAGTTGAAAAGTTCAGATTTGTCATGCTTGCGCGGGGAAAGCAGGGTTTCGCAGTTGGAGCCATGGGAGATTCCACTGTCTTCGATCAGGGTGGGGAGATGATAGACGCCACTGTGAATAGCTTCAAGCTGCTGCCGACTTATACCTATGTACCCCCAACCCCCAGTGCCGGGGGCACCTACACAAACGCCGAGTACGGCTTCTCCATAACCTACCCCGCAGGATGGATGGAGACCTTAATAGATCGCCCTGGCGAGATCGTAACCTTCATGTCAGGCGTGGGATTGCCCAGTGTAACCGTCAGTCAATCGCTTGTAGGTGAGGGGACAACCCTTGCCGAGTATGGGCCACAGTTTAAGCAGGATTTGAGCCAGCACTTCGCTGACTACGAGTTGTTCTCCGAAGGTGATATCACGCTGGACGACGGGACCCCGGCCTACGAGATCGTGTTCAGCGGGACAACGGAAGGCTACAGTCTCAAAGGCAAGTATGTGGTAGTGCTTCAAGGGACTCAGGCTTTCTTTATCGCGGGTTTAAGCATGCCCACCACTTTTGAGCAGGACGAGGCGATTATTGACGAAGCGATTCACAGCTTCCAGTTGGAGTGAACCTGCCTGTGTAGATCATCCGCAAAAATGGCCTTTTGGGCCTAAGACTATTTGATTCCCGGATGGCTGCTCCATCAAGAAGTCCTTGTCGAGCGCCCCAGAATACGTCTCCTTTCCAATAGATAGAGCAGTATCCCCGTTT
>CAYVES010000131.1:4762-7091 GCA_964449845.1 uncultured Dehalococcoidia bacterium
AAGGCTAGGGTCTTGTGATTGAGACGAATTTCTACAAGGCAGTCCGGAATCATCTTCGCCATAATCTCGGTCTAACGTAGACTTGCCCTGAGTCGGACGGTTGACACGTCCAGTAGACCTTCCTCAAACTGCCTCGCTGCGGCCTCTTGCGGCCCAGGCATCACGTGTGAGTGGATATCCAGGGTGATGCCGATATCGCCATGCCCCGGGCGTTCAGTGACTTGGTCGCGACACGTATTTCGCGGCGATAGTTGTGCTACCATCTCCGCCAAAGTATAATCTGGATTGTCTTGTCAAGTTTGGCCTTCCCGAGAACTTTGCCTATCGGACGACGTGGCTCTGCTGAATCAACGAGCTCCGCTCAGGTGAACCGGACGTAAGTGGGGTATGAGATGACCGACATCGGTGCACCAGCAACAAAGAAAGGCCTCGAAGCCAAGTGGCTTATCCTGGGGGCGGTAATGCTGGGCACATTTATGGCGCCTCTGGATGGCAGCATAGTGAACACAGTCCTCCCCGACATCACTGGGTACTTCCAAACCGACATCCCTATAGCTCAATGGGTGCCGACTGTCTACCTATTGACTATTAGCTGCCTCATCTTGCTGTACGGCCGGCTGGGAGACATGGTGGGATACAAAAGGATATTCCTTTACGGGCTGGCTGCCTTCACCGTGTCATCCGTACTGTGCGGTACCTCTCAGAGCATCTGGATGCTAGTCTCATTTAGGGCCGTGCAAGGGCTTGCAGCAGGTATGTTGATGGCGGTAGGCTTCGCCATCGTCACGTCAGCTTTCCCCCCAACCGAGCGGGGCAAGGCGATGGGCATCTATGCCATCAGCATAGCCGTGGCGCTGGGCCTGGGGCCAACTATCGGTGGTTTGATTGCCGAAGACCTGAGCTGGCGCTACGTCTTCTTCATCAATGTTCCCATTGGTATCACCGCTGTGCTTCTGGGTTACCGTATCATACCCAAGGGCAAGGCGAATCCAGGACAACGCCTCGATTTGGCCGGGGCTCTGACGGCCTTTGTCTTTCTCACCACCTTGCTTCTCTACGCTAACAGAGGCGAGGACTGGGGATGGGCATCACCCGTGCCCCTTGTGCTGCTGGGAGTCGCTATCCTTTCTGGCGTGCTGTTCTTCTGGATAGAGCGCACCTCGGCACAGCCCATGCTCAACCTGGCACTTTTCACAAGCCGCCGATTCAGCTTCGCCAGTCTGAGCGCACTCCTCAGCTTCATGGCGTTATACGCGGTGGTCTTCCTGACACCTTTCTACCTCGTATTCGCGTTGCACTACAGCATACTCAGAGCGGGGTTGGTAATGGCCGCTTCCCCAGTAGCTACATTGTTCGTGGCGCCACTGAGCGGCGCGCTTTCTGATCGAATTGGGACGAGAGGGCTGGCCTTTTGCGGCATGGTTATCGCCGCCTTGGGTTTGTTTCTCCTTAGCGGTTTGAACGCATCTGCCAGTGCGTGGGATGTCATCTGGCGCCTGTGTATCGCTGGCGTGGGAATGGGTATGTTCCAGAGTCCCAATAACAGTACTGTCATGGGAAGTGTTCCCCCATGGCATCTGGGTATTGCCTCGGGGATATTGGCCGCCATGCGTAATGTGGGCATGGTGCTGGGAATAGCTACTGCTGGTGCTGTGCTTTACAACGTGGCCCCCATGGCGGCGTCTCTGCGCCCAGGTCAATTCAGCCCTGCCGACATACAGGAGTTTCTCGATGGTTTGCGCTGGGCCTATGTAACTGGGGCGGGGCTGGCGGCCACTGCTGCCCTAACCTCTCTTTTGGCTATAGGCAGCCCAAAACAAGCTTAGACCAGAAGCTCGCCTCGGAAACCCGGGCCACACTTGGCTGATTTCCCCCCAAGGGCCACATGTTTTCTGTTCAGCCATAGTCAAGTGCAGCGCTTGTTCTCTCCCGGGGCGAAACGTCGGTCCGACCTCTCTTGGCGGACATTCCTTGATTTCTCAGACAGCCATCCCACCCGCTCCCCTGTTCGCCAGTCGAAATCAGGCACGTAGGGCTTGATGTCCAGTAGCGGAGTGCCGTCAACAACATCTACATCTTCGATGTGAAGGGTGCAGCCTTCGACTTTGACCAGGCGTACCGCTGAGAGCCCAATCGGGTTTGGCCGCGCTGGACCTCGCATGGCAAATACTCCACGCGCCTCCTCGTCCATGAATGGCTTGGCTTCCAGCGAGTAGCCTTCGGCCAGGTGAAAATGATAGACCAGGATAATATGGGAGAAATCCTCGATGTCTTTGAGCCCAGCGCAGTATTTTGCGAAGACTTCCACCGTCCCTTTGACTCCCTGGGC
>CAYVES010000132.1:0-7087 GCA_964449845.1 uncultured Dehalococcoidia bacterium
CGTTGCCACTCCTGTGGCAACGAATTCTTCGTCGTGACAGGAGTCACGACGCTACCGGCTTTTCCTTTTGCATTTTGATATTTGAATTTGTTCAGTGCTTAGACTTCGTCGTGAGCTCAGCCGGACGAAATTAGTATTTAGGATTTTCCCATGTACTACTTCCCGATGCAGAACCGGCTGAAGATAGTCTCCAGAAGCTCCTCGGTAACTGCCTCTCCTGTTATCTCTCCCAGGGCGTTCAAGGCTGCGGTGAGATCGATGGTGACGAAGTCGTCGGGTAGGGCTTCTGCGATAGCGGTCTGGGCTTGGCCTAGGTGCTCTTCTGCTCTCAGCAGCGCCTCTTTGTGGCGAGGGTTGGTCACCAGCGAGGCATCTGAGGTAATCACCCTGCCCCCTAAGACGGTGTTCACCATCCCGTTCTCGAGATCGGTGAGCCCCTCCCCGGTCAGCGCCGAGGTTGAGACTTGTAGCCAGGGCAGCTCGTTGATGTCTACCTGAGGCGGCAGATCGCATTTGTTGGCTGCCACCAGCACTGTTTTCTCAGTGAGAAGATCGATTAGTTGCCTGTCTGAGTCGGCTAGCGGCTCGCTGGAATCGAGTACAAACAAAACGAAGTCTGCTTGCTCGATGGCCTTCTTGCTTCGTTCCACCGCCAGGGTTTCCACCTCGTCCCTGCTGTCAATGATACCAGCGGTGTCAATGAGAAGGAAGGGTACGCCTTTTAGGTTTACCACTTCCTCCAGGGTATCGCGGGTGGTGCCGGGGGTGGTGGTGACAATCGCCCGACTCTGGCGTAGCAGGCGGTTCAAGAGGCTCGACTTTCCTACATTGGGTCGTCCCACGATAGCGGTCCTCACCCCTTGTCTGTAGACCATGCCGGCATCGGCGTTGGCAATAAGGTCCTGCAAAGTCAACTGCGCCTTCTCCAGAGGCCCGGAGATGTCTTGTTCCTCAACCTCGTCCTCGGGGAAGTCGATTCTGGCGGTGAGATAGGCAAGTATCTCCATTAGGTCGCTGCGCACTTGCTTGATCGGCTCTGAGAGTTTGCCCTCCAGGCCCTGCACAGCCAGACGGAGGCTGGCCTGGGTTTTGGCTTGAACCACGTCCAAGACCGACTCCGCCTGCGCCAGGTCTATCCTGCCGTTGAGGAACGCCCTCAGGGTGAACTCGCCGGGGTTAGCCAGCCTGGCGCCGTAGCGCAGGGTTAGCTCCAGGACGCGCTGTAGAGGTAGAGGCCCCCCATGGCAGTTGATCTCGACAAGGTCCTCTCTGGTATAGGTGTGGGGTGCCTCCATGTAGGCCACGAGCACCTCATCAACAACCTCTCCATTTTCAGGGTCACTTATGTGCCCATAGACTAGACGTCGGTTCGCTAGTGGCTTGGGGAACAGCCTCTGGGCAATAGGCCGGGCCTCGTTCCCGCTCAACCTCACGATTCCGATCCCGCCCTCGCCTATGGGGGTGGATATTGCGGCAATAGTATCTTGATACACAGCTTGTCAGTATAATACATCTTTCGCTCATACTCATCAACAGAAGTAGGGGCGACCCGTTGGGTCGCCCCTACCTTGACGGGCAAGACGAATCGTGATATCATATGACGATATCGCCAGGTGATATTACGGAGGATGCTGTGCTCAAGGACTTCTTCCTCGGCTTCGTGAAAATTCACGTTCTCTATCATGCTTCAAGAGAGCCGATATATGGAGTTGAGATCCTAGAGGAGCTAGGTCGGCATGGCTATCGGCTGAGCCCTGGGACTCTCTATCCCACCCTTCACCGGCTTGAGAAAGAGGGCTATCTCTCTGTGCGGAAGAGAGTGGTCGATGGGAAGGTGCGCAAGTACTACACGATAACGGAGCAGGGGATGGTGATTCTCGGCGAGGCGAGGAAGAAAATCGCTGAACTGGTAGACGAGGTACTCCTGGACAAATAAATCATGGAACATGACGATAGAAGAAAGTTCTTTGGGGTCAGTCGCAATGTCTTCTTCCTGGGCGTGGTGAGCTTCCTCACCGATGTCTCCAGCGACATGATCTTCACGCTCGTGCCCTTGTTCCTGTTGAACGTGCTTAGAGTGGGGACGCCGGTCATTGGCCTCATCGAGGGGATTGCCGAAGGCACCGCGAGCCTGCTCAAGGTGCTTAGTGGCTGGCTCAGCGACCGTTTGGGACGGCGGAAGGGCCTGACTGTCTTTGGATACAGCGTCTCCACCCTAGCCAAGCCCTTCCTGTTCTTCGCCACCACCTGGGGTGTGGTGGCGGTGGTGCGCTTCGTAGACCGGGTGGGGAAGGGCATTAGGACCTCGCCGCGGGATGCCCTGGTTGCCGACTCCGCTCCTCCTGAGGAGATGGGCAAGAGCTTCGGCCTCCATAGGGGCATGGACACGGCGGGCGCTGTAGTTGGCCTCGCTGTGGCGGCTATGGTTGTCTATCTTGTGCAGAGGGGCGGGCTTGAGCTCACTAGGGATGCGTTTCAGACCATTGTGCTCGTGGGGATAGCCCCCGCTGTGCTTGCTGTGCTCGTCCTCCTGTTTTTCGTCCGGGAGCGGGGGAGGGGGGCCGATTCCGCAGGGATTAGCTGCTCGGCCAACGGGCAGCCTTCAGGCGCTGTTCAGACCAAAAAGGGGTTCGATTTCCGCTTCAAGCTCTTTCTGGCGATAATGGTTGTGTTTACCCTGGGCAACTCCAGCGATGCTTTCCTCATCCTTCGCGCCCAGAGCCTTGAGTTTTCGGTTCCTCAGATTCTCCTCCTGTTCGTGGCTTTTAACCTGGTTTATGCTGTAGTAGCTTTGCCCGCAGGGCTGGTCTCGGATAGGCTGGGGAGGAAGGGTGTTATCGTGGTTGGCTGGACAATCTATGCCCTTGCCTATCTGGGGCTTGCTGTGGCATCTGCGGCGTGGCACGTGTGGCTATTGTTTGCGCTCTACGGGCTCTACTACGGGGTAGCTGAGGGAGTATCGCGCGCTTTTGTCTGTGACCTTGTGCCGGCGGAGAGGAGGGGCACCGCCTATGGGCTCTATCATACGGCTGTGGGGCTCTCTCTGCTGCCGGCGAGCCTGATCGCGGGCTGGCTGTGGCATCTGATCGGGCCGGAGGCGCCCTTCTTCTTCGGGGCGGCGATGGCGGGCGTGGCGATGCTGGGCTTAGTCCTGCTGATCAGGGAGTAGAAGCGATTCCGACCGTCGTGGCGCTAGAAGGCATCCCGCCCGCTTCGACTTGACGGGTTGGTGAGAATTGCGTATTATTTGTCTGGGAGCGTTTTTGAAGGAGAAGCTCATGGGGAAATCCATGGAAGATAGAGTGGCGATTTTCATAGACGGGAGCAACCTGTATCACGCTCTGCGTGCTAACTTCAGTCGCTATGACCTCAAGTTTGCCGAGTTTATTAGCAAACTCTGTGGATCGCGGCACCTGTTTCGAGCCTACTATTACAATGTCCTGCAAGACCCGAGCCAGCGGCCTGATGCCTACCGAGAGCAGCAGGAGTTTCTCAACAATCTTCGTGAAACACCGTATTTAGAGGCACGCCTGGGGAGCACCAAGCTGGCGCAGGGTATTCCTGTGGAAAAGGGCATCGATGTTATGCTGGTCACAGACCTGCTGCATTTCGCCTGGAATGACCTCTATGACGTGGCGGTTCTGGTAAGCGGGGATTCGGACTTCGCCTATGCCCTGCAAGCGGTGAAAAACGTGGGCAAATACGTTGAGGTGGCCTACTTTGAAAGCAACGTGTCCCGGGATCTCCTGGATGTAGCGGATAATAAACACCTGCTTGACCGAAACTTCCTCAAGGAGTTGTGGACACATAAGCGACCTCCCAGGCGCAAAGGGAAAAGGACAGGCGTAGTGGCAGGCAGAGGTGGCAGCCCCTAGGGCACGAGTGCTCCTAGGAGGTTGGACCCCTTGTGGGTTCCTGCTTCCGCAGGAATGACAGGAAAAAGACGCTTGATGGTCAGACACGATGTCATCCCCGCGCAAGCGGGGATCCAGAAGTGGTAGGGTGGGTGAGGTGGCAACGGGCCCCACCGGTCAATGTCATTGCGAGGAGCCTCAGCGACGAAGCAATCTTGCAGGTATGTTACGACACAGCGATTGCTTCGCTGCGCTCGCAATGACAGCGAATCTCTCTCGGCCAATGCCCCCAGCGACCCCCTACAAAATCAGGTTTAGCAGCCCGCCGACAACTACCGTGGCGGCGATCATTACTCCGATTGCCACGAGCAAGCCCCTAAAGCCCAGTTCCCTGGCAAGGACTACAAAGGTAGCGATGCAGGGGAAGAACATTGTCAGCACGACGCAGCCGATCACCAGTTGCCCTGCGCTCAGCGAAAGCGGGGCCAGTAGCCCGATAGCCACGTCCTTGCGCAAGAAACCAACCACGATGGCGACTACTGCCTCTTTTGGCAGACCGAAGATCCCGCTCACTACCGGGGCGGTGACCTTAGCGATGGCATCGAAAATCCCCAGGGTATAGAGGATGCCGATAGCAAAGATTGCCAGTAGAATTATGGGCAGGGCCTCTCTAAGGAAGCCATAGACCCTTCCCCAGAGCTTTGTCAACACCGCTCGCCAGGAGGGTAGGCGATAAGGGGGAATCTCGATGAGGATCTCGGGGCTGAATCCCCTAACAGTGTGGTTCAGGATGATGCCCAAGACTAGCCAAACCACAAACAGAGTGCCAAAAACCATCGCCACATACTGCTCTCCCTCCGCCCCCACCAGGCCGAAGATCATCGCCTGGGAGGCAGCGCAGGGGATAGCGATGGAAATCAGCGTGGCAGCGATAAACCGCTCCCGCCGGCTCTCGAGGATACGGGTGGCCATGATTGCTGGCACTAAGCACCCCAGTCCGAGCATGGTGGGAATTATGGCGTAGCCGTGTAGGCCGATTCGGTGCATGAGGTTGTCGAGCAGCACTGCCAGCCGGGGGAGGTAGCCCACATCTTCAAGTAGGCCTAAGATGAGGTAGAAGGCAAGGATGTAGGGCAATACAGCGCCCAAAGGGATAAAGAGGCCCGTGGTCAAGACCCCCATGGATTGAAAAAAGTCGATCTCTCCATCGAACAATTCGCCGATGAGCATATCGTGCCAGAAGCCACCCGAGCCTAGAAGCTCGCTCAGTTTCATCATTAGCGGGGCCCAGAGCTTTTCAAAGAGAGGCTCCATGACATAGCCGATCAGGCCCTCGCCGATAGAGCGGATCGCAAAAAAGGAGGTGGCGAGCACTAGGGCGGCGATGGAAAGGCCAGTCAGGGGCTTGATGGAGGCATCCTGCAGGTGCTCCAGCCAGGTATGGTGGTGATGGGTTATGGTTTGAACCTGGCTAATGATGCTGCCGACGGCGGCCCACCGCTCATCAGGGGTGCGCTCGGGCATCTGGGGGGAGGCAGCTTCAGGGATACGATCTGCCAGCTCCTTTATCCCCTGCCCGGTTACCGCAACCGTGGGGATAACCGGCACCCCCAAGAGACCCTCCAGCTTCGCAACATCGATGCTTATCCCCCGGTGTTTGGTATCATCCCACATATTCAAAGCCACGACAACGGGGATTTGTCTCTCCAGTAGCTCCTGGGTCAGGTAGAGATTGCGCTCCAGATTGGTGGAATCCACGATGTCGATCACCAGGTCGCCATCCTGGAGCATCTGAGAAGCCACTTCCTCTGCCTTGGAGATGGGCTCCAGGGTGTAGGTGCCGGGGACATCGATAACCTCAACCTGCTCCTGACCCAGCTTCATGGAGCCCTTGGTAAACCCCACAGTGGTGCCTGGGTAGTTGGAGGCGATTACTCTTGTTCCGGTGATGCGAGAGAAGAAGGCGCTCTTGCCCACATTGGGATTCCCCATGAGCAGGATACGCACTAGTCTACCTCAACCACGATCTTGCCCGCCATGCCAAAGCCGATGGCAACCTGGGCTCGATCTACCAGGAGAGTCACCGGGCCCCGCATGAACATCGCGCTCACCTTGGTTATGCGCTTACCCGGTCGGATGCCCAGGGAATTGAGGCGGTTGACCAAGCTGTGTCCCCCCATTATCTGAACCACCCTTCCCGACTGCCCGGCCTGCAGGTGGTTCACTGTTATTTGACTTTTTCCGCTCAAGAGGCCTCTTTCTCGGAGAGGGTACCGGCTTTAACGCTACTCATCAGCCCTCATTTCCTTTAGCACCATCCTAATGTTAGCACCGACTAACTTTCGGCGTTGAAAAAAATAGAGCTTTAGCTGTCTGCCCCGAAGCATCTTGCCACTATATCTTGATCACGCTCACCATGCTCAAAGTAGTACTTGAACCCTTTATGCCACAGAGGTTCTCCCTTGGGGCAGCTCAAAACAAACTCTACGAACTTCGCCAGCCTCTCCAGGCCAGTGTGGCTCAGCGAGTGCTCCATCTTGCAGGCATCTTCCTGGGCTATCTCACGATTAACATCCAGCACTTCAGAGAGGAAGCGAAAGAGCACCTCGTGGCGGTGCATGACGTCCTCTGCTATCCTCCGGCCCTCGCGAGTAAGCTCGACATGTCCGTATCTCTTATGCTTGACAAGGCCGTCTTCCGAAAGCTTGTGCAAAGCGGCGGTGACGCTGGGCTTCTTCACCCCCAGCCTTCTGCTGATTTGGGTTACCCTAACCTCGGGCTCCTCCTCGCGGAGCTTGGCTATCGCCTCGAGGTAGTCTTCCATGCTGGCAGTCTGTTCGCTTACCATTCCGCCCCTGAACTGTTAGACTCGTCTAACTATTCTAATTATAAAAGGCATTTACCCTTCTTGTCAACCCCTTTGGTCAGAAAAGGAGTTGCAAAGGTCTTACAAGCGGATCTCAGTTACCGGGTCGAAAAAGGGCGGATGAGTGGGAACAAATACGCTGCCAGGCAAGATAACCCTTTCGAAATTGACAAAGCGTTGGCTTGGGGGTATCATGCCGTCAGGTATTCAAGAGCGCTCCGTGTTGCGCTGAGAAGCAAACCTGTATGGGCGGCTGGCCACCAACGAATGGTGAAAACTGTGAGCGCATCCGGCTGTGGGTGAGTTGCCCGACGTCGGGCAACCTACCCAGCCGTTCGTGGTGAGCCCTTCGGCTCCGCTCAGGACA
>CAYVES010000133.1:0-7087 GCA_964449845.1 uncultured Dehalococcoidia bacterium
TCTACGCGTGCGACCTGTGGACCAAGATTCCGGCAACATTATGATGCCAGCATTCCGGGACGATTAGTAGTCTCGTTGTACATCCTCTTCTTCTTGTCATCCAGGTCCTGCCCCTTACAGGGGTTTATGAGTAACTCGACGGCAGCGACATAGAGATTCCTCTTTGCGAAAGGCGACGGCACTGCGTGACGTTCTGGGGATGTAGGGAAACATGGGGAAAAGGTACTTACAAGTCTTTCCTGGGAGGTAGAAGTGGGAAGCTATTGCGGGGAGATATTGGAGATCAACTTGACCAATGGCACAATTGGACACTCCGCACTGAAGCAAGACGTGTTACGCAGATTCATCGGTGGGAGCGGAGTGGCGGCCAAACTCTTCCTCGATCGCGTTTCTCCTGATGTAAATCCATTAGCTGGAGAGAACATCCTCTTCTTAATGACCGGGCCCCTGGGAGGTACTGCCCTTCCCGGAGCATCACGCCTTGCAGCAGGTTTCAAATCTCCTCTGACTAATATCTGGGGGGAGAGCAACTGCGGGGGCAATCTTGGCCCCGAGATGAAATTCGCGGGCTACGATGGCATCGCAGTAGAGGGCATTTCCGATAAGCCTGTATATCTCTTTATTGATGATGACAAAGTTGAGATCAAAGACGCTTCCGACCTTTGGGGCAAAGACATCTATGAGACTACCGACCTGCTCAAGGAACGCATCGGAGGAAGGAGAAAGGTGAAGGTCCTGGCAATCGGCCAGGCGGGGGAGAACCTGGTTAAATATGCCACAGCAATAAATGATAAGGATGCGGTATTCGGTCGCTGCGGTGTCGGCGCGGTGATGGGGGCCAAGAATCTGAAGGCGATCGCAGTTCGGGGAACAGGGAAGGTTGAACCGGCCACGCCTGCTGAATTCGAGAAGAGGCGCAAGCAGGTCATGCAAAAGGTCAAAGCTAGCGCAATCACACGTAGCTTACGGGCCTACGGCACTGACGGCGGCATGGTTGGTAGTGCCATAAGTGGTGATCTGCCTATCAAGAACTGGTCCCTGGGTGAGAACCTTGAATTAGCGTCTAAGATAGACGGAGTAACCCTAAGCAAGCAATATCTGGTCGGACCCCACGCCTGCTACGGGTGTCCAGTTGCTTGTAAAAGAGTAGTCAGGGTAGAAGAGGGGCCCTATAGGGTCGCCCAAGGACCAGGGCCGGAATACGAAACTTGTGCAAGCTTTGGAAGTTTGCTTATGGTCGACGATCTCGCCGGGATCGTGAAGGCAAATGAGGCTTGCAACAGGTATGGTCTTGATACCCTCTCCTGTGGCGCTTCCATTGCTTTTGCCATCGATTGTTTTGAGAACGGCCTTATTGGCAAGCAGGATACCGACGGCATTGAGTTGAAGTGGGGTGACATAGGTACCGTTTTGAAGATGGTGGATAAGATCGCCCAGCGCGAAGGGTTCGGGGATGTCTTGGCAGAAGGAGCCAGACGTGTTGCGCGCGAGATAGGCAAGAACGCCCGTGACTATGCGGTCGAGGTAAAGGGGCTTGAGCTTCCTATGCACGACCCCAGAGCAGCTCATGGTGTGGGACTGGCTTATGCTACCTCTATTAGGGGTGGCTGTCACTTGACACATCTCATGCCTTATGTTGAAACAGGGGCGTTTGTTGCCCCAGAGATTGGACTAGCCGGAGAGCATGAGACGAAAACCAGTGAAGGCAAAGCGGAGATGACCATAGTCTCTGAGAATCTGGCGATGGTGGTGAACTCCGCCATTCTCTGTCAATTCGTCCTGCTTTCCCTCAGCGTAGAGGATGTGCTCGACATGCTGAGGACAACGACTGGGTTTGACTACGACCTAAACGAGATGATGAAGTGCGGCGAGAGAACCTGGGTGCTCAAAAGGGGGCTGGGCAATCTTATGGGCGTCAGGGCGGCGGATGATGAATTGCCCCAGCGCATCCTGACTCCCACTAAGGAGGGTGGTGCCGCTGGCTCTGTGCCTGATATCGAGCTCATGCTGAAGGAGTACTACAGGTTGCGACCTCTCGATGCCGATGGGCGTCCCACCAAAGAAAAGCTCCATAGCTTGGGCCTATCAGACCTCGCCGCCAAGCTTTGAAGATCAACGTTAGTAGAATTTCGCTGACCACCGCATAAGGTAGTCAGCGGGTAGAGAACCGATGGATATTGAAATCCGGTCGGCCCGTCCCGATGATGCTTCCCTTCTAGCGTGGGTCATGCTCATGGCGGGGCGGTCACACCTTCAACGGGGAATCTGGGATATCCTCATTGGAAGGCCGGAGGAAGAGTGCCTTACCTTCCTTGGATACCTCGCTGTCAGCGATGAGGTTCACATGTGTCACTATACGGGCTTCATAGTGGCAGAGGTAGATGAGCGTCCGGTCGCCGCCCTTAGTGGTTACGACCCAGTAATGCTCCCACAGGCAACGGTGGGTCCTGCGATGGCCGCTGTCATGGATAAAATGGGGCTCACTCCGGAAGATATGAGCACTGGGCAGAAAGGCCTCGCTGCGTTTCTCACATGCCATCCAGAACCATATGAAGGTGCGTGGATCGTCGAGAGCGTTGCTACTCGCCCAGAATCTCGCCGTCAGGGAATAATTAGCAAACTACTCGAGGAGATACTCGAAGTAGGCCGACAGAGAGGTTTTCGTCTTGCGCAGGTCAGCTTCCAAATTGGCAACACGCCAGCACAGCTTGCTTACGAAAAAGCTGGCTTCAGATTCTTCGACGAGAAGCGCCATCCTGATTTCCAGGCGGAGATCGGCTGTCCTGGCATTGCGCGGTTACTGCGCGACCTCTAGGATGCTGTCAGGTCATTGTCGTCTATTTGAAGGAACCGCAGTACGCTTCTTGGAGCTTCAGGCCAGGATGCCGCCATCGACATATATGGTCTGCCCTGTGATACAGCTTGAAGCGCTGGAGGCGAGAAACAAGGCTAGCGACATGATGTCCTCAGGCTCAGCCATGTGACCTAGCGGGATGCTGGCCTCAATAGCTTTGAGCATATCCGGATTGCTCCACATTGGCTTGCTGAAAGCTGTCTTTACCAGATACGGTCCTATAGCATTGACACGGATGTTATAACGGGCAAGCTCGACAGCAAGGACCTGGGTGAGCATGACCACTCCGGCCTTTGATATGCTGTAGGCCCCCAGGCCTGGGGCGGCTTTCGCGGCTCCAGTCGATGCAATATTGATTATGCTTCCGCTTTCCTTTTCTATCATTATTCTTGCCACTGCTTGGCTACACAGGTAATATCCCTTGAGGCAGACATTCATCACCTTATCCCAGCCGTCCTCTCGAAGCTCGGTAAGGGGGCACATAATATTGGTCGCCGCATTGTTGACCAGAATATCGATGGTGTGAAACTTCTCAAGCGTTTTTGACACCATATTGTCCACTTCACTTTTTACGGCGATATTGGTTTCAACCGCCAGGACACGCTGGCCTAGGGTCTCAATCTCACCGGCCACTTTCTCAAGATCAGCGATGGTCCGGCTGACGATCACCACATCCGCACCCGCCTGGGCGAACCCCAGTGCGATCGCCCTACCAATACCCCTGCTCCCCCCGGTGACGACGGCTATCTTGCCCTCCAAGGAAAGGGTGGGAATTGTCATCCGCTGCCTCCTTCAATCCAAAGTCAGGCACGTCAGATTCTCATGAGTGGGCTGAGCATCTTCCGACGTGTGCACCGCGATTATAAGGCCCCACATTCTGCTCGTCAAGGAGACTGGAGGAACCAGCGTTCGTACATTTGAAAATTGTCTGCGAATAGGCTAGAATCGCATCCTGACGTACCTTCGTCGAATAGTACATGACCAGCGGCATTTAGTTTCATCCCCTTGAGTCTAATTATGACCGTCGGTAACTGAGGATCAGCGGAGCAAAACGACACCAAATGTAGGAGGTAGAAATGGCACAAGTAAGAGGGAGCACACTTGTCGGTAGGGCCCTGAAGAATGAGGGCGTAAGGTCCATTTTCACCCTCAGCGGCGAGCTAAGCGAGGTATATGATACATGTGTGGATGAGGGTATTGAGCTTGTAGACATGAGACATGAACAGGCCGTGGCAAACGCTGCGACTGGCTACGCGATAGCCGCTGGTGAGCCTGGAGTGACCATGGTTACAGCGGGACCAGGAGCTGTTAACATGGCACCTGGTATGACCACCGCATGGTATGCATGCGCGCCAGTAGTTGGCATCACGACACATACGCCACATTGCTACGAGGGAATGGGCGCTATTCAGGAGTTCGACTCTAGAGATTTGTATAGATCTATTACAAAGTGGAGAGGCTACTGTACTTCCACGAAGCGGTTGCCGGAATATGTAGCCACAGCTTTTAGATATGCCAATACTGGCCGCAAAGGACCTGTGCTATTGGATTTCCCTTATGATGTCATGCTGCTCAACGTGGAAGAAGAAGATGCACCCATTATCCCACCAGAGATGTACAGGACCGAAGCGCGCCCATTTGGAAACCCTCAACTGGTGAAGAAAGCCACGGAATGGTTACTGGCCGCTCAGAAGCCGGGGATACTGATCGGCAGCGGAATCCTTTGGTCAGGCGCTTCGGAGGAACTGATTCAATTCACCGAACTAACCAATATACCGGTATGCTATGCAATAGGTGGAAAAGGTTGCATACCCGACGATCATCCGCTTTGCGGCGGCCCCGTTGGTCTGGATTTCGGGAGCATAGCAGGAGCTGACGTGCTTCTGGCGATAGGGGTCAGGTTCGAGGAAATACTGGGCTTTGGCGCTGGCAATTTCTATGCGCCCGATGTAAAGGTGATCTCCGTGGATATCGAGCCTACAGAGATCGGCAGAAATAGGCCCGTTGCTCTCGGGATATGGGGAGATGCCAAAGCAGTTCTGACACAGCTAATTGAGTCAGCGAAAGAAGCCCTTGGGGGCAATGGGAGCAAACGCGGGGAAACGGAGTGGGTAAGGAACGTCAAGGGCACTGTCAAAACCATTGAAGACACGCTGCACTCGGCGGCATCGAGTTCGGAAAAGCCGATTCATCCCTGTCGGCTTGGGAAGGAAGTGTCTGAGTTCTTGGGGAAGGATTCATACATCATAATGGATGGGGGAGATATCTTCGCTCAAGTTACTCCTTTTTACCGAGCCAGCTTTCCCGGTAGCTTCATATCGGCCCATGGGGGCTCCTTCGGACACTTGGGGGGAGGCATTCCCTTCGGGATAGGAGTCAAAGTAGCCAAG
Source organism: uncultured Dehalococcoidia bacterium (assembly GCA_964449845.1). Lineage (GTDB taxonomy): Bacteria > Chloroflexota > Dehalococcoidia > SZUA-161 > SZUA-161 > SOKG01. The sequence goes on from CAYVES010000133.1 coordinate 5,245, forward strand.
CCGGATAAGAGGGTTCTCGTTATAACTGGAGATGGCTCCTTCCTTTTCAATGCCAGTGAGATTGACACCGCCGTGAGACACAATAAGCAGATCGTTGTTGTTGTAGGCAACGATTGCCAGTGGGGTATGGTTAGACACGATCAGCAGCTCAATGAGTGCTATGAAGTGTGTTCCAAGCTGAGCGAGGATGTGAGATACGACAAATACGCAGAAAGCTTGGGGGCTTACGGGGAGCTTGTAACCGAACCTGATGAAATCCAACCTGCCTTGAGAAGAGCCTTTGACTCAGGGCTACCCGCGGTGCTCGACGTCAGAACAGACCCCACCGCCCTCAACTTTGCCAACTATAGAGGGGTAGAGGCGAGGCGTGAACTCGCAGAGATGCACAAGAGGTAAAATGCGTTCTGGCCGTGGCTCTAGCCACGTCACGAAGGAGCATTTCACCCGCTCCATGTATTGACGGCTGGAAAACGTTGTTTTCCGGCTTTCAGCGGGAACGGCAGTATGGAGGATGACGGGTCTTGGTACGTGTATTGAGGTTTCGTCGGTGACAGTTTAGGAGGGAACGAGATGAAAGAAGCTGTGTTAGAGGACAAGAGAAGATTCGCGATTGCAGAGGTGCCGGAACCTGTTTTGGAAACAGATGAAGTCTTGATAAAAGTACAGTGTTGCGGAATATGCGGTGGTGACCTGCATATTTTCAAGGAAGGCGCCGGTGTAGGACCTGGTCATGAGTTCTCGGGCGACGTTGTTGAAATAGGGTCAGACGTGAAGGGATGGAGAATAGGGGACAGAGTAGCATTTGAGCCCAACCTCTCGTGCGGCGAGTGTTTTTGGTGCCGTCAGGGCGATTTGGGACTCTGCGAGCGATTCTATGTCGAGTTGATAAGATTCAAGGGTGGGTTTGCCACCTACGCTAAGGCTAAGCACTATAACCTTCACAGACTACCTGAAGACATGAGCTATGAGCAGGGAGCATTGGTTGAGCCGACAACGTGTGCTTTGCATGCTGTCAAAGTGTCTGGGTTGCGGGAAGGGGATGTTGTTGCAGTGCTGGGGCTGGGCCCCATCGGGCAGCTTGTGGCACGAGTTGCAAAAGCCTCTGGTGCCAAAGCAGTTTACGCTTCCGAGATCAGCAAATCCAGGATCGAGTTGGCTAGGGATGCCGTGGACGAGGTCATAGATGCAAACCTGACCAATCCTGTTGACAGAATTCTGGAATTGACACATGGTGTGGGCCCAGACATCGTATTCGAATGCGCGGGAAGTGTCCCCACCTCACAGCAGTCAATAGCTCTGGTGAGGAAGGCTGGGACGGTCGTAGTTGAAGCGATATGCTTTGATCCAGTTGAAGTGATATTCAATAGCATCGTGTTGAAAGGGATTACGATTAAAGGGTCGCAGTGTTTCTCGCCGGGTGAATATGCCTCTGCACTTAACCTCATAAAGGATCGGAAGATCGATGTGGCTCCTCTAATAACATGTAAGATGCCTTTGGATGAAATCAACCAGGCATTCGAAAAAGCCTTGAGTGGTGAGGGAGGAAAGATTTTGGTGGAGCCTTGAAATGGTATGAGGCAACTTATGCCTAGGAGCGTAACGTTCGAGAATTCAACGGCCTCCACCATGCACCCCACCTCCAAATGTAACGAAATGCACTATTGTTGGGGCATATGGGAGTTCGCATCCGCATTGGTGAGCCTCTTCACCTGTCGCGAACGTGCTCAAAAACGGGGATACCCGCGGTAGCTTCGGTTACACTTGAGTAATGTGGGGCTCGAAAAGGACTTGATATTATGAGCGTTGATAAATGCCCCTACAAATAATCCTCTGTAACCTATGC
>CAYVES010000134.1:0-1164 GCA_964449845.1 uncultured Dehalococcoidia bacterium
GTGGGCCCGGATACGTGGACGGACGAAAGCGACAACGTCATTATCGATCAGGTGTGGAAAGCCCACCTGATAGGCGGGGCTGCCTCTTACCTGCAGAATGAGTGCGGCGCGATGCTGCAGCGGGACGCCTTCGCTCCCTGCCAGGACTTCCACGTGGTAATGCCTGTGGCCAACGTCGGCGACGCTGATGCCGAGATGGTCATGGTCAACTTCGCCGTCATCGCAGAAGAAGGTGTGTACGATGTGGACGACATCGTCAGCGTCGTCTCCGGCGACCTGATGACCCCCACCAGTTATACCTTCGATCCAGCAACCGGCCTGGGCACGGCGACGATTGGCACCATCCCCGGCGACAGCGCGAGGAAGGTGATACTGCACATGCACTGCGCGGGCGAGGGCGATGCGCAATTCCTCATCACCGGCATCACCGGTATTGATCAGAACACCGGGAAAGCTATCGACCCGGACAACATCGAGCTTCCGCCCTGCCCCATAACGGTCGAGCAGATTCCCTTTACGGTGGAGATAATCAACCCCACCACCTGCGAGACCTTTAACCAGTACGACAGGTTCGCGGTCAAGGCGCTGATCACCAACGGCAGCGATACAGACCTGGGCACCGACGTGGCTGGTGTGTGGGCCGAGCTCTTCTGGACTGGGAATGCGGACCTGGTAAGTCCGCAGAACAATCCGAAGAGGCTGGGCAACGCTACGGACTGGATTGTCGCGGCCAAGAGCGTGCATGAGGTAACCTGGGAGATGGAGTGCACCGGCCCCGGCGAGGTGCACCTCTCGGTCACCGTGACATCGGAGGACCCGCTGCTCACAACGGAGTCGGATACGGTGACCGTGCACCAGACGGACCTGCCGAACATTCAGGTCGAGATCCTCTCGCCGGCTGAGAATACCTACGTCGCCACCAGCCAGGAGTTCGCCGTAACCGCCAGGGTCAACAACTCGGGAGCTGCAGCCGCCCAGAACGTGTCTGTTACCGCAAGCTCGCAGTGGGGCTTAACGTCGCTGACAGAGTCGGCCACCAAGTACTACAATGACAACCCTGTCAATCAGATGGCGGCTGGTGCTGAGTGGATTGTCACCTGGACTCTGCACGCCGACAAGACCTTCCAGAAGCAGTGCGGTTTCGACTACGACCAGATCGGCGTT
>CAYVES010000134.1:1264-5788 GCA_964449845.1 uncultured Dehalococcoidia bacterium
CGCCGACAAGACCTTCCAGAAGCAGTGCGGTTTCGACTACGACCAGATCGGCGTTTACGCCGCAACGAGCAGCACTGAGGTGGCTATTGACGACAACGATGACTATGTGTACGTGTACGTCTATCCGGCGGCACACCTGGTAGTGGACATCGACTACGAGGAGATGCCTACCACCATCGGGGTGCGCGACGAGTTCGTGGTACCCTACACGGTGACCAACACCGGTGAGGCTGATGCCTGGGAGGCCAGCGTTACCCTGTCGGTGATCCCCGAGGGCAGTGTGCGCATTGCCGCGGGAGACGAGGGATACACCCAGTACATCGGCACGCTCGCCGGCTGGGAAACCGGCGACTCCTACGAGGGGACGTTCACTCTGCACTGCAAGCAGGCCTGCGAGAGCACCATCACCATAACCCCGGCAGGCCAAGACGAGTGCGGCTTCACCATGGTCGAGTGTGACCTTGATAGCTATCAATACCAGTATGGCTACGGCAGTGACTACTGGGAGTACATGTACGGGCCCTACTACTGGTACGATTACATATACTGTGATTGGGAATGGATCCCAGGCGCGGACATCCGCGACATGTTCCTCGAGCCTGACTCCGTGACGGTGAAGCAGCTCGACAGTGGCGACCTCGACCTGGCCGTCACCAAGACGGTTGACGACGCCTATCCCGATATCGAGCAGGTCGTCACGTTCACCGTCAGGGTGACCAACAACGGCCCCACCGATGCCAGCGGCATCGAGGTAACAGATGCGCAGCCTTCCGGACTCACTTTCGGCACCGCTGTGCCCTCGAAGGGCACCTACTCGGCCGGAGTGTGGAATGTGGGCAGCCTGGTCGCAGGTGGCAGCGCCACCCTGACGATTCCGGCCACGGTGAACAGCGCATCCGCGGTCACCAACACGGCGACCATCACCGATGTGGACCAGCCCGATGGAGACCCGGCCAATGACTCCGCCTCGGTGACCCTGAACGAGCCAGCGGTTACCAGCTTGCCAATTGGGCTCGATGCGGGCTGGAACCTGATCTCGCTGCCGCTCATCCCCAATGACAACGACCTCGAGACCATGCTTGCTCCTGTCTGGGGCGACTTTATCAGGGCGTTCAAGTATGATGGCTGCACCGAAACGTGGTCCTCATACATAAAGGACGGCCCGACGCCCAGCCTTACCACTCTGGATGACGGCTTCGGCTACTGGATCCTGATGGACGACGATGGAACCATCACCGTTAGCGGTGTAGTCGCTCTGGATCCGCCAAACCTGCCGCCAAGCTACGATGTGTGTGCGGGCTGGGACCTGATAGGCTTCAAATCCACCGACGAAATGACTGCGGGTGTTTACCTCGATGCCCTTAGAAGCGAAGCTGGCGTGCTGACCTGGACCAGCGTCTGGGGCTTTGCCAACGGCGACTGGGTCAAAGTGTTTAGCGCCGATATGATGGAGCCGGGCTTCGGCTACTGGCTCGCCGTACTCCAGGATGGGACGATTTACCCGTAGGTTTTTTCGAGCGTCTCTGAGGAGAGTGGACTATGAAGATAGGCTTAATGAGTGGTAATAGGATGCTAGCAGGAGCCCTCGGGCTCCTGCTAGCCCTTGGTTTGATCGTCGGCTTCCTGCTTCCCGCGTTGGCTCAGCCGGCGACTCCCCACCAGTTCTGGGGCGATGTAACCATAGATGGCGCTCCCGCCCCGGCGGGAACTGCGATCTCCGCCCAGATTGGTGGGGTGGAATATGGGTCGGGCACCGTGGATGCTAACGGTGAATACGGCCAAGTCCCCAGCTTCTATGTGAATGCCTCAGTTAGTGAGGTGGGCCAGCCCATCAGTTTCTACGTAGGCACGCCAGGCGTGCTGGCTGATACCTACAGTGGTGGACTTCCGGTGGCAGAGGTTCTATTTGAGTCGGGTGGAGGCACTAATCTGGACCTGGCCCTGGGAGCTGCGGCACAGCATGTCCTGACCATAGACAGCACCGACTGCGGCAACGTGACCGATCCGGGTGAGGGCGACTTCCCCTACCTTCAGGGTGCTGTGGTCGGGCTCCTTGCGGACCCCGATGAGGGCTGCTGCTTTGACCAGTGGACAGGTAACGTGACCACAGTGGTCGATGTCAACGCCGCCAACACCACCATCACCATGAATGATGACTACGCCATAACCGCCAACTTCGTGGCAAAGGTTACTCTGACCACGGCCAGCGATGAAAACGGCACTGTAACGGTACCCGGTGAGGGCGACTTCGACTACTGCCCGGGGGAGGTCGTGCCGCTTCTGGCAGTGGGGAACCTGGGCTACGCATTCGATGAGTGGACAGGTGAGGTGACCACAGTAGACGATGTCAATGCCGCTAACACCACCATCACCATGGATGCAAGCTACGCCGTAACTGCGACGTTTGTCAACGTTGGAACCCGTCAACTTGACGTGGACAGCACCGATGGTGGTAGTGTGACTACACCGCCTGAGGGCGGCAGTCCTTACACCTATACACTGGGGCAAGTGGTGCCTTTGGTGGCAACGGCCGAGGCGGACTTCTGCTTTGACCAGTGGACAGGTGAGGTGGGCACGGTGGCCGACGTCAACGATGCCAGTACCACCATCACCATGAACGATGACTACACCATAACTGCCGAGTTCGTTCCAGAGTTCGTTCTCACCACGTCCAGCGATGACAACGGCACTGTAACGGTACCGGGCGAGGGCGACTTCGGCTACTGTCCGGGAACTGTGGCGGACCTGCTGGCAGAGGCAGATACGGACTACCAATTCGATCAATGGACAGGTGAAGTGGCTACCGTAGACGATGTCTATGCCGCCAGTACCACGATCCTTATGGATGACGACTATGCCATCGAGGCTACGTTTGAGCTCGCTCCGACGCCGACGCCGACGCCAACGCCGACGCCAACACCGACGCCGACCGCCACAACGCCATACGTACCGCCGTACGTACCGCCGTACGTACCGCCAGCTACGGCAACTCCTACGCCAACGCCGGTAGCACCGACGCCAACACTGACACCGACGCCTACACCAACGGCGACAGTTCCGCCTATCCCCACGGAAGAGACGGTCGACCTGCCAGTCGATGACGAGGGCGTGGTGCAGGGGGATGTCGAGCAGAGCGTTTTCTATGGAATGGTGGACATTAGTGTTGGCAACGGCACCGAGGCGCTGACGGAAGCTGGAGACCCAGTGCAAGAGATAACGGTGGTGAGGATCTGTTCCGGCTTCCCTGCTCCGCCAGCCGGTGCCTATGTGGTCGGCTGCGTCTATGACTTCCTGCCGGACGGCGCTACCTTTGATCCTCCGATCACGATAACCCTGCACTATGACCCCGGTTTGATCCCCGATGGGGTCGCTGAGGAGGACCTGAAAATCGCCCTCTACAATGCGGCGACAGGGGAGTGGCAAGTGCTTGACTCAATCGTGGACACGGGAAACCATACCATTACGGCTGAGGTGAGCGAATTCACCATGTTTGCCGTGTATTCCCCCGCTCCCGCAGCGACGCCCACGCCAACACCTCCGCCGGTGACGCCAACGCCAACTGCGACGCCGGAGGAAGAAGCTGGGGCTAATGTTGGAGCCATTGTAGGTGGGATAATCGGCGGGCTAATAGTCCTGGCCCTCATTGTCTACTTCGTCATGAGGAGAAGAGGCGGGGAGGCTGGGCCGCCTGGGCCGCCTGAGGCGTAAGCCGAGTAATTAAGACTACGTACAGCGGGTTTCAGAAGCTTCTGAAACCCGCTGCTTTATTTTGTGGCATTATTGTGTATTGTTGGTAGGGGCGACCCACTGGGTCGCCCCTACTCGTTATTCTTGCCTATCATTGTTCCGTTCGCCTTGAGTTCTCGTCTGCCTTTGGGAGGGTGGGTTCCATTCCATTTCACCCCCCTACAACTGAAACCCGCTGCTTTGTTTTGTGGCATTATCGTGTATTATTGGTAGGGGCGACCCACTGGGTCGCCCCTACTACCTCGTTATTCTTGCCTAGCCTAGTATTCCCATCTGGCGTCCGCCGAGGAGGTGGAGGTGAAGATGAGGCACAATCTGTCCTCCATCCGGACCGCAGTTGACCACTAGGCGATACCCCTTCTCGGAGATCCCTGCCTCTCTGGCAAGCCGATTTGCCACTGTCACCAGGTGTCCAAGGATCGGCGCCTCATCCTCGGTTAGCTCAGCCACCGACTCGATGTGTTTTCTGGGTACCACGAGCAGGTGCACCGGGGCTTTAGGGTTGACGTCGCGAAAGGCGACCGCCTGCTCATCTTGATAGAGGATATCGCTTGGAATCTCGCCGCTTATGATGCGGCAGAAGATGCAATCCATCCTGTCGCCCTACTTCTGCCTTGAACCCTAACCCCTCTCCCTTCAAGGGAGAGGTTGGGTGAGGGTGTATCCCCCTCCCTCTAACTCCCTCCCGCCAGGGGAGAGAGAATAAAAACCAATTGCCACGCTAGGCTAAAGGCCTATATGCTGTGCTAAAAGCTCTAGGAGATAGTCGGCGTCGCC
>CAYVES010000134.1:5798-7082 GCA_964449845.1 uncultured Dehalococcoidia bacterium
TCCCTCTAACTCCCTCCCGCCAGGGGAGGGAAATTAGCATCCATTTGACCCAACCCAAAGGGCTAAAGGCCTATCTGCTGTGCTACCAGCTCGCGGTGATAGTCGGCGTCGCCGAACATGAGCTCTGATGCCTTGGCCCGACGATAGTAAAGCTGCATGTCGTGATCCTTGATGAAGCCGATGCCGCCGTGTATCTGGTGCCCCTCCACGCAGGTACGCCGGTAAGCCTCGCTCACCCACGCCTTGGCCATAGAGACCTCTAAAGCGCAGGGAAGCCCCTCGCTCAGCTTCCATGCCGCCTGATAGGTGATAAAGCGGCATCCATCGACGTCGATTGCCATATCGGCGCACTTGTGCTGAATCGCCTGGAAGCTCCCGATGGGTCGGCCGAACTGCACCCTTTCCTTAGCGTAGTTGACGGTCATCTCCAGAACCTGCTGGGCGCCGCCTACCATAAGGGCACATTGGGCAAGCATTGCTTTGGGCAACATCTCCGTGATTACCGCCCAGCCATGATCAGGTTCCCCAAGCATGTTCTTTCGGGGGACCCGCACCTTATCGAAAACGACCTCAAACTGCCTGTCGGAGGCGATCGTTTTCAATGGAGTGCAGCTTATCCCCGGGCTCTTGGCGTCTACCAGAAAGAGGGTGATCCCGTCCTCCTTATCCCCGCTCTCCTTTGTCCTGGCAACGCATAGCAGGTAATCAGCAACGTGGGCATCGGAAATAAAGAGCTTGGTGCCGCTGATAACGAAATCGTCTCCTTCGGGCACCGCCGCAACTGTGACCCCGGCCGCATCCCAGGTGGCGCTGGGTTCGGTCAGGGCGAGAGAGAGTGTCAAATCGCCCTTAGCTATCTTGGGCAGAAACTCGCGTTTCTGCTCATCGGTGCCCGCTGCCAGGATGGATAACCCACAGTACACCACCGTGGATAGATAGGGTCCGGGTACGAGCGCCCGCCCTAGCTCTTCGATGAGAACCGTCAGATCCAGGAAATTCATTCCTTCCCCACCGTATTCCTCAGGGAAGACCAGCCCCATCCATCCCAGCTCCGCCATTTTCTTCCACAGCCCTGGAGAATAGCCCTTCTCATCCTCCTCCATCTCCCTCACCAGCGTCTTGGGGCACTCATTCTCCAGAAAATCACGTGACATCTTCCGCAGCATCTCCTGCTCTTCGTTCAGCGCAAAATCCATGGTCTTTACCCCCTGTTTTTCGCTTTTATGCTAAACTCTACATTCTGGGCAGCCCCAGTCCCATTGTGGAAATAATAATCCGCTGGAT
>CAYVES010000135.1:0-6920 GCA_964449845.1 uncultured Dehalococcoidia bacterium
TGAGAAACCGAGTTCCCGTGGGTAGCTACCCAACAATGAACGATGGAAACTGATATGCCAGACGCCGTTCGTGGTGAGCTTGTCGAACCATGAACGGCCCCCCGCGTACGCGGGGGCTCAGGGCGAACGGAAGAAAGTCTATTTTCGCAACAACTGCCAAAGGGAAGGCGAAATAATCTTGCCTTTTGCACTTTCCAATCTTCACTCTGCAGTGTGGTATTCATGAAGTGGACCGTCTTGGGCTCCGGGGGGTGCATGGTCATCCCCAAACCACTTTGCCGATGCCGGGTCTGCCAGGAAGCCAGAAAGAAAGGCATTCCCTATGCCAGGGCAGGGCCCTCCGCTTTTCTTCATGATATCGACCTCTTAATCGACACACCGGCGGAGATCATAAGTTTGCTCAATCGGGCGCGTATCCGCCGCCTCGACTACCTGACATTCACCCACCTGGACCCTGATCATGTAGAAGGGTTGCGGGTAGTAGAGCAGATTGCGCTGGATTTTCGCACCTGGCGTGCTTATCCGGAAAAGCAGATCTGTTTGCTGCTCCCTGAGCAGCTCAGCGGACCACTGAGGGAGATCCGGTCTCAGTTTGGTCCCCTGATCGATTTCTACCGTGAAAGCGGCTTTGTCAGGCTCATGCTTTTTCAGGACAGGGTCGAGATCGGGGACGTTCGGATCACGGCCATCCCGGTTGACCGAGGTCATCAGGTAGCCTTCGTTTACGTCTTTGAGAAGTCAGGGCGCAGGGTGGTTTACGCTCCCTGCGATATCAAGCCCTTCCCCGAGCATCGGAACGAGGTTCAACAAGCTGATCTGCTGATCATCCAGCCAGGGATATTTGAGAAAGGGCTGAAGCATGGTTTCAGGTACCCGGCCGAACATATCTCCAGAAGAACCCTCTACACATTGGAGCAAACCCTGGATGTGGCCAAACGCATTCAGGCCAAAAAGGTCCTCTTTGTTCATTTGGAGGAATACTGGAACCGGAGCTATGACGATTATCGCGCCCTGGAGTCGGATAACGGGATGATCCGCTTTGCCTACGATGGCATGCAGCTAACGGTTTGAGAACGTTGACATGGCCTCTGGCCCTTAAGCAGGGCGGCGACGGTTCCAATCGACCACCGCTCCCCCTGTTTTTCACCAAGTTAGCCAATCGTTGCTTGTGATGTCGATGTGATGCGTCAGCGCAACTATCGACCGCTAGAATCCTCCTCCCTCACTCTCCGGGGGGCACCAGCTCTGCATATCCGACCCCGGTAACTGCCTCACCGGCCACGTGGCCAGATACAGTAGTCCCTCCCTCCCACAATTGCCAGCCGATCTCCGGCTGCTCCGGAAACAGCAGGACCTCCTGTTCAGGATACCGCGCGCTGATCTCCAAGTCTATGTCCTGGGTCTCTTCTACAAGTCGCCAGAGAAGACCATACTCCTTGCCAGTTTCCGGGGAAACCCATGAATCCAGCATTTCCAAGTCGATATCGACCGTATGGTAGATGGACTCGTCGGGGAAGATCATGGTTAGATCACGAGAATCAATGGAGCCGTCGGGATTGACGATCTGCCAGAAGATGATCTCCGTATCACTGTCTAACTGAACGGAGAACCAGTTCCATCCTTTCACGGCCATGGATTCCATCCACTGGTGATCCATCCAGCCGATACCTTCAACGTTGATCGTCTTTCCTGCGATGTCGATCTCGCCCTCGACCTGAAGACGCGTGAGCGAGTAGTAGTATGTGCTGCCCTCAGTCCATTCGATGAGCCCGTCCCCGCCTACCAGGAGCGGGTGCTTTCCTGACACAAGGTTCAGATTGAGGCTGACATCTCCACCACTCGCTTCAAGATGATAGGAAAGCGAATCCGGGTTGGTCCGGTACCAGCGATCGAAGTCGCCCCAGCGAAGGTCAAGCCCTCCTTCCGCGTAGTCGGCTGTCACGCTGATCATCTCTTGAAAACTCGGCACCTCATGATAGAAGGTCTCCGCCTCCACGTCGGACATTGAGATGATCCTGAGCGGCGGATCGAAGTAGGCCACCATGGCGGTGTACTCACGGCCCTCCGAATCCCTCAGGTTTGAATTCAAATACCACCATTCCAACCCAAACCCTGGGTGCGCCCCCTCATCCTCCGGAAAGTGCACTTGCGGTGGGCCGTACGATTGGGATTCCTCCTCGCCGCAGCAACTCAGCGATAGGGCCCCAATGACGGAAACTGAAACCACTAGCACCAAGGCAAGAATTCGATACTTCAATTCATACCTCCCTGGTCAGATTCGTGTTGCAGCCAATAACATTCCGTGACGATTTGAACGGTGTTGCGCTGGTAATGCCACTTTTCTTGGCTTGCCTTCAGTTGTATGTCGGGTATTCTAAGCGCAAAACAATGGGCTCTATTGAGGCTACGCCATCCTCACAGCGTGGACACAATGTACAACAATTAGTCCCCTTTGAGCTTGGGGGTCACTACTTGTGGTTCTACGAGTCCGTATACCCGCCGTTGCGCCGGTCAATCCAGGTGGAACGCCTCACGGGTTACGCGCTCCCACTCGGCAATAGGGTGCTGGTTCCTCAGCTCCTTGATTTGACTGAACACGGGAAGCCCTGCCTTCTGCTCAGCCTCCCATTCACTGGCGAAGGCCCCGGATCGAATCTCCTCGAGAACAGCCTGCATGGTTTGGGATATCTGCGGAATCATGTAACGCGCGGAACGGGTCATGGAGCCGTACTGGGAGGTATGGGAGTGGAGCTCCATCTGCGGGAAGAATCCCATCTCGACGATCTTCTGCATGGAGTAGGCGAACTCTCCCGAGAGGATCAGTTCGGTCATCACCGCTTCCACCGGATAGCCGGCATCAATGAGGGTCTGGATCGCCGACAGCAGGACCTGGCCGAACGCTGGGCCGAAGCCCTGTTCGGTGAAAAGGTCCAGCTCGGCCTCCTGGGCGAATGTGAGGAGCATGACACCGCTTCTGGTGGAGCCGATCCCCTTGGCGATTGCGAGTGTGGTCTTGAGCCCATTCCCGGTTGCGTCCTGTTGCACACCGATGAAGCTGGGGAAGCCCTTTCCCTCCAGGTACCGCTGGCGCACACCGGCCCCTATCATTCGCGGCGCCACCATGACAACATCGACACCGCTCGGCGGCTCGATCAGCTTGAAGGCGACGTTATAGCCGGAGGCGAAGCAGAGAGCCCTGCCTTGGGAAAGCCCCGGCAGAACCTCGGTCTCAAATACTCCCGGCATGACCTCGTCTGGAATGAGCAGCAACAGCACCTGGGCCCGCTTGGCCGTTTCCCCGATCGAGAGCGTATCGAAACCTTCGCTCACAGCTTGCTCGCGCGTCTCGTCGGCGCGGACCCCGACAATAACCTTCAACCCGCTGTCCCTCAAGTTGAGGGCCTGGGCCCGTCCCTGATTGCCGTAGCCGATCACACCGATGGTCTTGTCGCTTAGAAAGTCCAGATCCGCGTCCTGGTCGTAGAAGACTTTCGCCATGATTCCAAACCTCCAGGCTGAATAGCATCTTCTGCACTAGCTAACCAGAAAAGCTGAGGCAAGTCAATACCCCCGGGATCCGTCGATTCTGAAGAGACCGTCCTGAGAATATTGGGGAGGTCGATTACCTGTCCAGCCTTATCAGGATTAGTCTCGTGGCTCGCTCGGCAGCATCAGCGATCAAGCTCGCGGCATCGGCCACAGACTGTTCTAAGCTAATAGGGCCAGGTGCTATGCTCAATACCGCATCTATTCCACTCCGGTAGACATCGCTGCCAGCAGCAACCTCACCGACGATAGCCACGGTCGGTATGCGCAACGCCTTTGCCTTAGCAACGACACCCGACACAGTTTTGCCGAACAACGTTTGCCCGTCTATTCTGCCTTCACCCGTGAAAACCAGCGATGCATCCCCTAGATGATCTACAAGCCCCACGGACTCGATGACTATGTCTATACCGGGTAGCAGTTCAGCTCCTAAAAAGGCGACCAACCCCGCCCCCAGCCCCCCCGCAGCCCCCGCCCCAGGCAGGTCCATAACCTCAATACCCAGATCAGCCTTGATTACCCCGGCATAATGCGATAGTGCCTCGTCCAAACGTCGGCACATCTCCTCTGAGGCCCCCTTTTGGGGGCCATAGACTACCGAGGCCCCCAACTCACCACACAGGGGGTTGGTAACATCACATGCCGAGACAACCTGGCATTCAGCTAGGCGATGGTCAAGCCCAGAGACATCTATCCTGTGCAACTTGGCCAGCGCAGCCCCACCCCTGGGCAACTGCTTCCCCCTGTTATCCAGCAACCTCACCCCAAGGGCTTGCGCCATCCCGGCGCCACCATCGTTGGTAGCGGTGTCACCGATTCCGACGATCAACTTGCGGCATCCAGCATTAAGGGCTGCCCGAATCAGTTCTCCTGTCCCGTATGTTGTCGTAATAAGGGGATTCAGCTTCCCTCGCGGTACCAGTGTTATACCTGAGGCAGCCGCTGCCTCTATGATACCTGTAACCATATCACCCAGAATCCCCCACTCAGCCGTGATACCGTCCCCCAAAGGCCCCGTCACAGCCGTTGTGATAATCTGTCCACGTGTAGCATCGACCAAGGCCTCCACTGTCCCCGCCCCACCATCGGCCATGGGCACCGTGACCGTTTCGGCATCAGGAAGAACACGTTTAATCCCCAGAGCCATAGCCTGAGCCACTTCCAGTGCGCTAAGGCTTCCCTTAAAAGATTGAGGCGCAATTACTATCTTCAATTACAGACTCCTCATCAGCTAGGGTTCATTGTCTCAGCCTTTGACGAAGCTGTACGCCCAGCACCCTATCTCCGTGTGGCAAATGATAACACGCCGCTTTGGGCTGTCAAGGTATGCTGAGTTCGACCTTGTTTCCTGTCCCTGTCCTCGTCTATAATATAATTGAGGATGCCACCAGCTAGAGCCACGACATAGGATCGCCAGTAGCTGGTACTAAATAGTCACCTCACTTGGGACGTAAGTGGGATTGAACGCGCTAGGCACAAAAGGCTAGACTCTTTGTATCAAGGTGAGTGGCCGTGAATGCGGAGATGTACGAAGGTATCGCTCCGCTTGTTGGCCTTCTGATCAACGAGACGAGGAAGTTTGTGGAACAACGTGAGGAAATCACGACGGATCCCTTGCCCCACAACCCTTCGAGGGAGCAGCAACCGCCGGGCTTCTCTGAGTCCGTGTCGCCGACGGAGATTGCGCATGAGTTAGTGAATCGTGTGTTGCAGGAGCACGGCATACACCGAGCACATGCCCCGATGGGAACCGTGAACGGTTCAAATGACATCAAGGGCTCGGCGCTTCGCAAGAGAACCCGTATGGTGATGGTGTTCAGAGATGATTTGCGATGGCTGAGAAGGACGGTTATACGTTTGTAGCACTTGAGTGACGACTGCGCATTATTTCCAAGGAGCGCAATAGGGATGCTGGAAATCCTCCACCCTTTCTGCCATTTCCGTGCCGCCATCCGAAACCATTTGGCCGGCTCTTGCCATGCAGTGGTCTTGAGTGTATCCGCATAGTCGGCCCAATGCTAGCCAAACCGAGCAATCCACCAAGCATAGGCTTGAGCAACAATCCGACCAACGCGCTCTGTAACATATTCCCCAAACGACCGCTTCTTCTGAACGTCCAGTCTTGCTTCCAAACGATTCCTCACTCCTAAGCAATAGTAGAATCTAGGGTACACAAGCCTTCTGCGAACCGAATGGCACAGAATGCCTGTTACGAGGGTCTGCCCCTCAGTGGGAGCAGAGCGAAATGCGAGCAATAGATTGCTCTGGATTAAGAGCCGACTAGCCCCCGCCCTTCGGGGGAGTACGTGGTGAGCGAGTGCGTCCGCGTCTATGCCAAACGCAACTCGGGTCCGTCAGCTTCTCATATCTTCCCTTAAGCTGACTATTCCTCCAAATCTGCATGAGTTTTCCACATTATGTTGGGCAGGTTATCCACATGCCCAACTAAGTTTTCCACACCTTTTCCACGACCTTATACTACGTTAGTCAAGAGATGTCAATACCGCGGGCAGAGCTTCTGGGCCAGGTTGGCCAAGGTGAAGAAAACGGGGCAATGCAAGTTCACGACAGGGCTGTTTGACATATTGCAAAGAAGGCAGTGAATAGAGGGGCGGAGACCATTGCCATAAATGGCTCCATTCTCGTCAGTCCCCTTTCTGCGCCTCTTGAGGCTCTACCGGCCTCGCTTCCAAAAGAACTCCCTGGCCCACCCCCTCGCGCATTCGTCCGTACTCGGCACTGAACTCTGCTCCCATGATGAGTATGAACGCAGAAAAGTAGATCCACACAAGCAGGATAATAACAGAGGCTACGGAGCCGTAGACGGACTCGTAGCTAGCGAAATGATCGAGATATAAGACAAACAGGTTCTTGGCGATTTCGAACAGAATTGCGCTGAGGAGCGCCCCGGGCCAGATGTAGCGCCAGAACGTTTTAGTGTTGGGGATGAATTTATACAGGACCAGGACGATAGCCAGGCTGATGAGAAACGCCAGGGTCCTGGCGCCAACGTCAATCGCGACATCAAATGCGGGCATATCTGTGTTGCGCATAATGGAGACGATGGAAGTTGCTCCAAGGGACAGGGCGAACAGTATGCCGGTGCCCAGGGCCATGCCAAGGTCGCGCAGCTTCCTTATGTGGAATGGGCGGTCCTTGTGGACGTCCCACGCCCGATTGATGGCTCGGCCCAGGGCGCCAAACATAGCGCTTGCGGACCAGAGTAGAAGTACAATGCTCACGGCTCCGATGGCACCGCGGAGTCGTATGACATCTTCAATGTTCTCGCTAAGCACGTCGACAGCGCCCGGCATGTTGCGCTCGAAGAAGTCAAAGAGCTCCGCCTGCACGGTCTCGGAGGGTAGGAACAGGCC
>CAYVES010000136.1:0-6836 GCA_964449845.1 uncultured Dehalococcoidia bacterium
CCTTTCGACGATGTACCGCTCGCAGAGATACGCAAGGCTCTACTCGAGCGAAATATGCTCGATCCAAAACAGTTGGTGGACGGCTGACAATCCGAGGACGGAATCGAGAGGTGAGGGAGAGCGAGAAAACCGGCTAAATCTTCACCTTGCCGTAGCGTTCCCACTCGCTGTAGACGCAGCCACAATACCCCTGGTGATATAGACCGAGCTCCCGGGACAGGCGATGGCCCTCCCGAAAGCCCGGCCTGAAGTCCTCGTAATAGAACTCCACCCCCCACTCCTTCCCCAAGCCTTCGCCTAGCTCACGAATCAGTTCGTGATTCTGGTAGGGGCTGATTAGTAGCGTCGTAGTAAAGGCATCGAACCCTCTCTGGTGAGCAACCTCAGCGGTCCTTGAAAGCCGCAGCCGATAGCAGTCGGGACATCGCTCGCTCTCGTGACCGACCACAGCCTGGAAGTACCGAAGCATATCGTAGCCCGGCTCTATGATCAGGGGCAAATCCGTCGCTTGAGCCAACGCCTCCATCGACTCCAGGCGGCGCTGATGCTCCCGAAAAGGGTGGACGTTGGGATTGTACCAGAAAGCGCTGACCTCGAGACGCTGCTCCTGCAAACGATTTACCACATAGGTGGAGCAGGGTCCGCAGCAGGCATGAAGAAGAATAGAAGTCATCTCTGCCCTGTCAACTGACTACTGAATCCGTGAAGTGGTTTAGGACAAACCTCCTCTCCCTTGAAGGGAGAGGTTGGGTGAGGGTGAATTCCCCCTCCCCTTAATCCCCTCCCTCCAGGGGAGGGGAAATTACAGCGCTGCCCGTTAGCTACCACAGGCCGGGTTGTTCAGGCTGCCCCTTGGCGTGGGGCAGACCAAGGTGCTCGTAAGCGAAGCGCGTGGCCACCCTGCCTCGCGGGGTGCGCTCCAGAAAACTCAGTTGCAGCAGGTAGGGTTCATAGACATCCATAACGGTATCTGCCTCTTCGCTGATAGCAGCAGCAATGGTATCCAGCCCCACCGGCCCGCCATTGAACTTGTCAACGATAGTGCGCAGGATCTTATGATCCACTTCATCAAGCCCTATAGAATCTACCTCAAGTTTCCCCAGCGCCTCCAAGGCAACCTCTTTGGTGATCACACCCTGAGCCATTACCTCCGCATAGTCCCTAACCCGCTTCAGCAGCCGGTTGGCCACCCTGGGGGTGCCCCGAGAACGTTTAGCGATCTCCTCCAGCCCTTCCTCCTCTGCCTCCAGGCCGAGCAGGCGAGCCGACCTCGCTACAATGACCTTGATAGCATCCTCATCGTAGAAATCGAGACGATATACCGCCCCGAATCGCTCCCGAAGCGGCGGGCTGAGCATTGCGAAGCGCGTGGTTGCTCCGACAAGGGTGAACCGAGGGAGGTTTAGCCTGAGGCTCCTCGCTCCCGCCCCTTTGCCGATGACGATGTCGAGGGCAAACTCCTCCATTACTGGATATAGCACCTCCTCCACCACCCGCCCCAGGCGGTGCACCTCGTCGATGAACAAGACATCCCCCTTGTTGAGATTGGTGATGATAGCAGCGAGATCGCCGGGGCGTTCTATAGCAGGGCCAGAGGTAATCTTAATGCTCACCCCCATCTCGGCGGCGATGATATAGGCCAACGTCGTCTTGCCCAAACCCGGCGGGCCATACAGGAGGATGTGATCCAGCGCTTCTTCCCTACCGCGCGCAGCAGCCATGCCTATATTGAGGTTATCCTTGACCTTCTCCTGACCCACAAAATCAACAAGCTGCCTGGGACGGAGGCCCCTGTCAAGCACAACATCCTCTTCCCTGGGCTTGGCTGATATTATGCGCTCCATTGTTCACCTTCGGTCAAGTGCGTAGCGTTGCCACTCCTGTGGCAACGAGTTCCCCTTCGTGACAGGAGTTACGACGCTATTATATCAGATTACGGCCCCTTTGCAGAGGCTACCTAAACACCGTCTTTGCCCCCATCTACAAGACATTCACTCCTAATTGACACTAGTCAGCGGATGGGATAGACTTCTTAAGGAGAAGGAATTTTCCAGGGAAAAGGAGCATGAATGGACACCAGCAAGAGTAAGCGAGAGTGGCAGGAGAAGGTGCTGCAGCCATCAACAAAGCGCTTTCCAGAACGAGAGGAACATTTTCTGACCACTTCAGCGATCGAGATCGACGACGTATATACCCCTGATGACCGTCAAGCTTTCGACTATGACCACGAACTGGGCTACCCCGGGGAGTTTCCCTTTACCCGGGGAGTGCAGCCGACGATGTACCGCGGAAGAATCTGGACCATGCGTCAATACTCTGGCTTCGCCTCAGCGGAGGCGACCAACCACCGCTATCACTACCTCTTGGAGCAGGGGCAGACTGGGCTCAGCGTGGCCTTCGATTTGCCCACCCAGATCGGCTACGACTCAGACAGCCCCAAGGCACATGGCGAGGTAGGTAAGGTAGGCGTCCCCATAGCCAGTCTTGAGGATATGGAAACCCTTTTCGAGGGAATCCCACTGGACAAGGTAAGCACGTCAATGACCATCAACTCCACCGCTCCTGTCCTACTAGCCATGTACATCGCCGTGGGCAAGAAGCAAGGGGTTGATCCGTCGAAGCTTAACGGCACCATCCAAAATGATATCCTCAAGGAGTACATTGCTCGCGGCACCTACATCTTCCCACCCAGACCATCGATGAGGCTGACCACAGACATCTTCCACTACTGTGCTGAGCATCTTCCTCAGTGGAATACCATCAGTATAAGCGGCTACCACATCCGGGAGGCGGGGTCTACTGCAGCGCAGGAGGTGGCTTTCACCCTGGCTAACGGAATCGCCTACGTACAGGCAGCTATTGATGCCGGCCTGGACGTAGATAAATTCGCCGGCAGGCTGTCATTCTTCTTTGCAGCCAACACTAACCTCTTCGAGGAGGTAGCCAAGTTCAGGGCAGCGCGACGGCTATGGGCCAAGATTATGCAGCAGAGATTTGCGGCCAAGGACCCTCGTTCAATGATGCTACGCTTTCATACACAGACATGTGGGCACACACTGACAGCACAGCAGCCAGATAACAACATCGTAAGGACCGCCATCCAGGCGCTGGCAGCCGTATTGGGAAGCACTCAGTCTCTACACACGAATTCCCGCGACGAAGCCTACGCCACCCCCAGCGAAGATGCGGTCACAACTGCCTTGCGCACACAGCAACTTCTGGCCTACGAGAGCGGCGTTGCCGATTGCATTGACCCTCTGGGTGGTTCCTATTACGTGGAATACCTGACCGACGCACTGGAAGCAGACGCCAAGAAATACATTGATAAGACCGATGATCTTGGCGGCGCGCTTGCTGCCATTGAACACGGCTTCCAGCAAAGAGAGATTCAGGAAAGCTCCTACCGTACTCAGAAGGATACTGAAAATGGAAAGAGGGTTGTAGTCGGCGTCAATAAATTCGTTTCCCCCTATCCAGAGATAACTGGCCTTCTCCGAATCGATCCGGTTGAGGCTGAAAAGCAGAGGAAGCTCCTGACTTCGCTGAGAGCAAAAAGGGATAACGAGAAAGTAGCTCAGGCATTGAATAGCCTGAAGACGGTGGCAAGCAGCAAAGAGAACACCGTGCCTGCGTTTATCGATTGCGTCGAGGCCTATGCCACGCTGGGCGAGATCTGTGATGTGCTCCGCGGCGTCTTCGGGGAGCAGGAGGAAATTTTGGTAATCTAGGCACCATTCACTGTAGGGGCAGAACCCATGTGTCTGCCCCGATTATGATCAAGGGCGAACCTGTGTGTTCGCCCCTATAAGCAGCATAAATGGAGGAAAGAATGATCAAAAGGGTTGACCATGTATCCATCGTGGTAAGTGACCTTGATGAGGGACTGAAAACTTATGAGAACCTGCTCGGAATCAAGGCTTCTCACGTAGAGACCATCGCCGACCAGGGAATAAAGGCAGCGATGATTGCTGTGGGCGACGTTGAGATCGAGTTGATAGAGCCTATCAGCCCCGACAGCGCTGTAGCCAAGTTCCTGGAGAAGAAAGGCCAGGGCATCCATCACATATGTTTTGAGGTCGATGATGTTGACAAGGAGCTAGAGTCGCTAGCAGCTAGAGGTATCGATCTTATTGACAAGCAGGGCAGAAAAGGACTGGCAGGGAAGATCGGCTTCCTCCACCCTCGTTCCACCGGCGGAGTGCTCATTGAGCTGGCGCAAAAGCTTTAGGGGGTGAAGTTGATCACGAGGATCAGCTTTGTGGGCATTGCAGTCAATGACATTGAGGAAGCACAGAGACTATATACCGAAGTTCTCGGTCTTAAGCCCTGGGATCAAGGGGTGGTGGAGATGCCCGGGGTAAAGGCTGTCATGTTTCCTGTGGGCAATTGCTCCATCGAGCTATTACAGCCCACGGTGGGTCCGGAGGACCCTGTAGGAGGCAACCTAGCACGGTGGCTGCAGAAGCACGGAGAGGGCTTGTGCCGCCTTGGTCTGTGGGTCGATAACATGGAAGAAGAAGTCAAGCGTCTCAAGGAAAGCGGAGTGCGAGTAATAGAGAGCGGGGAATACGGAAAAATAGGGGAGGAACTGGGTGCTAAGATGGCCTTTGTTCATCCCAAGTCGACCTTGGGCGTGCTAGTCGAACTCGATCAACAAATGTAGGAGAGCAGTTTACTATGGCAGATGAACAGAAAATTAGGGTCCTGGTGGCCAAGCCTGGTCTTGATGGACATGACCGGGGTGCCAAAGTAGTAGCCCGCGCCCTGCGCGATTTTGGCATGGAGGTGATCTATACCGGGCTTCGTCAGACACCAGAGATGATCGCGCAAAGCGCACTGCAAGAGGATGTGGACGTCGTCGGCGTGAGCATCCTATCGGGCGCACACCTTGAGCTATTCCCGCTCGTCCTGGAACAACTCCGCGAAAAGGGGCTGGAACATACGATAGTCTTGGCCGGTGGCATCATTCCGGAGGAAGATCATTCAGCGCTGCAGCAGATGGGGGTCCAAGGCATCTTCGGGCCAGGGACTCCTACCAATGAGATCGCCGACTTCATCAGGAAAGCCATGGCTGAGAAAAAGGCAAAATAAGCTGATGCCTTTGGCCAATAGGACTGGAGGGGAGAGGATATGTCAGGGCATTCCAGATGGACGCAAATCAAACGACAAAAGGGCCTGGCTGATGCCAGGCGAGGGCAGGTTTTTACCAAGCTAGCCAAGGAGATCAGCATTGCCGTCCGTCAGGGAGGTGATGACCCACAGTCCAATTCTCGGCTAAGGCTAGCAGTGCAGAGGGCTCGTGACAGTAACATGCCCCTGGAAAACATCGAGCGCGCTATCAAGCGTGGCACTGGCTCTTCGGATGCCGCTGCCCTGACTGAGGTGACATTGGAAGGTTATGGACCCGGCGGCAGTGCCATTCTACTGCAGGCACTGACCGATAACCGAAATCGGACGCTGTCTGAGGTGCGTAACGTCTTCAGCCGCCATAACGGCAGCCTCGGCGAAAGTGGCTGCGTAAGCTGGATATTCGAGCCCAAAGGTGTGATGGCCATCGAGGCCGACAAAGTAGATGCTGAGGAACTGGCTTTGTTCGCAATCGATGCTGGTGCTGACGACGTCAAAGTGGATGAAGCTGCAGTGGAAGTCCATACACAGCCCCAAGATCTCGAAGCAATAAGGAAAATGCTGGAGGAGAAGGGGGTCACGATCTCCTCCGCTGAACTTTTGCAGGTCCCTAAGACCCTGATAAGTCTCGATGAGAAGTCTGCACTCCAGTCGCTTAAGCTCCTGGACAGGTTAGAGGAACTCGATGACGTGCAGCATGTATTCACCAACGCCGATTTTCCTAACGAGGTAGTGGACAAATATCAGGGATAACGAGGCGAGGGATGCCAACTCGTGTTTTAGGTATTGATCCCGGCATTGCGGTGATGGGATATGGTCTCGTTGAGGACAACAACGATGAGCTCACCACAATCGATTACGGATGTTTGTCCACCTCAGCCAAACAAGCTACTCCAGATAGATTACTTACTCTTTACTGGGCCCTCATCGACCTTATAGAACGCCACCAGCCATCAGAGGCTGCTGTGGAGCTGTTTGTCGCCCGAAATCTTGGAACGGCACTGACTGTTGGCCAGGCTCGCGGCGTAGCTATCCTCGCCGCAGCCAATAAAGGGCTTCCAGTTTACGAATATACACCGCTTGAGGTGAAGCAGAATGTCACCGGCTACGGCCACGGGAGTAAGAGGCAGATTCAGGAGATGGTCAGGATTCAGCTCGGGCTCCACTCCGTCCCGCAACCCGATGATGCCGCCGATGCTTTGGCAGTGGCCATCTGCCATATAAGCAAGGCGCACCTCTCGCAATTGCTGGCGCGTAGCCAGTGAACTCGGCAAATAGTCTGCGGAGGGTAGCCTACATGAGTGTGGCATTTTCTTGCCCCCTCTCTCTAACTCTCTCCCGCGAGGGGAGAGAGGATTCTTGTTCCCTCTCCCTTGATGGGAGAGGGTCAGGGTGAGGGTGTGATCTTGCCAGGACAAAATTTAACAATCTATTTTCGAAGCAAAGTTTGGAGAACTGGAGCTTAATGGTGATTGCTGGGATCGAAGGCATAATGAAATCTCGGGGCGATGACTGGGTCATCATCGATGTCGGCGGGATAAGCTTTCGCCTCCAGGCACCAACCTCCACCCTGAGCGTGTTAGGAGCCCCCGGCGACAGGGTGTATCTCCACACACATCTCCAGGTAAGAGAGGATAACCTGGCGCTTTACGGCTTTGCCACAACCGACGAAATGAGGATGTTTGAACTGCTTGTCAGCGTTTCTGGGG
>CAYVES010000137.1:0-6834 GCA_964449845.1 uncultured Dehalococcoidia bacterium
TGGTCAATTTGGAAGTTGACATAATAGCGAAGTACGTGGAAAGGATGAGAGTGGAAAGCAAACAAGGCCTAAGCCTTGAGTTTCTTGGCGAGCATGGTTTCTTGACTACGTAGGTCTCAGAGGGTTTGAAATGGAGCTGGCGACGATACCAGAAGCGGTCGAGGATATGAGAGCGGGAGAGTTCCTTATTGTCGTCGATGACGAAGGGCGGGAGAACGAAGGGGACCTCGCAATAGCTGCCGAGAAGGTCACCCCGGAGGCAATCAACTTCATGGCAAGATATGGCAGAGGGCTCATATGTATAGCCATGACCGGGGAGAGGCTGGATGAATTGAGGATCCCAATGATGGTTCATGACAACACCTCAAAGTTCGCCAGCCCCTTTACTGTATCTGTTGAAGCCAAGCATAACGTGACCACTGGGATATCAGCCCACGATCGCGCAGTCACGGTAAAGGCTCTCATTGAACCTGCCACCGGGCCTGAAGACATATCCCGTCCCGGTCACATGTTCCCCTTGCGAGCCAGGGAGGGCGGTGTTCTGGTGCGCGCTGGCCATACTGAAGCGGTAGTTGATCTGGCAAAGATAGCTGGGCTGTATCCAGCGGGGGTTATCTGTGAGATCATGAACGAGGATGGCACTATGGCGCGCTTGCCACAGTTGGAGCGAATGGCAGCGGAACATGGGATCAAGATTGTGAGCGTGGCCCAGATCATCGCCTACCGTCGTCTGCATGAGAGGCTAATCCAGCGGGTAGCTGAGGCTAGCTTGCCCACGAGGTATGGAGATTTCCTGGCTATCGCTTATAGAAGCGCTATCGATCCCGATGAGCACGTGGCTTTGGTTAGGGGTGATCTTGATGGCGAGCGGCCAGTGCTGGTCCGTGTGCACAGTGAATGTCTTACAGGTGACGTGTTCCATAGCCTGCGCTGTGATTGCGGGGAGCAGATCGACCTTGCCATGAAAGCTATCGCTGATGAGGGACGGGGTGTATTTCTGTACATGCGTCAGGAGGGGCGGGGCATCGGCCTGCATAATAAGATTCGCGCGTATGCTCTCCAGGACCAGGGCTTGGATACTGTAGAGGCCAATGAGGCGCTGGGTTTTGAGAGCGATATCCGGGATTATGGTATCGGCGCCCAAATCCTGGCTGATCTCGGGGTGCGCAATATCAGATTGCTCACCAACAATCCGCGAAAGGTCATTGGACTTGAGGGGTACGGGCTGCAGGTGGTGGAGACGGTGCCTATCCTTGCTAAGCCCAATCCACGAAATCTCAAGTACCTCGAGACCAAGCGCAAGAAGATGGGGCATCTCCTGAAAGTGGATGAATGAAATTAGGAGGAGGTGAATAGTGGCCAAGCGCTATGTGGGCAAGTTGTTGGGAGAGGGGTTGAAGTTTGGGGTGGTGGTCTCGCGCTTTAATGATTTCATCACCAGCAAGCTCCTGGAGGGAGCGCAGGACACATTGTCTCGCCACGGCGTTAGAGATGAAGACATCGACATCGCGTGGACTCCTGGCTCTTTCGAAATACCCCTTATCGCCAAGAAGATGGCTGAGTCGGGAAGGTATGATGCGGTGGTTTGTCTCGGTGCCGTGATCCGTGGCGGAACACCACACTTCGATTACATTGCTGGTGAGGTTAGCAAGGGGATAGCCAGAGTGGGATTGGATACCGGGCTGCCCGTTATTTTAGGCGTGGTCACTGCCGATACTCTGGAGCAAGCCATAGAGAGGGCGGGGACGAAGGCAGGAAACTACGGCTCTCAGGCAGCGTTACACGCAATCGAGATGGCAAACTTAGGTAAGGCAATAAAAGGCTCCTAGTATCTGGAAGAACCAGGCTGTAAATGCGCCGTCAATTCCCTGGCTATCCTACTAGGTGATCTTATAGACGTGGTCGCCGGGCCGCACTCGGTCAGGAACCTTGATCCCTATGGAATCCCCTGAGTTGCCCTGCTTAACGTCCACATTGTTGATTTGCATTGACTCCACGGTAAGCTCAAGGTCGGTGGTGTGTCCCTGAATGTGGATTTTGTCCCCGACGTTGAGAGTAGAGGTCAAATCAATGCCTGCCACCACCGGTCGGGCAAAGAACGTGCTTACCTTGCCGACTTGTTCCTCTGGCATTCTCTCACCTCCTATCTATTGGTCTTAATTTGGTTGCTAGTATATATGTTATTTCGGGGCAAATCAACGTCTATCTGCTGACCCCAAAATAGCGATTCGGGACCAAGTTGGTGTTGCCACATTCCTATGTCATTGCGAGGACCCCGATTCATCGGGGGACGAAGCAATCTTGAATGTATTTGTGGTGAGATTGCTTCGCTTCGCTCGCAATGACACACAAAATCCCGGTTTTTGAAGTAATCGCTGTTTTTGGGTCTTGACAATTCCCTTGAGGCTCAAGAAAGCTGGTGCTATACTTAGTGTTGATTGGAGGTGACGAAATGGCTGTTTGCATCACTACCTTGAGCGAGAATACGGCGGGTCCGGGTATGCTTGCCGAATGGGGCCTGAGTGTCCTTGTGGAGACAGAAGAGCAGAAGGTACTCCTCGACACCTGCGCCGGCATCTCCGTGCCTCGTAACGCTCCCATTTTGGGGGTAGATTTGTCGACAATCGATAGGATTGTATTGAGCCATGGCCACTATGACCATACCGGGGGGCTGCGAGATGTACTGGGCGCAATGGGGAAAGAGGTCGAAATTATCGCCCACCCGGATATATGGGCCAACAAGCAACTTCTTATTGGCGAGCAGTATGTTTACATCGGCATACCCTTCTCAAGAGAGGAGCTGGAGGGCTTGGGTGCCTCCTTCACCCTGAGCAGGGAGCCTGTCTGGATCAGCGATGACATCGTTACCACAGGCGAGATACCGATGGTCACTGAATATGAGGAGATCGATCCTGTTCTCTATGTCAAAGAAAACGGTGAGTTTGTCCCCGATCCCCTCCTCGATGACCGGGCGCTCATTATCAAGACTGATAACGGGCTGGTAGTCATCTTGGGCTGCGCCCACCGCGGTGCGATCAACACTCTCTACCATGCCCAGCAGGTGACGGGGGTAGAACGCATCCACACCGTCATCGGCGGCACACACCTCGTTAGAGCCACCGAGGAACGGGTGCTGCTCACTGCCGCTGCCTTCCAAGAGCTTGGTGTCCAGCGGCTCGGCGTCTCCCACTGCACTGGCTTGCCGGCGGCAATGATACTGGCTCGAGAGTTCGGCGAGAGCTTCTTCTTCAATAACGCGGGCACGCGGCTCACCCTTGAATAGGAGCAGGCTGGGCGTAGCGCAGTGAAACCCATCGCTCATTCCAAATCCATCCCCGTCAACTGACCCTTATGCGAAGCGCACTCGGGATTGGTGGGTTCCGTCGCCACTTCACCCACCCTGCAGCTGGCGCGATAACGAAAGCCTTCTTGAATTGACTCTTTTCCCCCGCTATACTTAACTGGTCGTGAAGTACTGCGTTGTGATTATTGATGGCGCCTCAGGCTGGCCGCTTCGTGAGCGAGGGGGGAAAACGTGCCTGGAGCTGGCGCATACCCCAAACCTCGATCGAATGGCAAGGGAGGGTACCCTGGGGCTGGTACAAACGGTGCCGCCGGGGATGGAGCCCTCCAGCGCATGCGCCTGTATGTCCATAATTGGCTACGATCCAAAGGTCTACTACCAGGGCAGAAGCGCAATCGAGGCTGTGGGCATGGGTATCCCTATCACTGAGGGGGAGGTTGGCTTTCGCTGCAATCTGGTCGCCGTTGATGATGGGAGAATGCGGGACTATAGTGCAGGGCACATAAGCGATGGCGAAGCTCACGCCTTAATTGCCACGCTAAACGAGAGCCTTGGCGATGAGACAATACATTTCTACCAGGGGGTTAGCTACAGGCACATTTGCAAGATAAAAGGGCACGCGGATACGCTTCTGGCGACCTGTACTCCACCGCATGATATTCATGGTAGGCCCATCGATGAATTCCTTCCTCACGGGCCGGGGAGCGAGGTACTGCGAGACCTCATGGCACGCTCTGTAGATGTACTTCGCGACCATCCGGTGAACAAGGCGCGAGAATCTCGCGGAGAAATCCCGGCCACCATGATCTGGCTCTTTTGGGGAAGTGGAAAAATCCCCGAAATCCCGCCCTTCACGGAAATTTATGGCCTCGATGCCGCAATGACATCGGGGGTGGACCTCCTCAGGGGTCTGGCGAAGATGGTGGGAGTAGGAAACTTGGATATACCTGGCGTGACAGCCGACCTGGACAGCGACCACGCTGCGCAAGCAGCCGGCGCCCTGGAGGCGCTCCAGGAACATCATATGGTGTTCATCCATATCGAGGCGTCTGATGAAGCTGCCCATGTCGGCTCCATTGATGACAAGATAGAGGCCATCGAGCGGGTGGATCGAGAGGTGGTAGGCCAGCTCCTTTCTGGCGGGAGGGATAATCTGCGCATACTGGCTATGCCTGATCATGCAACACCCATTGAAGTCCAAACCCATACTCCAGACCCGGTTCCATTCGCACTCTGGGGCCCGGGTTTTCAAGCCACGGGCGCCAAGGCGTTCAGCGAAGCGCAGGCGAAGAGCACGGGGGTTTTTATAAAGGGTGGCTATACTATCATGAGGAAGTTAATACAGAGTTAGGGGGGATGATGGCACTGGTTGTGCAGAAGTATGGTGGCAGCTCTGTGGCTGATGCTGATAGGATCAAGAACGTCGCCCGACGGGCTATTGCAGCCAGAGAAAGGGGTAACCAGGTTGTGTTGGTGGTCTCGGCCATGGGAAAGACTACCGATGAGCTGATCAAGCTAGCAAACCAGGTAACAGACCATCCCGATGACCGGGAGATCGACGTCCTTCTCTCCACTGGTGAGATAGTGTCCAGCACCCTACTTGCTATGGCCTTGAGGTCGCTGGGGGCCAAGGCGATCAGTCTGAGCGGCGCCCAGGCCGGGATCAGGACAGATGCTGTCTATAGTCGTGCCCAGATCCTCGGCGTCGATCCTCAGCGTATCACCAGGGAGCTTAAGAAAGGCAGGATTGTAATAGTTGCCGGTTTTC
Organism: uncultured Dehalococcoidia bacterium; assembly: GCA_964449845.1. Taxonomy (GTDB): domain Bacteria; phylum Chloroflexota; class Dehalococcoidia; order SZUA-161; family SZUA-161; genus SOKG01. Next base: position 5,073 of record CAYVES010000137.1, read on the forward strand.
AGGGGATAACTGAGGAAATGGATATCACCACACTGGGCCGTGGCGGCTCCGATACTACGGCGGTGGCCTTGGCTGTGAGTCTGGGGGCAGATAGGTGCGAGATCTATACCGATGTTGAAGGTGTGTATACAGCCGATCCCCGTCTGGTGCCAGAGGCAGGGAAGCTGGATGAAATAGGCTATGAGGAGATGCTGGAGCTGGCATCCTATGGGGCCAAAGTGATGCACCCACGGGCTGTGGAGCTGGGCGAGGTGTATAGAATGCCCATCCTGGTGGCCTCCAGTTTCAGCGACAGGCCAGGCACTCTTATTCACGGAGGTGCTTCCATGGAAGCTAAGAACAAAGTGCGGGGAATTGCCCACGACCTCAGTGTAGCCAAGGTAACGATTGTGGGCGTTCCCGATAAGCCAGGTGTTGCCTGCGCTATCTTCGAACCACTGGCCAAGGCGAACATAAGTGTGGATACCATCGTGCAGAATGCCAGCATCAACAGGGTCACTGACGTGACCTTTACTGTGGCCAAGAGTGACCTTGCCAAAGTGATGAAGGTGATCGATCCTGTGGCCAAATCGATCGGTGCCAGTGAGTGTATAAGCGATGCCAGGCTGGCCAAGGTAAGTATTATCGGGGCCGGGGTGCAGACTGCGCCAGGATATGCCGCTAGAATGTTTCGTGCTCTCTATGGAGAGGGCATCAATATCGAGTTGATAAGTACTTCAGAGATAAGGATAACCTGTATTATCGACGAATCCAAGACTACAGATGCCGTGCGGGCGTTGCACAGAGCCTTTGAACTGGAAAAGGCAGGATAGAATACAAGTCTCGGAGGCTGCTTATCAACCCCCGAAACTGCTCGACGAATCGCCTGGCCGAAGTAGCTTTCTAGAGGGCGACTACCTCAACGACCTCGGGGACCTGCTCCTTCACTATCCGTTCCACCCCGCTCTTTAACGTCATGGTTGCCATGGGGCATCCGGCACAGGCACCGGTTAGTTTCACTGTCACAGTGCCATCGTTGACATCCAGTAGTTCAACGTCGCCTCCGTCCGCCTGCAGAGCAGGTCTTATCTGAGCCAGGGCAGCCTCCACTTTCTCTCTCATTCTGTTTGCCTCCAACAGGTGCAATGGGATCCATTCAGTCCTCTATTTCTAACATAGCATGAATGGAAAGGGCTTGTCAACGCACATGCTGAGCAAACTCTGATTGGAGTGAGTAAAACGGGCTTGACAAGCAGATGAAAGCGTGCTAAAAATACTGCGCCTGGCAAGCGAAGCAAGCTTGACAAAGTCATTGAAATCGCATACACTATTAGCTGCTACGGAAGTAGCGAGCACCTTAATAACTGGATAGTGGAAGGAAGTAAGGTATTCAAAGTGCGAGTTTGATCCTGGCTCAGGATAAACGCTGGCGGCGTGCCTTATGCATGCAAGTCGAACGGGGATGAAGACTTCGGTTTTCATTCCAGTGGCAAATGGGTGAGTAACGCGTAAGTAACCTGTCTTCAAGTGGGGGATAACCCCGAGAAATTGGGGCTAATACCGCATGAGGCGCTGAGGGTAATGCTTCGATGCTAAAGCCGAAAGGCGCTGGGAGAGGGGCTTGCGTCCTATCAGGTAGTTGGTACGGTAACGGCCTACCAAGCCAATGACGGGTAGCTGGTCTGAGAGGATGTCCAGCCACACTGGGACTGAGATACGGCCCAGACTCCTACGGGAGGCAGCAGCAAGGAATTTTGCGCAATGGGCGAAAGCCTGACGCAGC
>CAYVES010000138.1:0-6804 GCA_964449845.1 uncultured Dehalococcoidia bacterium
CAACATGGCCTTGCAACAGGCACTAACTGGCATTAAGCCGGGTGGGTTACTCAGACAGGCTCCTAGTGCATTCCATCTGGACCTTCAAGACTCCCTACGTAGGTACGATCTGCAACTGCGACCAAGATTGCGTGGCATACCGCATCCAGGTGAAGGCAAACCTGATGCAAGTCATGTTTCGCGCTGAGTACGTGGCGCTGGTGGACTGGGACCTATGCAACGGCTGCAAGAAATGCCTCTTGGCCTGCCAGTTCGGTGCCATCCGCTACTCTAACGCGCTGAAGAGACCCACCATCGACATGACGCGGTGCTATGGCTGCGGTGTCTGTCGTGCTGTCTGCGACAAAGAGGCCATCACCCTGAAACCGAGAAATGAGGTCGCCAGGTTGCCCTGGTAGGAACTGGGTGACAATGAAGATAGAGACCAATACTGAAGCATGTGGCAACCCATTGGACTGTCGGTTGTGTCTCGACCGATGCCCTGAGAAGGTGTTCGGAACCTATCCCCGTGGCCGGACGTATCCGGGCGCGGCACCTCGGGACTGGGTAATCATCCCCATGTTCGCTTCCCAATGCACAGGCTGCTATGAATGCCTGGCCTTCTGTCCCCAGAAAGCTATTTCTGTCCAGCGACCATCGTTCCGCCAGAAGATCGAAGACGCTATTGGTCTGGCTTGGGATGTTGTCCGCAAAAATGAGGTACCTTGGTCCTGGAAATAATGGTCACTTCAAGAGTCAAAGCCCTATCACAGGGCCGCTAGAGCAGAAGGGGAGCCACTCGTCCCAAGGCAGCCGTTCACTCTAGAACGAAGTCCTTTTAGACATCTTGGTTTACAATTAAAGACCATACTTCTTCGCAGACACACCCATTTTGGAGCAATACATTGATCCAACAAGGCAGCAGAAGTAACGAAACGCCCAAGTGTTCAGGCGTGGAAATGCAAAACTGACGTTGTCCAGTCTTCTGCATTTTGCCCTAGTTCCCCTGGCACTTCCTCAGAGAGGCTGTGCTTGAATGTGAACCTAGGCAGGGACTGGAGGATCCATTCTGAAACGCATCCCTTTGGTAGCTGAAACCGGTGATCCAAACAGGTCCGAGATGCTCGCCTGGTTCCTGGAGCTAGCCGCACCTGTCGGAACAGAAACGCTATAAGTTTGTGATATTTCTGCCCTTTGTTTTATGACTTTTTATCCTCAGAAGCTTATCATGGCAACCGTACATCTTCCAATGGAAGTGGAAGCAAGTTCAATGATGCGCGCAATAACAGCAGCCCCACTTCGCAACGCCTATGGTGGCGAGGCGATACCGCACATGCGCTGCAAGGTCTGGGGCGACAGGGCTGAACACGAACGATTCCCCGATGTTTGCCGACTCCTCAAGGCCATCGCTTCGGCCGAACAAGTTCACGCAAGCAATCACTTCCGTGAGTTGGCGAGCGAGGTGAGTGGTTTTCTTTGTGCCTCGATGGCTGTGTTCGGCCTGAGCAGCCCCTCGCATGACCTCCATGGGGGCATAGATGTGGAGATCCGGGGGAAGGAGCAACATCGAGATAATAGCAGAAATCCTGCGGCTGGGGGAACCCAGCGTGGGCAAGACACGAATTGTGTAGATTGTGAATGTGAGCCACCTCCAGTTGGAAAAGCGCATCAACTTGCTCGCGGAAGGAGAGTTCTTGCGGCGGAAGGCGGGAAATTGGCGAGAAAAGTGAATTTGAGTATAGTCGCGAGAAGCACAGCTACTTGACATTTGAGGTTGAATCGGATACGATATCACCTCGTCAAATTAGTTCGTCAGGGGAGTTCCTGGCGGTGAGTCTTTATCGCCACCTGTGATGAGTATGCGCTCCTGACAGGAGAGTGGTTGAACCTGCCTTAGAGGGGTTGGTGGATATCCGCAAGGAATGATGTGTACCCTTTCGACTTACTACAAGCCAGGGAGGTAGTGCCGACCACAAGCTGATGTCGTCGGAGCGAAAGGTCGCTGGTCGGCAAGTAGTAATAGAGGAGTGAATGGTTTTCGCAACAAGGTGACCCGCCGAGCATGGGTGGCATGAGCGACACACGGTTACCGGGATTGATCCCGAATCTCTTCAGCCAGTCTATCCAGGGCGAGGGGGGCGGATATGGGAAGCAGAAGGAGTAACATCGAGATAATAGCCGAAATCCTCAGGCTGGGGCAATCCAACGCGGGCAAGACACGAATCATGTATATCGTGAATATGAGCCACCTCCAGTTGGAAAAGTACATCAACTTCCTCGTGGAAGGAGAGTTCCTGCTACGTATTCAAAGCGAATGTTCGGCAGCCCGTTCGACGAAGTATTATACCACTGTCAAGGGGAAGCGGTTGCTGAGAGATATCGATAAGTTGAGTGCGCTTCTGGGACTTGGCGCGGAGGAGGCTGGTCATAAGTAGGCTGGTAGGACTTGCGAGGGGGTCCGATGTTCGAGGAAGCAAAGCTTGAACTGTCACCAACCGTCCTAAAGAAGATAGACGAGAACCGCAGCGTCCTCACTCGTGCGGAGTTCATCGAAGTGTGCGTTCAAGAATCGCTAAAGCATCAGGAGGCCGCTCCTGAAGGGGGCGACTCGGAACTCTACCTCACACGAGAGGAATTTGAAGAATTCAAACGCGGGGTCAGGAATCTCCTGCATTCTTCCCTCAATTTTTTTCTACTGTACTGGATGGAGCTGGCTCCAGAAACAAGTGAAGAGGATGCCATGGTGAGAGGACGCCTACTCGAAGCCATGGCGGAAAACGGCTAGAAAGAAGCACTTACTTGTACAACTCCAGCCCATAGGTTACGAAGAACTCAATGAAGCTGGCTTGGAGCATTTGTATGTTGCGCTGAAACGCCCTAAACTCTTCGCGGGTGACATATCTTTCCCCGGCGGCTGCGTCGGCTTCCGGCGCCAGAAAAGCGTCTACGCAGTGATCAACAAATTCTTCTCGGCTCAGCTCTGCACGGTTCTGGTCGATTTTCCTGAGCAGCTCCTCGGAGACTAAGGCTGCACCTGACTGATTCATCCGCTACTCGCACCCTTGTGTTGGCATCAGCCATGAGGCACATTCATGAGCCGGCCATCATATTGCGCTACTTCTCGGTACTTTGCTGTGTTTTCTGATACTTTCCACCTACTTCTGTGCCGACACTGTTTGTAGCACAACTTAAACCTCGTGAGAAGCCAGACCATTCCAGAAGAAAGTTCTAGAAAATCGGCTGCGACAACTGAAAACTACGAATGACCGCCTTTCGTAGTTCGACGTTTAGCCCCATTGCTTTGTCTTTCAAACGAGCCTGCTATCCAGGCACGAAGGCAAGAACTGAGCTCTAGAACTTTGCTCTGGAACTAGGTCACTTTCGCTCCCTACACTTATGTGGTATACTAGCGCGCTGTTGACGCCTACGAGTAAAGGGCGGCCCAACAGTGACAGCCTCCCACGAGCGGAGTTCTTGAACGCTTAGCCTAGGGGGCTCAGGTGTGCGGTAGAAGAGTTCCGATCCAGATAATAGGCGACATCCTGAGCCTCGACAAAGCGGGGAAGACTGAGATCGGGCTTTTTGCCGGCGTGGGGTATCAGCAGCTTGAAAGCTATCTAAGCTTTCTCTTGGTGAAAGGTTTCCTCGAGCGATATAATCACGGGCGTGTGACCATCTACCGAGTAACGGCCAGAGGCCAAGAGCTTCTTCAGAGCATCGACAACGTGACTCAGGCGCTGGAAATGAATCCGTCCCGCTCTGATGACTGAAGTCAGGCTGTGCTTAATACGGCTCCATTTTCCATCCGCGCAAATTCGCCTTCGCTCCAGTTGGGTCAATCACGAACAGGTGGTTGAAGAGTGGGTAGAGTCCGGCTCCGGATTTGGGAATTAGCAATCTGGGGCCCTCCGTGGTTGTCCGAGCGCGTCCCCTTTGCGCAATTTGGCTTGTTCTTGTTCTGATGAACTTCCCCACGAGCGAATAAGAATGACTCACAAATGCAGAGGGACTACCTGTGCAATCAGGGCACCCAAGATAGGCCAAACACAGGCAGCGACAATATTGGCCAAGCCAGAACTTCCAGATGTCACGTACTCAAGAACATTGGTCTGGATGCGAACTTCCGCAGAATTACGGCCATGGAAGATTTTAAGAGTTTCATTGGTGCCTCGTTGGTAGTAGCCTTGGCCGTGATAATCGGTTTGCATTTGGCCTTGTTGTGGTCGTCTGGTGGCGAACTAGTAATTGGCGAGACTAATGAGGTTCTCCGGGTGATCGAGTCCGCTTTGGCCGCTGGCATATTCTTCTTCGGGATAGAGCGGTTGGTGGCGGCGATTAGGAGACTATCACGGCGTAGAGACTAGGCAATTGCCGAGAAGCCAGGCATTGCTTTGCACCAATCACAGGTCCGTGTCGGGAGAAGCTCCCTGCTGCGTAGCACGACGTGATCCGTAATCAGGCATCGGTACAGCGTCAGGGCCACGGTGCATGACCAATCGTCGAAAAGGAAGTGTCCTGGCGGCGGAAGGCGTAATGAGTCATCTTTGGCTTCTGCCAACCCTTTGCTAGTCGACTGAACAACAGGGAACAGCATGGGATGGTACAATAGATACGTCAGCGCGGCTTTCTGGGGGCGCACTGGTGTACCAAACCGTATGTGGGGGCACAGGTTACCATATACGGCGAGCAGCTGAAATCCCACACTATTCAACATTTAGCCATTTCGTGCAATCCATCCAACATTCCTCGCTTTTGTTCAACAGTGGCCTATTATGCGACACCTTTCCACAACCAGGGATTAGAAACTGCTATAATGGCTCCAGCATGATCCGTGTCGACGGGGGCCAAAAGTCGGGGAGCGGCACTATCGTTCGTTATGCCGTGGGGCTGGCGGCGTTGCTAGGTGAGGAGCTTCAGCTGACAAATATCAGGGCGAAGAGGGACAAGCCTGGCCTCAGGCCGCAGCACCTCAGGGCCATTGATGCCGTGGCTGAACTTTGCGGGGGCGAGGTGGAAGGGGGCAGGGTGGGCTCTGGCGAGATAGTCTTCAGGCCAAGGAGTGTCCTAAAAGGGGGCTGTTTTGAGTGGGACATTGGCACGGCGGGGTCCACCACCATGCTCGCCCTCACCATACTCCCAGCTGCGTGCTTTGCCTCAAGGCCGGTTACCTGCCGCATCACTGGGGGGCTATTTCAGGACTTCGCCCCTTCAGCATACCACATGCAGCATGTCCTCTTACCCGCTCTGCGCAGGATGGGTCTCCGTGTCCGCCTCGAGATCGTTCGCCCCGGCTACGTGCCCAGGGGCGGGGGTATCATAGAGATGGAGGTGAGCCCGGTAGAGGACAGGCTCGTCCCCCTGGAGCTGCCGGAACAGGGAAGGGTATCCAAGATTGAGGGCATAGCCCTTTCCTCGCACCTCAAGGAAAGAAAGGTCAGTGAGAGGATGGCTGCCGAGTGCCAGCGAGTACTTCGCAGTGCCGGGCTGAGCGCTTCCATAAGGAGTGTCAATGATACCAGTGCCCCACAGGCTGGCGCAGCCCTGGCGTTGTTTGCCTACACTGACTCTGGCTGCATACTGGGCGCGGACCTCGCCGGGGCACTGCGTAGGACATCGGAGGAGATCGGCCGACATGTGGGCCGCAACATGATTGAGGACTTGGGCTCCGGTGCTACGGTGGACAGGTTCCTTGCTGACCAGCTGATCTTCTCAGCCGCACTTGCCGGAGGTACCAGCCGCTACCGCATCCCCCGACTCACCGAGCATGTGGAGACGGACCTCTGGCTGGTGGAAAGCATCCTGGGGGCCAAGACCAAGATAGGGAAAGACCTGATGATAGAGGTCGAGGGCGTCGGCTATGGTAGAAAGGGCTAGGCTCAGAATAAGGGGCATTTATTCCACGGCTCTTACCGACCCAAACGGTTTCGAGTTCGATCAGTCCACTATGTGGTGAGCCCAATGGAACTAAGGGTACAGCGCCCGATCAATGTCTCTCTATCACAAATCGCGCATTTGTTGGACAATCAACTAGAGGCTAAGTCCCGGGCCAGCGGTTCTTGATATCGTCTAGTTAGGCCCTCGGTGGCAGACAAATTGAAACCGTAGATAAGCATTTTGCTAACCGTTTTGCTAACGCATTGTTTAGCACGAGTTAGCACGCCAGACAGGAAAAGGGGATGTGGATGAGGCGAACAGGCGGCCCAAATCGTATGGTTCATTATATGAGCGGGATTGGAACTGGATTACATCTATAACCAAGTGGGGTCTAGTCTGCAGGGAAAAGGTGGCCTCATGAAACTAGAGCTAATCGCTCCAGCTACACAAGAGAACACCCGAAAGCGAAAGAAGACCCTAGCCCCACCCTTGGGACTGGCGACAGTCGCTGCGCTAACCCCTCCAGAGGTCGAAGTCTCCTTAACCGACGAGAATGTCACAGGTATTGATTTCCATAAGGAAACCGACTTAGTGGGGATCACGGCACTAACTGTCACTGCGCAACGTGCCTACGAGATCGCCGATACTTACAGGGCTAGAGGAGTGAAGGTCATCTTAGGGGGTATTCATCCCAGCGTCATGCTCGAAGAGGCAAGTCAGCATGCCGATGCCGTGGTCATCGGGGAAGCCGAGGGGATTTGGTCAAATTTGATCGAGGATTTCAAGGCAAACAAGCTGCAAAGGGTGTACAGGCAGCGTGAGCGACCCAGCTTGCTCAGCTTACCCATCCCCCGGCGAGACTTGTTCGCCGAGGGGGCATACTACGCTAGGCACACGGTCTCAACCACTAGAGGGTGTCCCTATTCCTGCTCATTCTGCTCAGTTACCTCT
>CAYVES010000139.1:0-6783 GCA_964449845.1 uncultured Dehalococcoidia bacterium
TCAATATCTGCCTTTTTGGAGGGACAAATCGTGGAAACACTATCCTTTCGCCTATGAGGGTGCGGAGGAACATTTCACGTTGCCCTCCGCTGTAGGGTGGCATCCGGGGTACGATTCTCAGTCCTGGGATATCGAAGGGTATGTAAAGGCACGGGAGAGCGGGAAAATATACTCCCTCATCCATATCTATAGCTACAATAGAATGGGCAAGCTTTTTGGCTTTAATTGCCGTGTATTTAATATAACTGATATCTCTGAGAAGAGGCGCTACATTGACAGAAGATACCATTTCAGGCCATTCCCCAGCCTGTTTAGACCTCCCTTTGACATCAAGGAGGGGAATCTGGACATCACCTATCACCCCCCGGGCTGTAGCATAGAGCGATGGTATGCGAAAAGGGACTCCAGTGGGAATTTGCTTCCCTTCGAATACCACCTGGAAGCCTCAAGCAATGGGAAATCGGGAGCACGAATAAACCTTTCTGTCGACCTGGAGGCCCTGAAACCTCCTCTATTAGATGGAGCCATGGATTACCGCGGCATGCTCACAATGTTTGCGCAACCGTATACTTTTGCCTTTTGCCTAAGTCCCAGGGTCAAAGTGCGAGGGACTCTCGAGCTGGCAGGCGTAACCGAGAATATCGAAGGCATTGCCAAGGTAGGATTGCAGTGGGCCCCGAACCATTTCGGCAAGAAAAACCATCCGTTAAAAAGAATAAAACATGAGTGTTTCAGTGGACACCTCAGCGATGGTTGGGATTTTGGCCTTTGGAGACAGTATGATACCCTGAGGTACAACCGGCTTATGCCTTTCTCCGGCATCTTCGCGCTCTTCGAGGACAATACCATGGCGACGACAAATGACTACACTTTGGAGCCCATAAGCTATTGTAAGAATCGAGGGTGGCCAAGAGGAGCGGGGCCCCTGTTCCGCACGGCTCCGAAGGATCATTATGTTACCCATGCTGCCAGGCTGACTATTCCCGAGTGGGACGCTGATCTTGTTATATCACCAAGGCTGGAGGATAACACCCAGGCTGTTTTTGTTGAATATTACTTCGGCCCAACAGAGATAACGGGGAGGGTTCACGGGAAAGAGGTCTACGGTGTTGGCTTCAGTGAGGGTACAAAGTTGTGGTATCAAGAGCACGAATTGATACAAATGATTCAGAATACCCTCAAGAATCTCCCTGATCAAGTCTTCGCTGGAACTCGGGCAACTATTCAGCGGAAGCTGATCAACGACCTGGAAGAGGCCTTGACAGCAGCTCAAGTAGGTGACAAATCTCGGGCAAAAGAGCTGTTAAGGGGCGATTTAGCGCTTATTTCAGAGAACATTAAGGAAGAAATGATAAGAGCGCCTGCTGTGAGCCTCTCTGATCTATGCCGAGACCTCATTGGTCGTCTTTAGGGGCATACTCGGGCAGAGGCCTTAGGAGAACAAAGAAACAAGAGGCCTGCGGTAGTACTGTACATTTTTCTGCTCTTCGTATGTCGAAATCGCAGTCCTTGTGGAACAGTTGAGTAACACCACTTTGGGCATTGGAATGGCGAGACGAGGTTTGGTGGTATCGTTCACCTGTATCTGAACTTGGAACTGGACGAGGCATAATGAACCAGGAAAGGCGGCAAAAGTATGGAAACGGCTTGGTATTTTAGATTACTCATTCCGAATATCTCTTGGTTTATTGTTAGCTGGCTTCTTTTTGGGCTTATAAGAGCGAAGAGGATGAGCGGTGCAGGCCCAAGCAGGGCACTAATGCCGGTTTACTGGGTGATGCTGATTGGGGGTTTGGTATTAACGTGGTTCATCGAATTCAGTATCAATCCGGCTTTCTGGATCGGGGTTGCCTTCATTGTCTTTGGGGAAGTAGTCTTTGCTCTAGGCTTCATTGCCATGAGGGAGCATCCTGAGAAGAATGAAGCTGTTGTGAATTGGGGTATCTATAGGTTCAACAGACACTCTCATGTATTGTCAGGTATCATCTGCCTTCTCGGCGTAGTGATTATGGGATGGCAGGAGTCAACTCTCTATATCATCTTGTGGGTTTACTTCCTCTTATACGTTATCTTGATGCATATCGGTGTGCTGAGTGAGGAGAAGCTGAACATACAGAGATTTGGCCAAGAGTATGTGGATTATATGAAAAGGGTGGCCAGATACTCCCCAATAGGAAGCAGAGGCAGCAAGAGCTAAGCATGAAGAAGGAAGGCATCTGCGCCTTATGCCAGCTTTTTGCGAAGGGTTCCCGGGATGCCTGGATTCATGTTCCTGCGGGCCTCCGACTGCCTGAGAATAGGAGGTGAGAATTGAAGCTGGGTAGGATTGAAAAATGGTTTATGAACAGATCGCACCATGCCGAGCAAACCATTAACCGCACTGAGAGACTATTGCATTTTGTTAGCATAGAGGGAAAGCAAGACTTCCTTGAAGTAGGCTGCGGTAGCGGCGCCGTATCTAACCATATTGCCGAGAAGTACTCTTTGAATGGCGCAGGAACGGATATAGACCCAGATCAAATACGTCTGGCACAACGGCGTAGCGGCAACCTGGCAAACATCCGTTTTGTGGAAGCTGATGCGGCTAATCTGCCTTTTGAAGACAATGGTTTTGACATTGTACTGTCCTTTGGAGTCATGCACCACATATCCAACTGGCTGGATGCGCTGAGAGAGATCTCAAGAGTTCTAAGATCAGGAGGCTATCTCATTTACTGGGACCTTGTTTATCCCAAGTGGACGGCCAAGATAGCGAGACTATTCGAAGACAAGTATGGCGTCACAACGATTCAAGATTTGGACACATTCATAGCGGCAAACAACTTCTCCACAATACATTCATCGCTGTCCAAGCTGGTCATCTTCGATCATTACGAAGCAGTGTATCAGAAGAGTTGATTGCAGCAGAGAGGGCGCGGTGCAAAAGGTCAGCTACAAGGACTGGCGCGTCATCCAACATTACTCGGTTTTGTTAACCTCGCCGCACTCCCAGCGGAGGCAAGTAGCTCCGTTGCCCCGAATAGTAGTATGACTACCTTCTCCCCGGACAATTGCGTTTGTTGCAGGTCTCGCAGAGATTATAACTCTACACACCGCGGTCGCATAGTCCGATACCTATGATGCCCGATATTGACTTCTGGGGGATCATCATATACTCATCACTCAGACAAATCCCCGAAGAATCTCCATCCATAGCGCGGAGGACCACCTTCTGCTGACTTATGTCCCAATCGCAGTAGCCCGGGCTGAAGCGGCGGCTTATGCGAAGCCCTTGGGCACGAGCTAAGTCTTCTATCTTGCTCTGCACAACATCTGCCAGGCTCTCAGCGGTGCTTGATCCTATCGCGTCCAGCACATACGCCTCGACTTCGATCAGTACTTTGTCGAGCACCTGGATTTTCCCAAAGACAATCTATGGTAGGGACACTGTGAAGAAGAATCTAACGAAGAACTGAACTTGTTGAAGGAGAACCCTCCGACCCTTGAAGCGGGAGAGCGTTTGTTCCGGGAGTACTCTTTCCCTGAGCTTACATTGTCCCCAGCACGTGATCCATCAGCCAAAGTGGTTCTTCACGGTAACGCTGCAATGGCGCGAGCAGCGAGCAAGGCCAGCGTAGGTCACCACACTACCCCCCTTCCTCATCAAGCAATGGATGATACGAGCCTGGATTCCAGTGAGGTTTAGCTCCTTTTCTCTCTTCAGGAGCCTGCGTCTGCGGTGTACCCTGCGGAGGATTAAGAAAGGATTGCGGATTTGAAGGGTGAATTGCAAAGACATTACAAGCAGGTTACAATTCAGGGCAGAACGGACAATGTAGACGTGCGGAGGCACCTGTATATCGCCAGGCGGTCATATCAGGGTTGGCCTGGTCTTGCCAGGAAGTAGCCTATGCCTAGATTGGTGAGAAGGTAATAGTCTTATGAATTGTAGTGTCTGTGGCAATACGCTTCATGGTGGGAGGGTAGTTTTCCGTTGCGACTGCGGGGCTCTTACTCACGCCCACTGTTGGCCAAAACATATCATTGAGTCCCATGAGCCATCTTTCACTCTTGGGACTATCACCAGAGATGATGTGTTCACGCCCAATGAGTCAGTCGAAGCGGAAGGTGAACAGTCCATTTGGTGACGTGGGAGATGAGGATAGAGAAAGTTTGGGGATTGTGTTGGTCGCATTACTGGTAGTGGCGCTCGCACCCTCAAAGTCGCCGAACGCATAAGCCGCGTATTGCTTGACAACTAGCGCTCCCCCAGAGGAGGGGCTCCGCCCTCTCCTCCTCCTTTTTGCGATCACAACTACGCGGCACAAGAACAGTGCCTTGTTGGGGAAAGGAGCATACCAAGATCCGCAAGCCAAAACCAGCGTGCCACCTCGTCTCCCAGTAATTGGGGTACCATTTCCCCATCCATGAAAGCCAAAAGGGACCATTGTGGACCCGATGCCAGGTGTGCTAATGTTTGAGTAGTAGCCAGGGTTCTGGTCTCAGGTAGCGAGACCTTCTCCTCGCCGTGAACGGTATCTTGAAATGCTCCGGGAATGAATGACGATTTCGCAGTCGGAGACAGAGAAATGAGCACTTTGCTCCTGAGGAAGGGCGACGTGGCTGAGTTCCTGAACATGGAGGAAGTGGCAGGTGTGGTGGAGCAGGCTTTCCGAGACTACGCTGCGGGTCGAGCCCAAATGCTGCCAAAGGTCTACCTCAGGATGGAGAAGGGCGACTTCAGGGCTATGCCCAGCGCCGTGCCGGGGGCTGCGGGCGTGAAATGGGTCAATGTGCACCTGAGGAACCATGAGCTGGGCCTGCCCAGCATTATGGGCATCCTCATCTACAACGACCCGACTACTGGCTATCCCCTGGCCATCATGGACGCCACCGAGATTACTGCCTACCGCACCGCTGCCACCTCGGCCATTGCCTCCAGATACCTAGCCCGCCCGGACTCCCACACCTTGGGACTGGTAGGCGCTGGCCACCAGGCCTACACACACTTGGAGTCCCATGCTCGAGTCTTCTCGCTGGAGGCCATTAAGGTCTACGATGTGCGCTCTGAGGCGGTGCAGGCTTTCATCAGCCAATTTCCCCACTTCAACGTAGAAGCGGCCTCTGCCGAGGAGGTAGCGGCGTCAGATATTGTATGCACACTGACGCCAGCTACGGCGCCGGTGATACGAGCAGCTTGGGTCAAGCCCGGGACGCACATCAACGCGGTGGGGGCCGACGCTCCGGGCAAGCAGGAGCTTGACACGGAGATATTGCGACTGGCGCAGGTAGTGGTGGACGACATGGCTCAGGCCTGCCATGGCGGCGAGATCAACGTCCCCGTCCGCCAAGGTCTCTTTGAGCAGAAGCACGTCTGGGGCACTCTAGTGGAGATAGTAGCCGGCGCCAAGCTACGTCGACAGGATGCCCGCGCCGTTACAGTCTTTGACTCCACGGGACTGGCTATCGAGGACCTAGCTACAGCGCGGCTGGTCTATGAAAAGGCCAGAGAACGGGGCGGATACGCATCCATCGACATAGTCTGAACTCCTTTGGCTGTCAGCGTCTTCACATCAGTCTCCATTAGTGCACTTACGTTCTGCGCGGGCAGCCGTGCAGCCGTTACGGTGTCTCCTTTGACTATATCTTACAACATCTTGAGCCCCAAGTGTTGCAGCTTAGCCACACCCAAGGATCGTTCATCGATCGTAATACTTTAGCTGAAAAACAGCCAACAGCAGATCGTGCCCTTCTCGCTTCTTCAGAAAACAGCCGCACTGCGTCATCTTTAAGCCTCCTCCCTTCTATGGTAAGTTTACCAGCAGTATTATTTCCCCTCTCTATCTTCTCCAGCCACACAGACATAGGGATTAACCCCGCTATTGGAGCAGGTTTATAATATCTTTTCCTCCTCTCCTTCACGTACGTGTTTCAGACTGCCATCCATGGTATCACGGACACGCTCCCTTTCCCCGGCAAAGTCGAAATCGGTCCATATTCCAATAGAGCCCAGCACCGAGTCCTGTGGGTGGAACCGGCGGAAGATTTTGAAGTAGTAGGCCGCCTCCAGACTATTGAGCACCGCCTGGGGATTCTCTGCCTTGATGCGTTCGTACTCATCCTCAGTCATCTCCCTCTCCGCCAATTTCTCTCCGAGGTCCTCACAGCCTGCCCCTTGAGTGTATTGGATCTTGTAACGCCACAGGATATCATTGGGCAGGTAGTTCGTGCCTTCGAAGGCCTTGCGCAAAATCCATTTCTCTATCTTGTCCCCAACATATTGCGACTCACGCATCTTGAGTTCGGGAGGGATCTTCATGGAGAGATCGACCATTTCCACGTCGAGGAACGGCACCCTTAACTCCAGGCTGAAGTACATCCCCATTCGATCAGCTCGCTGCAGGTTGATGTTATGGATTCGCTGTGCAGCACTGCCGAAGTTGGCCTTCGCGCCCTTGTTAGAAGTGCCATAATCAATTCACAATTTCTCCGTTTATATCCCACCCGTATGTTGGGTAAGCAATGATAGCTCAATATCCGAGCATTCAGATTGGAGCCATCGGCTTCTTGGTTCGCCCATGCCATGGGAGAGGCCCTTCGAACAAGGCGCGTGCCGGCAAATCGATGCCGCTTTCGGAGTTGAAGACCACTGGCCGTGAGTTGAGAAGATTCTATGTGACAAACTATGAGCGAAAGTAGGAGAAAGGGAAGAATGGCACATACGAGGGAAGTAGTCATCATAGGAAGCGACGCCGGGGGCACGATGACAGATATGATAATGGTGGACAAGGAGGGGGATTTCGT
>CAYVES010000140.1:0-6776 GCA_964449845.1 uncultured Dehalococcoidia bacterium
AACCAGTGACCTCTTGCGTGTGAAGCAAGCGCTCTCACCACTGAGCTAACCGCCCAGGATCGTATCTATGTTATCTACAAAATCCCTATTTGTAAAGATGGACCTGATTGTAAGAAACCTTTTTTGCCCCAACAGTAGATTCTAAGCCTTTTCCGCGGCAGATTGGAGCATCGGCTCCAATCGTGGCTGGAGCGCATGCTCCAGGCTCCCCCCGGCTGTCATTGCGAGGAGCCTTAGCGACGAAGCAATCTCAGCGGCCGTGAAGGCAGGCAGAACCAGGAGATTGCTTCGCTTCGGCTGGCAATGACAAAGAAACATTGAACATAGCCGCTCTACAAATGCCGATACGAGTTGCGCAACCCCAACCATCTGACCCAAGCTGGGTAGGTTGCCCGACGTCGCGCAACTTACCCACAGTCGGATGCGCTCGCAATTTTCATGATTCCTTGGTGACCGCCTGCCCCTGATTTACTCAGGGGCCTGTTCATCGGGGTTTGCCGCTGACTCGGGCCCTTCCAGGGGCACTGAGAAGCCGAAGGTCGAGCCCCTGCCGGCACGGCTTTTTACCCATATCCGCCCTTTATGAAGCTCCACCAGTGTCTTGCTGAGGGCCAGCCCCAGACCAAGTCCGCTCAAGCGCTCCCTATCACTCTCCTTACGTTGATAGGGGTCGAATATCTGCTGCTGCTCTTCCTCAGCTATCCCCGGACCTGTGTCTTTAACCTCCACTACCAGGCTCCCCTCCTTCTGCTTGGCTGTCAGAGTGATCCTTCCTCCCGCAGGGGTGAATCTGAAGGCATTGTTGAGCAGATTCAGCACAATCTGCCGCAACCTGACCCTGTCACCCCAGACCAAGGGCAGTGAAGGGGGTAGCTTCAAGATCAGCGATTGCTCGCGACTCGCACGTACTGGAGCCACATCCTTAACCACTTCCCGAATCAGTTGCAGCACGTCTACCTGTTCGGGCTTTATCTGGAGCATGCCTATCTCGCCTCTTGCCAGGTCGAGGAGCTCATCGATCCTGCTGTTGAGGTTAGCGGCGCCCCGGCTGATGTTTCCCGCCAATCTCAGCAGAGTCTCGTCTTTGAGTTCAGAAGCCAGTACCTCGCTTGACATCACCACTGGAGTGAGTGGGGTCTTCAGCTCGTGCGCCAGCGCTGTGGTAAACTCTATTCTTTTCTTGATTTCCTCTTCCAACTGCTGGCGCAAACCTCTTTCCTGCTCGTAAAGCTGTTGAAGTTGTTCATTGGCCTTTGTTAGCTGGCGCGCGCGTTTGCCCACCTGGTCCTCAAGGTGCTGGTGGTATCTTGCCAGTTCCTGCTCCGCCCGCTTGCGCTCGCTGATGTCAATCCAGGTTTTCAAGTAATACCTCACCCCCTCGGCTCCTCCTACGGGTGTAGAGGTTATCTCAACCCAGAATCGCTCTCCGTCCCTGTTCTGAAAGACCTCCTCGCATCTTCCGGCACCTTTTCGCATGACGTCTTGTAACTGCCCAACGGTTATGTTGGCAGTTTGCTCTGTACACCAAGGATACGGGGCCTTCCTGCCAACCAGTTCTGTGGAAGAGAAGCCGGTTAGCTCCTCCAGTGCTGGATTGACATATCTTATCGAAGTATCTGGATCGATAACCAGTATAGGGTGGGGGGAATTACTGAGGAGACTCGAATTGAACTCCACGCTCGCGCGCAGTGCTTCCTCCGCGTGGCTGCGCTGGGCACTTTGAATAGACTGCCATCCGCCTTCCCGACGGATAAGAGCATATCGATGATTTTCGACCACATCTATTATCTCCGATGGACCACACTTATGAAGAGGATAAGAACAAACGGCAATCATCCGGTAGCTGCCAATGATATTGTCTATCTCCGCTTCGTAGTCAGCAAATTCTCTCCGTTGCCTTTCCTCAAGCCAGAAAGTATCTCCGGCAACTCGAAGCCCATCGAACCCTCTTTGCACAGCCTCATTCTCTTTTTTGACCCAGCCATCCAGAACCACGTCCGGGTGGAATCTCCCCGATTTCGTGTACCACTCGTCGGCGTCGAGTATCTCTATCTGGCCCTTATCGATGTAGTCGTCTAAATTCCTTACCGCCTTCCGCAGTGCTGCCTTTGCTGCTTCTACTGGCAACGGTTGCGGGGTTACCCACATGCAGAACTCGTTATGTCGCAGTCCTGCCTTAAAATAGGGCACGAGAATCTCAAGCAAATCTCCTCTGGTCTCGTAAAACAGACAGAGGTGAGTGCCCCAGGGGACATCGCCTACAACATCGATCCCAGTCTTCCTCATCCGCCCTCCTCTACTGAGTGGAAAGTTCGGCCACTTGGTCTTCTCAAGCTGAATTGCTGGCCCGCATCCCAGGATGCAGCATCATTGGAGCGTTATCGGACAGGATGGGCGCCGTTTCCTGGATCGACTGCACCCGTACCTGCTACAGAGGTCTGCCCCTCAGCGGGAGCAGAGCGAAAACCGGGTACGAGATGGTCATGGCACGACAACCTCGCGTCCTACTTTCTTACTCCATTTACTCCCGTTTGTCAAGCCATTTGAGCAGTCGAAAAATAGCGATTGAAAACCAAGTTGGTGTTGCCGCATTGTTATGTCATTGCGAGGAGCGCTAGCGACGAAGCAATCCCAGTGGCCATCAAGACAGGCAGAACCAGAAGATTGCTTCGCTTCGGCTCGCAATGACAGCCACAACCCCCGTTTTTGAGGGTAATCGCTGTTTTGGGGAGCAGGCCCTGATCCGTGGATTGGGGAATCCATTCAAATGTGGCCTAGAGGCGAGGGGATAAAGACATACCCTCATCCTTCGACAAGCTCAGGACAGGCTCTAACCTCTCCCTTCAAGCGAGAGGAACTTGCACCAAGGCCCTTACAGGATGCGACGCAACCCTCCCTCCCCTGACGGGAGGGAGGGGGATGAACTTTCCTCCTCACCTAACCTCTCCCTTCAAGGCAGAGGTATTCTTGCCAAACCACGCCAGAGACTGTGGGCCTGAATTGTAATCTTTTTGTAATCTTTTTGTAATCCCTTCGTAATTCTTCCTTAATACCTCCTTAATCTTTTCTTAATCCCAATGGTAGTACAATCTCATCTGGTGAGCCCCCACCCCAGGCCACCTGCATCAAGGATTATGAACGACTGCAAGCTATTGACCAGTCGTGTATAATATACGCACCAAGGTAATCGCTCACGAGGTGCACAGCCAACACCACCTGATTTGCCGAATGCACTTCGCGATTTTTGCTCTGCTCCCGCTGAGGGGCAGACCTCTGTAGCAGGTACGGGTGCAGTCGATCCAGGAAACGGCGCCCGGCCTGCCCAATAACATCTTAGCAATCTTGTCCAACTACGTCGCAGCCACTACGACAGAGCCCAGCATTGACATGACAGAGCCAGTTACGTGGAGTTCTGACTCTGATTGAGGAGGCGAGGAATGGCAAGGAGAATTGGAACAATAGCCATTGATGTCACGGAGAGGAGGAGGCCGCAGGAGGCGCTGCCGGAGTGCGAGCGGGAATTCCGTAATGTACTTGAGAATTCACTTGATATGATATATCGGCTGAATCTTGAGACCGGTACATACGATTATGTGAGTCCGGCGTCCGCACAGGTCATCGGCTATAGTCCCGACGAGCTGATAGCTCTCGGCGTCGAACGAGCGAGGTCTCTGGCACATCCTGACGATATTCAAAGGCTGGACGACAATGTCATCCAGTTGTTGACACAAGCACCGGAGCAAGGGATGCCTCCAGGTATTGAGTACCGCTTCAATCACAAAGAGCGGGGCTACCGCTGGGTGAGCGACAACCGTTCAGTATTATGTGACGAGCGCGGTGTGCCAGTAGCGGTCGTAGGGAATCTGAGGGACATCACTGAGCGCAAGCAGGCGGAGGAGGCGCTGAAGGAAAGCGAGGAATTTAGTTCCAGTCTGCTGAGCAATTCTCCCAACCCTGTATTAGTCGTAAACCCAGATACTTCAATAGGATATCTGAATCCTGCGATGGAGAAGCTCACTGGCTTCTCATCAGCGGAGCTTGTTGGCATAAAGGCCCCATATCCCTGGTGGACAGAAGAGACTATGAACAAAACCAGTATGGACTTTGAAGACGCTTTATGTAAGGGAGCCAGGAGACTTGAGGAGCTTTTTCAAAAGAAAAGCGGGGAGCGATTCTGGGCTGAGGTGACTTCCTCACCGATAAGAAGCAATGGGGAGTTCAAGTACTACGTGTCAAACTGGGTCGACGTCACGGAGCGCAAGAAGGCGGAGGAGGAACTGGCAAAATACCGCCAGCACCTTGAGGAGCTGGTGGAGGAACGCACCGCTGAGCTGAAGGATATCAACGAACAACTTCAACGGGAGATCGTTGAGCGCAAGCGGGCCGAGGCGGAGTTGAGAATCAAGGACTGGGCAATAGCGTCATCCATCAACGCCATCGTCATGGCCGACCTTGAAGGCAACTTGATCTACGTCAACGCCACTTTCCTCAAGATGTGGGGGTACGATAGCAGCGAAGAAACCATTGGAAGGCCCGCCGTGGAATTCTGGCAGGACCGAAAACAGGCTGCAAGGGTAGTGAGAACGCTCCTGCGAAAAGGCATCTGGCAGGGAGAATTGGTCGCTTTGAGAGCGGATGGCTCAACCTTCGATGGCCACGTCGTGGCAAGCCTCGTTGAAGATGATGAGGGCGAACCTATCTGCCTGATGGCCTCCATGATCGACATGACGGAACGCAAGCAGATGGAGGAAGCGCTGCGAACCAGGGAGGAATACTTCGAGTCGCTCATAGAGAACTCGTCGGATGTCATCGTGGTTCTAAATGGTGACGGAACGGTGCGCGATGGGAGCCCAGCCATTGCGCGTGTGATGGGATATGAACCAGAAGAGGTGCTGGGCACGAATACTCTTACGTTTGTTCACCCTGACGATTTGTCCAATGCAGCCGAAGCCTTTGCGCAATTGGCGCAAAATCCGGGTACCATTGAACGGAGGGAGGTGCGTTTCCGGCACAAAGACGGCTCGTGGCGCTATATTGAAGCAATAGGCCAGAATCTACTGCATGACCCGGCTGTGAGAGGTATTGTCGCCAATTTCCGCGACATCACCGAGCGCAAAAAGGCGGAGGAGAAGCTAGAAGAGCTTTACCAGCGGGAGAAGGAATTGCGCCGGGAGTTGGAAGCGGAAATGAAGAGAAGAGCGGAGTTCACGAGAGCGCTGGCGCATGAGCTGAAAACCCCCCTCACTCCAGTGGTGATGTCAAGCCAGCTACTGGCTTCGGAGCTCAAAGATGAGACTTTGCTTAGGGTGGCGAGAAACATCAGCCGCGGCGCTGCTAACCTGAACAGCAGGATCGATGAACTCCTCGACCTAGCACGAGGGGAGATGGGCATGCTCCAGTTGAAGCTTGAACAAGTGGACGCGCTGCAACTGCTTCAGGAAGTGATTGAGGATGTGGCCCTGGTGCCTTCCAGCCGCGGCCAATCCCTGATCTCGAAGCTGCCTTCTTCCCTGCCCCCGGTCTGGTGTGACAGGGTCAGGTTGCGGCAGATTGTGCTGAATCTGCTCAACAATGCCTTCAAGTTCACCCCCGACGGCGGAGAGATTACCTTGAGAGCGAGGCAAGAAGATGCTGGGCTGATAGTGAAAGTTCGGGATAGCGGACCGGGGATAGCCAAGCAAGAGCAGCAGCGGCTATTCGAGCCCTACCACCGCGTTGACAGTGACAGGGAGCGCTTGAGCGGACTTGGGCTGGGGCTAGCTCTGTGCAAGACACTGGTGGAGCTTCACAAGGGGCGGATATGGGTAGAAAGCCATGCCGGCAAAGGCTCGACCTTCGGCTTCTCATTGCCCCTGGAAGGCCCCGGAGAGTAGGAACCCCCGTCAGTGGCTTGTATCATGTCTCAGTTACGTCAAATGGTTGGGGTTGCGCCACTGGTATCGGCATTCGTCGAGCGGCTATGTTCAATGTTTCTTTGTCATTACGAGCCGAAGCGAAGCAATCTCCTGGTTCTGCCTGTCTTGATGGCCACTGAGATTGCTTCGTCGCTAAGGCGCCTCGCAATGACACGCGAGGGGAACCTGGAGCATCCGCTCCTCGCAGTGACAGGTGGCTGGGTAGGTTGCCCGACGTCGGGCAACCTACCCAGCCCAGGGCGAACGGATTAGGTTTTGTTTTGGGAACAAAAGGGCCTTGAAATCGGAGGGGAATTGTGAAAGCGCTGATTATTGAAGACGATCCGGCGATTGTAGAGTCTGTTTCCCTGGCCTTACAGCTGGGTTGGCCTGAGGCTCAGTTAGTATCCACCCACCTGGGAAAGAAAGGGATGGAGTTGGCGGAAAGTGAAGACCCGAGTATCATCATCCTTGATCTGGGGCTTCCCGATATAAGCGGCTTCGAGGTCTTGAAGCAGACCCGCCTCTTCTCCTCTGTCCCCATTATTGTCCTCACCGCTAAGACAGAGGAAGCCGGTATAGTCAAAGGGCTAGAGTGGGGTGCAGACGATTACATAGTCAAGCCCTGCGGACAGCTCCAACTCCTGGCACGGATAAAGGCCAGGGTACGCGACAGGAACAATTTTGCCGAAGAGTCACCCGTCTCCTTCGGCCCACTGTGCTTCAATCCCTCCACACACCAGCTTGAGAATGGAAAAAAGGAAGTGAACCTCACTACCATCGAAGCTCATATCATTCACCACTTGATAAGAAACGGGGGTCGTGTAGTAACATACTCCAGACTTGCTGAAGAAGTATGGGGTGACGATTACCCCGGGGCTA
>CAYVES010000141.1:0-3178 GCA_964449845.1 uncultured Dehalococcoidia bacterium
GACTCCTGTCACGACGAAGAATCCGTTGCCACAGGAGTGGCAACGCTACCCTTTTTGGACTTCATTTGGTCAATCTCCACTACCCTCGATTGCAGCCAAAGCCTTATCTACTGCATCCTTGGCGCTCTGAGCGACTATTATCGAGTTATCCAATTGTCTGCTCTTCGAGAGCGACCAGGTATTCAGGCCAACAACAGGGATTTTGTGGCGCAGAGCATAAGCGATCTCCGAGAGCGTTCCATACTCACCGCAAATAGCGATAACCGCCTGACCCGAGCAAACCACGATCACGTTTCGCGCCTCGCCGATAGTGGTGACGATGGGGATATCCACATCGGGATTGGCATCCTCCCGCCTGCTTCCGGGAAGGATGCCCACAGTCGTCCCGCCCGCGGAGTGGGCCCCTTTGCAGGTAGCGGCCATCACACCGGCCAAACCGCCGCAGACTAATGTCACCCCTCGCCTCGCAAGCTCAGCGCCCACCTCCTCAGCAAGCTCGGCCTCCCGCCGAGAACATCGACTGCCGCCGACTACCGAAACAAACACTTCATCCCCCTCAAAGGAAAACTACAAAATAGCCCAGAGGATGACTCAACTGGGCTTGTCGCTTCGTTTATACTCAACCGGATTTCATATGCGGGACGCAAACAGAATGATGTCGATGCTTTGCCCTCAGCTCCTTTGCACACCGCAAGAATTCACTCCGCACGAGGGTGGGCGCTATCATACACCCGGCGCATGCGCTCGGTTGTGAGATGGGTATAGATCTGAGTAGTGGAGATATTGGCATGGCCCAGCAATTCCTGAAGCTCCCTGAGGTTCATCTTCCCGCTATGCAGCAGATGGGTGGCTATGCTGTGGCGCAGGACGTGGGGGGTTATCTCGGCCTCGATCCCCGCTTTTTTGGTATAACCCTTGAGGATCAGCCAGAAACCCTGCCTCGTGAGCCGCTGCCCCCGCCGGTTGAGGAATAGAGCCGTCTCTCCGGCGGCCCCAAGGAGACGGGTACGGACATCATCAAGATAGCTCTTGACTGCTCTGATCGCTTTGCTGTGAATGGGGATGATCCGCTCTTTGGAGCCCTTGCCAAAACAGCGCACGAAGCCAGCTCGCAGATTTACATCGCGCACGTCAAGCGATACCAACTCGGTCACCCTCATCCCGGTGGCATAAAGCAGCTCCAGCATCGCCTTATCTCGTTTCCCCTCCGGGGTGGAGCGTTTATCCGGCTGCTCCAGCAATCTCTCGACCTCAGCAACCGAAATCGCCTTGGGCAAGGATTTCCCCACCTTGGGACCGGTTATGCCCTCCGCCGGGTTCTTCCCCAGCTTGCCCTCGGCGACCAGGAAGTTGAAGAAGGATTTAACCGCAGCTACCTTGCGTGCCATCGTGGCCGGGGCATAGCTTCGCTCCCTGAGGTTGACCAAGTAGTTCAGCAGCAGAGACCGATCAACAACTTCCCAGCCTGTCTGAGGCCCGTCACTCTTGGCGGTTTGCTCACGCACGAACGCAGCAAACTGCCTGAGGTCATTCCTGTATGCGTCGAGTGTGTTGTTGGAAGAACCCTTTTCTACTGAGAGAGCAGAGAGAAAGCTTGCAACACCATCATCCATTGCGCCCCTCCAGAGTTAATTGGGATATTAGCCCGACATTCTCAAAGGAGGCAAGTCAAGACGTCTCTCCTTGCACACCTCTTGATATATAAGCGCTAACTCCTTGTCAAACAGGGCCCTCTTTCGCTTAACCGCCATACCCCGAGCACGCGCCAGGATTTCCTGGGCTAAATCATCTGGAAGATCGATTCCGAACTCGCTAGCGAACTTGAAATGAATAGTGTGAGAACCGCTATGCTTGCCCACCAGGATCTGCCGCTGCGAGCCTACTTCCTCGGGGGAAAAGGCCTCGTATGTGCGTGGGTGCTTAAGCACCCCATCGGCATGTATGCCCGACTCGTGGGCAAAGATGTTGTCCCCGGTGATCGCCTTGCTCGCTGGCAATGGTCGCCGCGCAACTTCAGCCACGTATTGGGAGATAGCGCGAAGTCGGGTGGTGTCGATGCCGAGATCGATTTTCTCAATGTGTTTTAGAGCCATAACTACCTCGGCAAGGCAAGCATTGCCTGCCCTCTCGCCCAAACCGTTGACCGTGGTATTGACGTATTTGGCTCCTGCCTTGATACCAGCTATGGCATTGGCTGTAGCCATGCCAAAGTCGTCATGGGTATGCATCTCGATGTCGAGGCCCACCTCCTCGATCAAGCGGCGTATTGCTTCGTAGGTCCTGAAAGGTTCCAGAACGCCAACGGTATCACAGAAGCGCAAGCGGTCAGCACCGGCCTCTTTGGCATTCTGAGCAAACTGGGTAAGAAATTCAGGATCGGCCCTGGAGGCATCCTCAGCGTTAACCGAGACGTAGAGGTCATGGTTTTTGGCATACCTGGTCGCTTTTCTCACACTCTCCAGAACCCATCCCCGGCTCTGCCGAAGTTTGTGTTGTATATGGATATCCGAGACAGAGATACTCAAGGCAACAGCTCTGGTTTCACATTTCAGCGAGGAGTCGATATCTGAGATAACCGGCCGATTCCAGGTGAGGATTCTCGACCGCAGCCCCAGGGCGATAATGGTCTTGATCGCCGCCATCTCATCGCCCCCCATGGCGGGGACACCTACCTCGATCTCGTGAACGCCCATTTCATCGAGCATGGTGGCGATGCGCACCTTCTCCTCGTTGGTGAACGCCACCCCTGCTGTCTGCTCACCATCTCTTAGAGTGGTATCATCGATAAACAGATTCAAGCCATCCCCCCTACATATCCCTGTTGGCTCAAATTCAGTGGTAATCGGGGCAAAGCTTTCTAAACATAACACAATGTATTTCGGTTTGCAAGGCGTGCCGCCCCCTTTTTTCTCAGCGATTGCAGTACTATTTTCCTACCTGCAACTGCGCGAAATAACCATTGTATACCAGGTGAAGGATGTGCTAATTTCGTTTACGTCAGTGGAAGGCGACCCAATCCTCTGGAAAGGATGCCGACCGTTCAGCAGGTGGGCAGTTTCCTAAATATCAGCTCTACGCTTTGGGCAAGGAAGTGAGATATGGCAGGCAAGACCAAGGTAGTGATAGACAAATCCTATCTCAGAGCTCGCAACGCCAGCGAGCGCAAGACGGCGCAACA
>CAYVES010000141.1:3278-6739 GCA_964449845.1 uncultured Dehalococcoidia bacterium
CAGCTCCCTGTACCCGGAGGCGGAGTGGCGAAAAATAAGATCACGGAATATAAGACAAAAGGGCTTGCAGCATCACCTGGAGACCAAAATCATCGGAAAGAATCAGCAAATCATTGACGTGGACCTCTCCCTGACCGTGCTCAAAGGGCCAGACCGAAGCGTGATTGGTTCCATAGGAATAATAGCAGACATAACCGAGCGCAAGACGGCGCAACAACAGCTCCAGATGGCGGAGGAGAACTATAGGACCATTTTTGAGAATTCGGCTGTCGCCCTGACTGTAGCTGATGAGAACGAGAACATAGTTTCCTGGAACAAGTTCGCCGAGGTTCTTCTGGGGATGGATAGGGATGACCTGTACATGAAACCTGTCAGCTCCCTCTACCCGGAGGCGGAGTGGCGAAAAATAAGATCACGGAATATAAGACAAAAGGGCTTGCAGCATCACCTGGAGACCAAAATCATCAGAAAGAATCAACAAATCATTGACGTGGACCTCTCCCTGACCGTGCTCAAAGGGCCAGATGGAAAGGTGAGCGGTTCCATAGGAATTGCAGCAGACATAACCCAGCGCAAGACGGCGCAACAACAGCTTCAGATGGCGGAGGAGAACTATAGGACCATTTTTGAGAATTCAGCCGTGGCCATAACTGTAGCTGATGAGAACGAGAACATCATTTCCTGGAACAAGTTCGCCGAGGTTCTTCTGGGGCTGGATAAGGACGACCTGTATATGAAACCTGTCAGCTCCCTGTACCCGGAGGCGGAGTGGCGAAAAATAAGATCACGGAATATAAGACAAAAGGGCTTGCAGCATCACCTGGAGACCAAAATCATCAGAAAGAATCAACAAATCATTGACGTGGACCTCTCCCTGACCGTGCTCAAAGGGCCAGATGGAAAGGTGAGTGGTTCCATAGGAATAATAGCAGACATTACGGAGCGCAAGAGGGCAGAGGAGGCGGTGTTGGAAGGGGAAGAACGGTTTCGACTGCTTGTCGAGAACTCTTTAGATGCCATCGCGATTCTGAATGGGGACGGGACTATCCGCCACGAAAGTCCATCTTTTGAACGTGTGTTGGGATATAGGCCGGAAGATCATATTGGCAAGAGCCCATTTCAATTTGTTCACCCAGATGATGTGCCAGATGCAGCTAGAGCCTTTTCTCAATTGACGCAAAATCCAGGGGCCAATCTACATGGAGAGGTACGTGTTTGGCACGAAGATGGCTCGTTGCGCACTGTTGAAGTCGTAGGCCAGAACCTTCTCGATAATCCGGCAGTGGCGGGTATTGTTGCCAATTTGCGCGACATCACCGAACACAGAAGAGTTGAGGAGGCGCTACGGAAAGCCCATGACGACTTAGAAGTAAGGGTCAAGCAACGAACTTCAGAGCTTGCCAAAGCCAACGAGGAATTGCAGATCGAGATCACCGAGCGCAAGCGCGCGGAGGAGGCACTGCGTCAGAGCGAGGAGAACTATAGGACATTATTTGAGAGCACGTTTGAAGGTATCATTGTTGTTGATGCCGGAACGTTGAAGACAATTTTTGGCAATCGTCGTGCTGCCAAAATGCTTGGGTTCGATCCAACGCTTCATGATGGATTCGGGTTGGATATACTTGACTTTGTCCACCCTGAGGACAAAGCGATAGTTATCAGGGGGTTTGCAGAAGACCTGTATCAGCAAGAGAGGCGTCAGAGATACGAGGTTCGGGCGAAGACTCAAGACGGTAGAGAGATATGGGTAAGCGGCCTTGCAACAAGAATTGAATTTCAGGGAAGATTGGCGGTTTTGATTTCATTCACAGACATCACCGAGCGCAAGCAGATGGAAGAGGAGCTGCGGATCAAAGAGAACGCTGTTGAGAATTTTCTTAGCGCCGTCGCCATGTGCGATATGGAAGGCAGGATTACATATGTCAACCAAGCTTGCATGAAACTATGGGGGTGGCATAGGAAAGAGGAGCTACTGGGGAAACCCTATCGGTTGTTCTTGGAATCGGATGAGGTCGTTGAAGACATAGCAAGGACAATGATCGAGCGTCGAGCCTGGGAGGGAGAGCTGCTCGGGAAAAGAAGAGATGGCAAAGAGGTTCCTGTTCACGTGTTCAGTGCGATAGTGAATGACGACCACGGAAACCCTGTCCAAACGATTTCCTCTTTCGCTGACATCACTGAGCGCAAGGGGGCAGAAGAGGCGCTACTGGAGTCCGAGGAGAAATTCCGGCGTCTGGTTGAGGAAATGAACGATGGTTACTGTGTGATTCAAGGCTCTACAGTGGCTTTTGCCAATGCAAGGATTGCGGAGATGTTTGGATATACCCATGACGAGGTGGTCGGCAGAACCCTTCAGGAACTCTTGCCACCTGAGATTGTCGAGGAACTAGTGCAAATGCATGTAAGAAGAAAACGTGGCGAGACTATACCGCCACAGTATGAGACTGGGCTGACAATGAAAGATGGATCAGCGCGTCCCGTCGAGTTCGGAGCAAGGATCACAGAGTATGCAGGTAAACCAGCGGTCTCCGTGGTGATCAGGGATATCAGCGACCGCAAGCGGGCGGAGGAGGCACTGCAAGAAAGCGAAGAACGCTTCCGAGCCCTTATCGAGAACTCTCTGGACGCCGTCGCCATCCTGAATGGCGAAGGAACGATAGTCTATGAAAGCCCCTCCGCGGAACGGATCCTCGGCTACAAGCCGGAAGAACTAGTTGGCAGGAACACGCTTGAGTTCCTTCACCCCGACGACGTGGAGGATGTTATCAATATTTTGGATACTATCACCAGAAATCCGGGGCAAGCCGTATACCTTGAACTCCGTTTCCCCCACAAGGACGGCTCGTGGCGCGTAACGGAGACTATCTCAAATAACCTCCTCCACGATCCTAAGGTCAACGGCATTGTTGTCAACTACCGGGACATCACTGACCGCAAGCGGGCGGAGGAGGCGCTGCGACAAAGAGAGCAAGACTATTTAGCCTTACTGGAGAGCACGTTTGAAGGTATCGTTGTTGTTGATGCCGAAACGCTGAAGGTGGTCTTTGGCAATCGTCGTGCCTCGACAATGTTTGGATTCGATCCAACACTCAAGGATGGAGTTGGGGTGAACATACTCGACCTTGTGCACCCTGAGGACAAAGGGGTAGTTATCAAGGGTTTTACAGAAGACTTGTATCAAGAAGAGCGGCGTCAGACATACGAGGTTCGGGCCAAGACCAGAGACGGTCGAGAGCTATGGATAACCGCCCTCGGAACAAGAACTGAATTTCAGGGAAGACTAGCGGTTTTGCTTTCAACGATAGACATCACCGAGCAAAAGCGGGCGGAGGAGACACTTAGGGATAGCGAGGAAAAACTGGGTATTATATTTGAATCTATCAGTGATGGGATTATCGCAAGTGATTTGGAGGGCCAAATAATAGACGAGAATGAGGCCGCAGTTCGTCTGCAAGGCTACA
>CAYVES010000142.1:0-6677 GCA_964449845.1 uncultured Dehalococcoidia bacterium
GATGCCGAATTCGTGTTGAAACCAGAGAACTCGGTCTTCATGCGCCCTCAGCCCCTTCAAGATGGAACTGGCAGAGAAATCATCGCGGCTAGGTATGCCGTACCAAACGGGATTGGTGAGTGGAGCGCGGTCATCGCTCAAAGGCACGCCATAGTTGTCCAGATTGAACGATAGCACATCCCATCTGCCGGGTGGGCTTTCTCTGGTGATGAAGCCGGCATAATCTGCAATTCCGCAGATTATGGGCTTGTATGGTGTAATGAAGGTAATAAACGCCATCTAACTCTTCCTTGATGCCACAAACTTTCCCGACAGCTGCTGTTGCCTGCTAAACAATAGCACCTGTGCAAATGCGGACAGTGGTGGAGGAACCGGGGCTGGCCAAAATTATAATCCAGAGGATTTCCCATGTCAAGCTTTGAGGAAGACATACCTTACCCCCTCGCTCCGGTTACCTCAACCGTTCCGGAACACTGTACCCCTCTCCGACAATCGCCTCAGCAAGGGCGACGTACGGTGACCATGATAACCATCTGGGGATAAAGAAGCCATAAAATGAAGGGCAAAAAAGTTAAGATGTTATTACATTTTCGGGTACGCAACTTACAATCTCTCTCTAATTCTCCCCCGCGAGGCTTCGCGCTGAGGCTCCGCCTGAAGGGGGAGAGAGGATTCTTGTTCCCTCTCCCTTGATGGGAGAGGGTTAGGGTGAGGGTGGGATCTTCCCAGGACAAAACTTAAGAATCTATTTTCGAAGTAAGTGTAGAAAACGTCGGACTCTAGGAGTTAAGGGAACGTGCCCAGTGCATGGCATCGTTCAAGTGAGCTCGAAGCACATCAAAGCTGAAGTACCTCTTCCCCACCATAGTATTGTGGTCAGTGATGCTTTGAAACCTCTCGGGGCTGGTGAGAATTGCTATTATCTCGCGGGCCGCTCGCGTCAGCACTTCGAGGGGCAGCTCGACAAGCCCCATGTTGTCCCTCTCCGAGAGGAGCGTATCTCCAAGAGATACCACCCTGACGCCCTTTGGGGCAATATCCTCCTTGAAAACGGGATACTCAAACACTGCGACGGGCAGTTCAGCGGCCAACGCCTCGAGAAGCTGATTGCCAAATCCCTCCCATCCCGTGGGGTAGACGACGAAGTCAGCCATAGCATACAAATCGGGATATAGAGCGTAGAGCCCTTCATCCTCAGAACGATATGGGCGAACGTCGTCCCCCACGTATCTCCACACAATCTTAAGTGTATCGAGAAGCTTAAAGAGCTTCTTCTGGTAGTCAATGAAAGCTCGCTCCGGTCGACCAGCGAGAACGAGCACTACCCGACTCTTGTCGGAGAATACCTCGCCATGGCAGAGCCTCTTACCGATCATCTCCTG
The DNA here is from genome assembly GCA_964449845.1 of uncultured Dehalococcoidia bacterium. Taxonomy (GTDB): domain Bacteria; phylum Chloroflexota; class Dehalococcoidia; order SZUA-161; family SZUA-161; genus SOKG01. Next base: position 1,383 of record CAYVES010000142.1, read on the forward strand.
GCGCAGGCTTTGCAGAACGGCGGTTAGGTGCCCTGCCAATTCCGTCTGCTTGTTAGGGACAATGCGTGCACCTGCGAAGAGAACCACGTCATGTGCCTCAATACCATACTTTGCCCGAAGACGCGCTCGAATTCTCACGCGCTCCCTGGGCTCGAGCCTTCGGTCAAAATCCATTGTGTCATGAATGACTTCGGCATCCACACCCTTCTCTCCAAGGCCTCTCTTGTTGCGCGTGTTGATCGTCCAGTGTCTGAGGTTAGGCATTGTTGGTGGGTAGTATCCCTCAAGGATCGACTTGGCGAAGTCGCAGGTTGGGGGGAATTTGTAGGCCCCTTCGCTGAGAATATCGTGATGGATCGCGGCACAGGGTAGCTGTATCTCTTGAAGTAGCTCGGTTAGACTCACTGTGGCCACGGGGTGAACAGGGAGGGAGAGCACATTATGTACAAACAGCAGATCGGGCGCGAAATCCTCGAATACCTTGCCCAACTGCCGTTTCAACTCCAGGCGAGAGACATCAAAGGTGCTTGTGATCTCGGCTTCGCTGGCGAAGTCGATAATCACGGGCCCGAATAGATCCCGCACCATCCTAGCCACTCCTTCACGGTCGAACTCCAACGCAGGTATGGGGAAATCGGCCCAATCGTATGCTGAGCAAATCGCCACCTGATGGCCCATCGCTTCCAGGAGGGCTTGGCGTTTTGCTATCTCCAGGGAAACGCCGTCTGTGCCCGCTGAGTCGAGCGGATCCACATCTACTCGCTTCTCTTCCAATCCCCTGGCGGGAGCAGAGCGAAAATGAACAACAAGCGCTCTCATCAGGAACCTACCGCACCTCCCAATAGTGAATTTCTCCCCTCTGAATCCTGCGACGTATCAAGCTGCGAAGCCACCTTCCAATGGCACGCCTTGTTTGGGGAACCAGCATGGCAAACCCGATAATGTCTGTAATTATCCCCGGTGTAAGCAACAACAGCCCACCAACAACAATCAAGGCTCCGTCAAATATCTCGTTAGAGGGTACGATTCCGCGCTCGATGCTGCCGCGAATTCTGGAAATGGCCGCCAAGCCCTGATTCCTGGCCATAATGGCTCCAAGAATACCCGTTGCCACCACAATGAGTATGGTATACAGAGCGCCTATGATGGTTCCCAGATAAACGAGAATCGCCAGCTCAACGAGTGGCGTGAGAACGAATAGGAGCGCAAGTCTCAGAAGCATCGTGCTAAGACCAATTGCCGCCTTTCCGCGGTAAGCCTAGCAAAGAGCCAGCACTAAGTCAATCCGTGATATGATCCTCTTACCCTCTCAATGCGATTTGAAGTCATCAATAACTCATGATATGTTATAGTATGAGGAGAGGGAGGGGTAGGTATGAGAGAACATGTTGAAGCCCTTGACGAGAAAGAAGAATCTCACCGCTTCAAGCGCATAAAGCAGGAACTCCTCGCCACACCGGTCTGCCTGTGCCCGGAGCGGGCGTATCTCATCACCGACTACTTCAAACGTCACGACGATCGAAGTGAGCCCATGGTGATTCGCAAGGCCAAGGCCCTGAGCTACCTTCTCAAGCATAAATCGGTGCGCATCTATCCTGATGAGCTGATCGCAGGCAACATGGGCAGCGGGCGCATCTCAGCCCTTATGCAACCCGAGCTAGCCAGCGTTTTCATGGGCACCGACTTGCTGTGGATAGGCAGGAGGAAGACCAATCCTCTACGCATCGCCTGGCGCGACCGTTTGAAGCTGCTCCTTCGCGTCTTCCCCTACTGGCTTGTTCGTAACATGCCTTTTCGCGCCTTCTTTCCACGTTTTCGAGAGTTTGTGCGCTATGCGCTGGAGCAGCTTGACGCCACTTACTACCTGATCAACGAGGCGGGGGGCATCGGGCACTTTCTTCCCAACTACGAAAAGATGCTCAGGCTGGGTGTGAGTGGTTATATGGAGTCTTTTGAGGAAAAAGAAGGAGACCTCCACAGTGCAGCACGCATCGCCTGCGAAGGTCTGGTTGATTACTCCAAGCGCCTGGCTCAGGATGCCGAGCGCTTAGCGGCTGAGGAAAAAGATTCCGGGCGCGCCGCCGAGCTCAACGAAATAGCGCGTATCTGCAACAAGGTCCCGCACAGCCCGGCGGAGACCTTTCATGAGGCCTTGCAGTCCCTATGGCTGACCCATATGGCAGTGAACCTGGAGGGGCTCAACTCCGCTATCTCCTTCGGCAGGATGGACCAGTACCTCTATCCCTACTACCAGCGTGACCTGGAGGAAGGCAGGATCACTCGCGAGCGAGCCCGCGAACTTCTGCTTTGCTTCTCCGCCAAGGCTACCGAGCATGTCTTCCTCCTCTCGGAGAAAGTCAGCCAGTACCACGGGGGCTACCTGGTGGTGCAGGCAGCGATAGTAGGAGGTATGGATCGAGGGGGAAAGGATGCCGTCAACGATCTTACCTACCTCCTCCTTGACATAATGGAAGAATCCGGCCTGCGGGATCCCAACTACCAGGCGCGCATTCACGCTGGTGCTCCCGAGGCTTACCTCAGACGAGTGGCGGAGGTAGCAAGGAAAGGCAACGGGGTACCAGCCATCTTCAATGACGGGGCTGCTATAGCCTCCCTGGTGTCCCACGGCTATCCCCTGGAAGAGGCACGCGATTACGCCACGGTGGGGTGCGTGGAGCTGGCCTTGCCGGGGAATAGCTTTTTTTCCACGGATGCCGGACTCTTTAATCTCCCCCTTTGCCTCGAGCTGGCACTTAATCATGGAAAGCTATTCAAGCGTCGCCGGCGGGTGGGCGCTGCCACCCCTGATCCTGCCTCCCTTACCACTATTGACCAGGTGATTGAGGCCTTCCGGGTGCAGGTGGAGCACATGGTGGCACGTATGATAGCTGACCTGCAGGTGATCGAGAAAGGAAATATGGACTATCATCCCACTCCCCTCTCTTCCCTGCTGGTAGACGGCTGCCTAGAATCAGGACGGGATGTCACTGCGGGAGGAGCGTTCTACAACTCCAGTGGCATCCAGGGGGTAGGGGTGGCAGACGTGGCGGATTCCCTGGCGGCTCTGGATGAGGTGGTGTTCCAGCGCCGCAAGTATACTATGGCCCAGGTGCTGAAGGCACTGCGCAAAGACTTCGCTTCCGATCCTGATATTCAGGCTGAGCTACTCAAGGCTCCAAAGTATGGGAACGACCATACTCTGGCCGATGGCTATGCCGACCTGGTAGTACATATTTTCCACTCGGCTCTTGCCCAACACCGCAACACGCGAGGGGGCCCTTATGTGCCTGGATTCTACTCTGTGACATGTCACGTGGCCTTCGGGCAGAAAGTGGGCGCTCTGCCCAGCGGAAGAAGGGCTGGGGAACCATTCGCCCCCAGCCTGGGGCCCTCCAACGGACGTGACCGCCTGGGCCCCACTGCCCTACTCAACTCGGTGGCGCACATAGACTCAACCTTGGCGCCCAACGGTTACGCCCTGAACCTTCGTTTCGACCCTGCTACCCTGGCCGGTGATCGGGGAGTGAATATACTGGCTGGTTTGGTGAAAGGCTTCTTCGATTCAGGGGGGATGGAGATGCAACTAAACGTGCTCGACCCTGAGATGCTGGAGGACGCCCGCCGCAATCCAGGGAAATACCCGGAGTTGGTAGTACGGGTATCCGGCTACTGCGCGTACTTCGACGACCTTCCTGACGCCGCAAAACAAGAGATCATCGCCCGCACGCGCCTGGAGGTATAAAACAGCGGCATCCCCCTGATTACAGGGAAGCACCTTATCGATAGCTGTTTCTACTCGATGACCTCTTCCTCAAGCAGGACGTCGAGCCTCTCTTCGCTGTAGCCCAGCAGATTGCTCAGTACCTCCCTGGTATGCTCCGCCCACAATGGTGGCCTGGTTCTTACCTCCGCCGGAGTCTCGGAGAACTTGAACGGGGTGTTCAACAGCTTTATCTTACCCAGCTTGGGGTGCTCCACCTCCACTACTACTTTGCGGTGCTTGAAGTGGGGATCGGAGAACATCTCCTCGAAGGTGTACACCGGTCCGACGCAGACATCGGCCTCATCCATCAACTTCATCCATTCATCCCTGTCTTTGGCGGCGAAAACCCCGGAGAGTGCTTCGTACATCTCCTTTTGCTTCTCGATCGGGCCAAATTGGATAGGAATCAGGTCCTCCCTGCCCACCAGGCGGCAGAGGTTCGCCCATAGCCAGGGCTCAAGGCACCCCAAAGTGAAGTACTTACCATCCCTGGCTTTGTAGGTATTCATCCAGGCCATGTCGCTACCGGTGGGCAGATCCGCCGGCTGCGGTGATCGACCGTCTCGGAGATACAGGGGCCCATGAATCCAGTGGTAGAAGACTGCCCCGTCGGTGCTGGAGACATCTATGTACTGCCCTTTGCCGGTTTTCTCCCGGGCAAAGAGGGCGGCGATAATGGCGATGGCAGCCTGATTGGTTCCCCCAAGGACGTCAGCGATCATGGGTGAGATGAGGTAGGGAGGCGGCCCACCCTTGCTGCCGCTGAGGCCCAGGATCCCGGCCAGGCCGACGAAGTTGATGTCATGGCCTGGTCGCTGGGCGTAGGGGCCGTTTTGCCCGTATCCCGTGATGGAGCAATAGATAAGCCGCGGGTTGAGCTTACTCACCGTCTCATAGTCCATGCCCTGGCGCTTGAGCGCCCCAGGGCGGTTAGTCTCGATGACTACATCTACCTTCTCTACCAGACGGTAGAAGATTTCCTTGCCCTCTTCCTTTTTCAGATTCAGGGCAATGCACTTCTTGTTGCGGTTGTGTGCCACGTAGCGTACCTCGGTGTCGTCGGTCAACATGCTGGGCATCTCACCAGCAGTCCTCGGCATCTCAACCATGATCACCTTAGCGCCAAGATCGCCCAAGATCATGGAGCAGTATCTACCAGGACCATATCGCGATAGGTCCAACACCCTCGTTCCTTCCAGCGGGCCCATATTTCCCCCTTATCCTTGATGCCGCTAGTATACCATCGTGCCTGGAATATGGCCAAGCGGCTCGCTGTTCTTGACGTCTCACCCTGGGCCTGTTGCCGCTATGCCATGAGGTCCAACGCCCTTAGACTAGTGCGGTAGCAAGCAACGTGCTATACTTGGGATAAACGTGAATTCGAGGCTGAGCCGATTGGGGGCGAAAGGAACGAGACAAAGTGGAGCTTATGGAGGTAATCAGAAAAAGGAGAAGCATCAGGAGATATAAGCCTGATCCTGTTCCTGAGGAAGATATAAAGTACATTCTGGAAGCTGCCAGACTAGCGCCTT
>CAYVES010000143.1:0-6658 GCA_964449845.1 uncultured Dehalococcoidia bacterium
CCTGGCTTGGCGTCGTCTCATCGTCCCAGAATCGCCGCTCACGAATTCCGGTCATGATCTCGAAGCGTCCGTAAGACAGATTCAGTTTCTCGTATATGGGGGCTACTCTTTCTTCCAGGCTCTGTGAGGTGACGACTATCTCCGGTAGTTCATACCCGAAAGACTCGATGCGGACCTTCTTGTACTGCATTTCAATACATCCCCTACATACTCGCTACTGTGGCTGGAGCATACTTGGCATCAAACGCTGCCGGGTTTATCCCTGCCCCCTCTTGATAGCAACGTTGGGATATGGAGCTTCATCTTGAGATTTGACCAGTGCTCAGCGGACTCCGGGGGAATTACTCTGTCCGGAACATACTTATAAACTGCTGAAATGACAGCGGAAACCTTTCTCGAACTCGCTACCGTGTCTGGGACATACTCGTCCGCTACCGTAATAAGTGAAGAGCGCACCTTTGGAGGAAGCTTGTCTAGCCCATTAATGATCCCATCGATCGCCTTGGGTGGGACACGCTTATCCAATGTATTCAAGTAGAAGAGCAGTAGCCTATCCGGTACACATATGTCAACCACCTTTACCGCAAGCGAGATTATCTTGCCGTAGACGAACTTGGCTGGCGGTTTCAAGATGGACTTTGCTCTCTCTAGCACCATACCTTCCCCTCGTGCACCAAATGTACGCGATTAATGGTTGTTTATTAATCCACAAACGGATTGCTCCAAATGATACATTACTATCCCACTTTTCGGCGAATCTGTCAATGGTCTCCAGTTTACTCTGATTTACTTTTCCTCCCAATTCTGACCACTGTGGCAGGCAGATCTTTGGGGCCGGCGCGGGCGCAATGGTGGTTGAGGTTTGAGTAGGCATCCTGTCTAGTAGTTATTGCCGTATCTCTCCTGATAGGACTTCACCTGGTGCACGAAAGCTTCAATTCTGGTCTTCTCGCTCGTCTGCTTCAGTCCGTCGTATATCATAGTGAGCAGAGGAATGCTGTTTCGCTCCCTTTGTACCTTTTTGTAGATGGCAGTGGCCAAAGTGCCGAAAACGCAGTTTAGGACTACGAGGTTGGCTATGCCACTGCAGCCCCGCACTGCATATCCCTCCGCTTTGGCCACATTTGTGGTTACCACCGGGTCTATGTCAGGACTGACATAGGGAGAAGCCATTTCGATCCTTTGTTCAACCGACGGTATCTTGCAGTCCGCCAGCTCCTCACCCAGCATGCCCTCTATTCTCTGTTGCCAATGTTTATCCCAGAACCTTCGGAGATAATAGTAGAGTGCAGTCATGTATTTCCGTCTGGAGAGGTTCATATGGGGGTATACTTGGTCGAAATATACCATATAGTCCGTGGTAGTTGGCCCGAACCTCACTTCGGCACCCTGTGCCTCAAACTCTTTGATTATGTCATTGTTGGACCAGGAGTTCATGCATGTATAGAACTCGCCTACGATTCCAATGATAGGTCTCTTCTCCTTCCGCGTTGGAATGCGGTCCATAGCTTCGATGGCGCGTACGAAGGTTTCGGAGAAGTTCCCTGCAGCGAGCCCTGAACATATCTGCTCCACCCCCCACTCGTAAACCCTTTCAGCTTCCCCTTCATCTATCTCATAGGGCCGGATATGGAGTAACTTGTCCAGCATGACGTCTGTTGCCAACCACCCTTTCCAGACAGCTCTGGCGAAGTTGAGCCCGAGTAGCCTGGTAACCTCATCGAGGCGAATCGACTGTAAGGGGGCAACTACCGGCATGTGGGAGAGCCCCAGTCTTTTGAGAACCAGCTTAAACGACAAAGCATACTGGCTCATTCGACAGGAGCCGTCGAAGTTAAGCGTGAAGAACGCTGAACGATCGGGATCAAAGCCTTCGAGCTCGGTCATCCGTACCAGGTCTCCGGTGAGAAGCTGGTAGGGGTGGCACTCCTTGGAAGAAGCGTATCTTCTTCCCAATTCGTCTGACCTCTCGTCGGGCCTGGGCAGGACTCGCGCATCTATGCCCACCGATCGAAGCGCAGTGGCAAAGACGTCGGAATGACCGCTGAGATAGGGAATGTAGATTGTTCTACTGAGCTCCCTCATTTTCTTGGTCGGTCTGAGGATAGCGGTCTCACTCCCAGGCCTAACGACATGCAGGTCTACCTGCTCATCATGTCTTGCTGCAGTCCTGGGTCTGTTGGAGGTATCGACGAAGGCCTCGACCCTTGTTGCTATTCCAACGTCAGCGCTGTGCTCGTCCACCTCAAGAACCAAACAGGGGTCTTCTCCCATGGTATCGTCAAGATACTTCATGAAGAAGGAGTCGGGGCCACAGCCGTAATTCGTAATGAGTACTGGATTCAGGCTCCTGTGGTCCCTGGCGAAGATCACTGCCCTGAGGAGATTCTGCTCATTCTTCCAGACCAAGTTGGAGTAGTGAGAGGGCAGCCTTACAGAATCCAAGGGCAGCAAGTCGAATGGAATCGCCAGCACCCCCGCTTTTCGCAGTTTCTTGGGGATGTTCAGGTTGAGTCCGATATCGTGGACATTGTAAGGCTTGCCGATGACCACCACTGCCTCGTTGTCCCGGCTCAGGTTCTGAAGTACCTCGCGACCTCTTTGGTGGCACTTATCCAGGAACTCTTGCTGAGCCGTGATAGCGGCGTCTGCAGCCCGGGCAGCATCTTTGGCAGTCTTGCCCAGCATCTGGCCCAATCGCAGCATCTGCTCCCTGAGGTTGTACTTCTCCTTCGCCATATGTATGGTGGGTTTTATGATTTTTACCCTGTCCTCAAAAGCGGGCCCGATCACGAATGGGATACCCTGGATATAGGGGCAGTTGTAGCTTCTGTCTACATCGTCTGCCATCATCTCCAGGTCGATAACGTTAGGCAGGAAAACATAGTCTACGTTTTTCTCGATGAGGTTCTCCACGTGTCCATAGGCCACTTTGATCGGGTAACACATCTCAGCCAGAATCAACCGCAGCCCCTTGTTGATGAGCTTCCTGTTTGTTTTGTCCGAGATTACTACTTTCAGCCCCAGTTCTTGGAAGAATGTACCCCACAGGGGGAACTGCTCGTAGAACATCAGCATTCTGGGAATGCCGATAGTAACGGAGTCGGTGTCGGCTTCGTCCTCCTTGTGGTAACCTAGCAGCAGCTCCTCCCTCTCGTTAAACAGGTCGGGCAGGTCCTCACCAGCGCTTTCTCCCTTCTTGATCTCGTATCTGTCGCAGATGCCGCCGTAGAACGACTCTTGATGATCGCCAATGAGGACTCTCTTTATTTCGCAGTGGTTGGGACAATGCATACACTCGAAGGTTTTGACCTGATAATGCCTGTCCCGGAGATCGAAGCCCACGAAGTTGCTCTTTTGCTTGCTTTCCATCCGCCGTTCTCGCGCAATTAGAGCAGCGCCTATAGCGCCGGTTACGTTGTGGTCCTCGGGCACTATGATTGGTTTATCGAGGATATTTTCAAAGGCGGCTGCCACACTCCTGTTTGTAGCTACTCCTCCCTGAAAGTATATCCTGTTGCCAATCCTCTTATTTTCTACAACCTTTTCTATATAGTTGTAGGCTACCGAATATGAAAGACCGGCGATAAGGTCGACCTTGGGTAACCCCACCTGTTGATGGTGGATGAGGTCTGATTCCATGAAAACGGTGCACCGGGTGCCGAGGTCTGCGGGGTTCTTGGAGTCGAAGGCGAGTTTGCTGAATTCATCAATTCTAGTATCTAATCTGGCGGCTTGTTCCTGGAGGAAGGAGCCTGTACCTGCGGCGCAGACTTTGTTCATTTCAAAATCAACCACTGAACCGTTCTTGACAGAGATGTATTTTGAATCCTGGCCCCCGATCTCGAATATGGTGTCGACGGTGTCATCGATTTCGATGGTGGCCTTGGCCTGCGCCGTAATCTCATTGATCACTACATCGGCGCCAACGAAATCGCCCACGAAGTAACGTCCGCTGCCGGTGACTCCTACCCCTTGAACTTCCAGGAGGTTCTCCATGCCGGGAGCAATGTCCGCGAGCCCCTTCTTGACCGACTCTATCGGCTCACCTTCGGTCATCAGATATCTCTTCGACAACAGCTTCTTGTTTTCATCCAGGATGACGATGTTTGTACTTGCTGCACCAACATCGATCCCCAAATACACCCTCTCTTTTTGCGCTTGTTGCCCGATGTAGTCGTCGCTGTCAGCGGTGGGGCCATCTTTGTAGCTCAATCGCTTCAAATATCCCTGTTTGGCTTCATTGGCTGTTCTAATCAGGTATTGCTTCAAATCCTCCATAGCCCTGCCAAGCTCAAGGGGGGTGCTTGTTTCTCGTTCACGGGCCATTATAGCCGAGCCCAGGGCTCCCATGATGAAGAAATGCTCGGGGACAATCAGCTCTCCTGGTTCAAGCTCCAGCAGGTCTTCAAAAGCTTTTGCCACGCCCTTGTTGGCAGCTACTCCACCCTGGAATGCCACAGGCTTCCCGAATTTCTTGCCCTTGCCCAGGTTGCTTATGTAGTTTCTGGCCAGTGCGTAGCACAGCCCAGCTACTACGTCCTCTTTTGGAGCCCCTTCCTGTTGTAGGTGAACCATGTCGGACTTGGCAAATACGCTGCACCTGCCGGCAATGGTCGCCGGCCTCTTGGACCTCAGGGCTAGATCGCCAAATTCACCCTCAATGGAAATACCCAGACGATACGCCTGCTGATCGAGGAAGGAGCCGGTCCCCGCGGCACATATCTCATTGAGGGCGTGATCAACTACGATTGTTTCCCCTTTCCTTTCATCTGGCTCCAGGAAAATCAGCTTCGAATCCTGCCCGCCAATTTCGATAACCGTCCTGACCTGGGGATGAAAATAGGTGACGGCCTTTGCTTGGGTTATGATCTCGTTCTCTTTGTCTACGCCCAGGGTATTGGCTATCAACTCGCGGCCGCTTCCGGTGGCTATCACCCCTTCCACCTTGGGGAAATCCTTAGCGAGGCTGTTGAAGGCATCAAGTAAAGCTGGGATGGGTTGTCCCTTCGTTCGTTGATAGATGCTACTAAGCAGGTTCACCTGTTCGTCAATTATGGCAATGTTCAGGCTGACCGAACCTACGTCTATTCCCATGTAGAGCTTGTCTCGCTCTGCCACTTCGTCCTCTCCGCTATGGGCTAGGATATAGTTCTAACCTGAAAGCTGCTGGTCAAGTGCTTATGAGCTCTCACTGTAGAGATAATTGAAGTAAGCCTTCTCCATCTCCAGTGCGTCAGCGGGAACCGGGTTTATCTTGCCCGCGGCAAGTGCGTAGATGTATATTCTGGCTGTCTTCTCCAGCATCTCACAGTTGGTGAAGGCTTCTCGCATGTCTCTGCCCACCGTGACTGTGCCGTGATTTGCCAGTATGACTGCATTCCTTGGCCCCAGCGCGGGAACCGCATTTCTTACCAGCTCCTGGCTGCCAGGAAGAGAATATTCCGCCACCTTTATCTCCCCGCCGAGATAGGTGATCTGGTCGTCGAGAATAGGAGGGATCTCCGCGCCGATAACCGACAGAATGCTGCCGAAAACGGGATGGGTGTGGATGACGGCATTTACCTTTTTGCGCGCTTTGTAGATGCCGATATGTAACATAGTCTCTATGGAGGTGGTGAGCTCCCCCTCAACGCACTCCCCCTCGAAATCGACGATTCCTATGTCATCCACATCGAGCAGGTCGTAATAGCGGTTATTGGGAGTAATAGCCAGCAACTGCCGTCCGCCGGGCTCGCTGATACGCATGCTCACATTTCCCGAGGTGCCTACTACCAGGCCCTTCTGGGCCATTTGCTGGGCGGCCTCAACCACCGCCTTCTTCTCAGAGTTCCAGATGCTCATCCTTACCTCCTAATCGTGAATGGCCATCGTTCATCTTTGGGAGATACTGCCGGTCTCCAACAGGTAGCCCTCAAGGAGAAAAACGAGGCTATCTCGGCAGGGACAAAAGGAAGCTACGACAAATGCCCCTCATATCTATGCCCAATCCATAATTATACCACAGACTCGCCTTTACATAAATGTCGCCTGTGGGAAGATACTGTACGGTTGTAGTTGATGATGCCGGACGAAAGAAAGTTCTTAGACTATGACTGGTGAAGTGATATCAGCGAGGGCAATGCTAACAATTTGATGAGGAGCTTTGAGGTCTATTTAATCAACTTCAGGCGTCGCATATCATCTTCCGTCCATCCTGTATCCGCTAGCAATGCCTTTAGCAAGTTCGGGCCATAGGTTTTGTTTGGATGGAAGTCGATTGCAATACGTCTACCATCAGGATGTCGATATACTTGTCTAGCGCCTCTAGTCATATCTAGAATCCAGCCGTCTTTTCTTAGAGTAGAGACTAATTCATCAGCAGTCTTGTTCTTGAGTTGAGCCCACGTCTGCTTAGCAAACTTCATGCGGATGATAGCACTAGATTCTCTACACGTTGGTGGTGTCTGCGGAAGATAGGAGCTAACTTGGATTTCTTATGTGTAATGACACCTACAGGAATAGGGTCACCATGTTTAATAAGTGACTGCAAGTATGCAATGGCTGCGTCAGTGACACTTTCTAGAGCTTCTTCCTCAGTGTCACCATCAACATGCAGTCCTTTAAGGGCAGGACAATAGGCATGGAACCTGCCATTATCAGGTTCGATAATTACCTT
>CAYVES010000144.1:0-6651 GCA_964449845.1 uncultured Dehalococcoidia bacterium
TACGTGCTGCCGAAGTATGAGGTCAAGGTGGAGCTTCCAAAGGAGTGGTTCCTGGTCAGTGAACCCATTAAGGGCGAAGTGGCGGCGGAATACAGCTTTGGCAAAGCAGTGAGCGGGGAGCTTGTAATCAAGGCCTCAAGGTACGTTGGTGAATGGGAGGAATATGCTACTTTTACAGCGGTGATTGACGGGGAAGCAGAGTTCGAGCTCCCTGCTGTTGGATATGTCGCCGGTGTCCCCGCAGCAGGGGGACTGGGCAATGTCATGCTCGACGTCACCGTTGTGGAGAACGCCACTGGCTACGAGGAAAGCTCCAGCGAATTGCTCACCGTCTCCAGTTCCCCTCTCAATATCCAGGTAATCCCCGAAGGTCTGGTTTTCAAGCCCACTCTGCCTTTCGGCTTCCTGATAATTACCGAAACCCCGGACAATGAGCCCATAGATGCAAGAGTACAGGTGACCGTAACCTATCTCAACGAGGAACTGGAAGAAGAAGGCAAGGAAGAGAAAGAGATTGAGACAAGTAATGGCAAAGCGCTCGTTGAGGTAACCCCTCCCGAAAATAGCATAGCCCTGATAATAGAATGCTTTGAGCTGACCCCAGTGTCCTCTGTGGAGCCAGCCCGGGCTTTAAGGATGGTGGAGGCTGGCTACTCCCCTTCAGGGAACTTCATTCACGTCGAGCAGGTGAGCGAAGGCATTCCCCAAATAGGGGAGGAAATCACATTCAACGTTCACTCCACCAAAGAGGCTGCCAACTTCTACTATGAGGTTGTTTCCCGGGACAAAGTGGTCTTCACCGACTTCACCAGGAGCAGTGAGATATCCTTCGTCGCAACTCCTCAGATGACGCCTTCTTCCAAGCTATTGGTCTATCAAATCCTGCCCAACAGCGAGGTGGCAGCAGACTATATACCCTTCAAGGTCTCGGCACGGTATCCACACAGTGTGAAGGTTGAGTTCAGTGAGGAGGAAGCTAGGCCTGGAGAGGCACTCGAAATAAACGTTGAAACCGAGGGCGAATCGAAGGTCGGGATCGTGGCAGTGGACAAATCGGTCTTCATCCTTGCCGAGAACAGGCTGAATCTGCAGCAGGTCTTCGACGAGCTTGAGAGGTTGTACATGGAGCCACAGGTAGAGCTTCACGAGTTCTCGATCTTCACAGGCGTAGTTGTCAAGGGTGCCAGGGATATCTTCGAGGACGCCGGGGTTGTGGTGCTCAGCAACAAAGAGATACCCGAGGGGAAAGAGTATAAGTCCGACAAAGGGCCAGGAATGTGGGGCGGAGATGTACGGTTCTTCGCTGGAGGAGGGATCCTGGAAGATGAAGCCATAATGCCAGTTCCAGCACCTACTCCGTCATTAGTTGTCGGAGTCAATTCAGAAGGGCTTGCCGAAATCGAGAGGGTAAGGCAGTACTTCCCTGAAACCTGGCTCTGGGAGGAGGTAGTTACCAACTCTCAGGGGAAGGCCACCCTGGAGGTCACGGTTCCAGATACGATTACCACCTGGATGCTGCGTGCCGTTGCCCTATCCAAGGAGAAAGGCCTGGGGATCGCTGAAGCCCAGCTCACGGCATTCCAGCCGTTCTTCCTCAAGGCCGACCTGCCCTACTCGGCAATAAAGGGCGAGGAGTTCCCTGTTGGGGCGGCGGTCTACAACTACCTTGACCAGCCCCAGAGCGTTCTGGTGCAAATAGAGGGGGAGGATTGGTTTGACCTGCTGGACGAATCGGCAAAGACGGTGGAAATAGGGGCGAACGATGTTGGAGGCGTGGAATTCAAAATCAGGCCGAAAAAGCTCGGAATCAACGAACTCAAGGTGATCGCCAGGAGCGAAGAGGCTGCGGACGCCGTGATCAAGACCCTCATCGTCGAGCCGGAAGGAGTCTCCAGAGAGATTGTTGAGAACCTAGTCCTTTCCGCTGGAAGCACCGAGTTTGTCAGCACCTCCATACCGCCGTTCGTGGTCGTGGATTCCGGCAGGGCTTACGTGGCAGTGACCTCCAGCTATCTGACTCAAACCATCGAAGGGCTGGAGGGACTCATCCAGATGCCCTTTGGCTGCGGCGAGCAGAACATGATTGTGTTCGCTCCCGACGTCTTCATCACCAGGTACCTCGAAGAGAGCGGACAGCTCAAGCCGGAGATAATGGCCAAGGCAGAGAAACTGATGATCACCGGCTATCAAAGGCAGCTTACTTACAGGCACAGAGACGGCAGCTTCTCCGCCTTTGGAGAGAGTGATGAGGAGGGTAGCCTTTTCCTTACTGCCTTTGTTCTGAAGTCCTTCTCCCAAGCCGTGGACCTGATCTACATCGATGACAGCATCCTGGACGAGGCTGAGGACTGGATCACCGCCCATCAGAATGCCGATGGCTCGTTCGATCCTGTTGGCTTTATCTGCCATGAGGAGATAATGGGCGGCCTCCAAGGAAAGAACGCTCTCACCGCCTATGTTGCCATAGCTCTGCTGGAGGCAGGGGAGAAAGTCGCTTCAGCAAGAGCCATTGACTTCCTGGAAAGCGAGCTTATGGAGATAGAAGACGCCTATACCATGGCGATCCTAGCGTATGCCCTTGAGCTTGGTGGAAGCGGCAGTGCCGATGAAGCGTATGAGAAGTTGATGGGGCTTGCACATGAGGATGAAAACGGCCTGCATTGGGGTGAGGTAGTTGAGCCCCTCCCCTGGGGCGAGGGGGAAGATGTCCTGCCCCGAGGCCCGATGATGCCCAACAGGAGTGTTGCCATCGAAGCCACTGGTTATGCTACACTTGCCCTGATAAAACACGGTGACGCACTAAATGCCTCCCGCGCTGCAAAGTGGCTGGTGTCCCAGAGAAATGCCTACGGGGGCTACGGTTCCACTCAAGACACGGTGGTTGCCTTGCAGGCCCTCATCGGCTATTCCACCGACGCCAGGGCTGATGTTGATCTGAAGATAAGCGTGGAGGCCGGAGGACAGAAGAAGGTGCTCACAGTAACGCAGGATAACTTCGATGTCCTTCAGGTGGTGGAAGTACCTACAGACGAAGAGGTCGAGATAAGCGTGGAGGGGAAAGGGGAGGCTATAGCTCAGGTGGTAAAGAGATTCAACCTCCCTGAAGAAGAGCAAGGAGATGAAATCCTGAAGATAGACGTTGATTACAATACCACTCAGGTCGAGGTAAACGACCTGGTCGAAGTATCGGTGGAGCTTGAGTTTGCTCCCCCCATACCTATGGAGGCCGGAATGGTGGTCCTGGACGTGTCGGTCCCAACCGGCTTTGCCCCGGTCAGGGAGTCCATAGTCGAGGTTGTTGAGAAGGAGGAAAAGATCAAGCGCTATGAGGTCGCTGGAAGGAAGGTCATATTCTACATCGAGAACATGTTGCCGGGAGACGTAGTAGCTTTCAGCTTCAACGCAAAGGCGCTGTACCCGGTCAAGGCCAAGGGTGTCAGCTCCCAGGCCTATTCCTACTACAAGCCGGAGATAAGGGGTGAGACGCTTGGCCAGGCGATGGTTGTTTCGGAGAGCTAGCGAGACGGCTTACTGCTGGCGGAAAATACTGTGACGTAAATGGGCGACACTCCCCTGAGAAAAGGCTTCCCCTACTCGATGGGAAGCCTTTTGATTCTTTCTAGGTGGGCTGAAAAGGAGTAACCAACTTCTGAACGTGCCTACCCCCTACTATAGTACATTTAGTTTTTCCTCTCTGGTGTGGTATAATTAGAGTGCGATTTTGTAGGTGGGGAAGAGATGCCGAGAATATCTCGAAAACTGATTATCTGGCTCGTGGTCCTGGTGGCGGTGATAGCCATCTTCTTTATTGTCATCTCGCCCGGTGGGGGTGGTGGTGGCGAGAGCGTCGCCGCGTCGGAGCTGATTAAGGAGGTACAAGCAGGCGGCACATGGGAAGTCACCAAGAAAGGCACGTCGCTTACTGCCGTCTCAGATGACAAGACGCTTAAGGCCACTGTGCAAGAGGACTTTCAGGCGTACGATGTGTTCAAAAGCCAGATCGACGCCGGCAAGGTCGAGCTTGCCTACCAGAAGTCGAGTGGATGGGGCAACTGGGCGGGGATACTGATCAACTTCCTGCCGCTGATCCTTTTTGGTGCGTTGCTCATATTCATGCTGCGTCAGGCACAGGGCGGCTCGAGCCAAGCCATGTCCTTTGGCAAAAGCAGGGCGCGGCTGGCTGGCGGCGATAGGCCGACTATCAGCTTCGGTGACGTGGCCGGAGTCGAGGAGGCGAAGCAGGAACTGGAGGAGGTAGTGGAGTTCCTGAGGTACCCTGAGAAGTTTATTGCCCTGGGCGCGCGCATCCCGCGTGGGGTATTGCTTATTGGTCCTCCGGGTACGGGCAAGACCCTGCTTGCGCGGGCAGTTGCCGGGGAAGCTGGGGTTCCTTTCTTCTCCATTAGCGGCAGCGAGTTTGTTGAGATGTTCGTGGGGGTGGGCGCTTCACGTGTGCGCGACCTCTTCGATCAAGCTAAGCGCAATGCGCCGTGCATCATCTTTGTCGACGAGATCGATGCCGTGGGCCGTCACCGCGGGTCTGGTCTGGGGGGCGGTCACGACGAGAGGGAGCAGACGCTCAATCAAATCTTGGTGGAGATGGATGGCTTTGACTCCAGCACCAAGGTAATCGTCCTCTCGGCCACCAACCGCCCTGATATTCTCGACCCGGCGCTAATGCGCCCCGGCAGGTTCGATCGCCGCGTAATCCTGGATCAACCCGACATAAATGGGCGAAGGGCTATCCTCGAAGTCCATGCCAAGGGCAAGCCACTGGACCCCAATGCCGACCTGGAGATTGTCGCCAAGCAGACCCCGTTTTTTAGCGGTGCCGATCTGGCGAATTTGGTTAACGAGGCTGCTCTCCTGGCAGCGAGGCGCAATAAAAAAGAGATTGGTCTGGATGAGCTCCAGGAAGCAATTGAGCGAGTTCAGCTTGGGCCGGAGCGCAGGAGCCGTGTTGTCAGTCAGAAGGAGAAGGAGGTTATTGCTCACCACGAGGCTGGTCATGCTCTGGTAGCCCGTATGCTGCCCCATGCTGACCCCGTATATAAGATTTCCATCGTGGCCCGTGGTATGGCTGGTGGCTATACCAAGCAGCTTCCCACCGAGGACCGCCACCTTTACTCTATAGCACAGTTACGGGACACGATGACCACCTACCTCGGGGGACGTGCCGCCGAGGAGATTATGTTCGGGAATGCCGAGGTGACAACGGGGGCGAGTAGTGACCTGGAGCAGGTCTCCGCCCTTGCGCGAAGGATGGTAAAAGAGTACGGCATGAGCGAGAAACTAGGTCTGCGCGCTTTTGGCCGCAGAGAGGAGTTGGTCTTCCTGGGGAGGATGGTGGATGAGCAGAAGGACTACGGCGATAAGGTTGCTGATGAGATTGACGAGGAGATCAAGCGGTTAATCGATAGTGCTTTCACTGAGGCCAAGGATATCCTGACCAAGAACAGGGCTAAGCTGATTCAGATCGCGGAGCGCTTGATCGTTGAGGAGACGCTCGAGGGCGAGGTGCTGGAGGCGCTGTTCAACGAGCCGGTGCCTTCGTCTGAACCGGTTGCCGAGAAGGCTAAGGTCGGGAAAGCAGGGCGAAAGTCACGCACGGCGGAAGGCGACTCAAAGGGCGAGACTGCCGTTAGTCATAATTAGAGAGGAGCCTCCCTAACTAATACCTCAGTCATTCTCCTCATGCTCCTCGCGTTCCCAAATCGGCTTGGTAAAGTGCTGCAGGAACTCCCTTTTCATTTCGTTGCCCATTTGCCTGATTTGCTTCTCTGTACTTCGGGCAAATTCCTCAAGTTCGGCCATATCGATCTCCACCCCGAGAAGCTTGGTCAGAACGGTGAGCACCGCCTGAGAAGCTCTCGGATTCGCCATCTTAGCTGCGTACTTCACAGTCTCCCCCAGCAGGCAAACACCTTCCAGGTTCCTTTCCGCGGCAACCCCAAGCAATAAGCCGTTGAGTCCGGCTATGTAGAAGTCTCCTGCCAGCACCACCTCAAAGCTCTTCAACTCCTCAAGCAACTCGGGAGAGCTGGCTGCTCCCAGCACTCTTGGTTGATCGGGGTGGTATTCGGTGAGGGCAGCAGCGAGGCTGTAGACTCTTTTCACCCCGAACTTTTGCGCCACATCTAACACTATGCCAGCGTATTCATATGCTCCAGAAGCGGGCTGTGTCTCCGCCAGGAAGAAAATTATGTCTTTTCCTTCGCGCCCACTGTCCCAGTAGTAGAACTTGCCCTCAGGGAATGTCGGCGTCTCTACCAAATTGTCTTTGATGAAAACACCGCCCAGCTCGAAGAAGCCGGAGGGATCGATCTCCGCAAGCTCCTCCGCTTTCAGCTTGTCTTTTAGGTATGTGGCGGCGATTAATGCTACGTTGCCCACGCCAGGCCAAGCGGTAACCAGGCAAGGATTGACTAACTCAGGCTCTCGGTAGAACTTAACAGATTTCATGGGGTCCCCCTTCACTGCCTAATCTCCATATGATAAAACGCATCGAATAGTCTTGCATGAACCGTAATTGAGCACCAAATCCGAAGCACTATCAGCCACCGTAGCGTTGCCACTCCTGTGGAAACGAATTCTGCGTCCCGATTCCTATCGGGACGCTACTCTTCTGCCTTTTGCATTTTGATATTTGAA
>CAYVES010000145.1:0-6644 GCA_964449845.1 uncultured Dehalococcoidia bacterium
TTCATTGATTTCATCGGGGTGGTTGACGACCTCAATGAGGAGAAGGGCAAAGTAAAGGTCATGGTTTCCTTCTTCGGGCGGGAGACTCCTGTGGAACTAGACTTTCTGCAGGTGGAAAGGCTGTGACCTGCGAGCTACATAGGATGACACAAATGGCTGCGGATGGTATATAGGGAAATTCTAAATACTAATTTCGAAGCACTAAACAAATCCGAATTGCAAAATGCAAAAAGAAAACTGTGGAGCAAAATTCAGAATGGGTAGCGTAGCGTCGTGACAGGAGTCACGACGAAGGATTCGTTGCCACAGGAGTGGCAACGCTACGCTTAAACTTTGAATTGTCGTTTTGCCTTTTTATCTTTGAGGTTTGATATTGGTTAGGATTTCGTGCTTCGGGTTTGGTGCTTAATCAGGGTTTATCGCGACTGCTTAATGGGTCTCGTATGGAAGGGGTGATCTGGAAGCGAATGCCGAAAAAGGAAACCATTGAGGTTGAGGGGACGGTAGTTGAGCCTTTGCCCAACGCTATGTTCCGGGTGGAACTTCCCAATGGGCACCAGGTTCTAGCGCATGCCTCGGGAAAAATGAGACTTCATTTCATAAGGATACTGCGTGGTGATAGGGTCTTGGTGGAACTCTCGCCGTATGACCTGTCACGGGGAAGGATCACCTATCGCTTTAAGTGATAACCTTGTAGGCAATCAGAGGGTGGGTACGATGAAGGTGAAAGCTTCGGTTAAGGTTCGCTGTGAAAAGTGCAAGATTGTAAAGCGCAAAGGCGTGGTTAGAGTTATTTGCTCAAATCCCAGACACAGACAAAGGCAAGGTTAGTCTTTTCTTAGGAGGAGTGATGGCACGTATTGCTGGCGTGGATATACCCAAGGATAAGAGGGTGGAGATAGCATTGCGCTATATCTTTGGCATCGGACCCACCTTGAGCCGAAGGATTTTGGAGCAGACGGGAATCAGCCCGGATGTTAAGGTTAGGGATCTCACTGATGATGAGGTAAACCGCATACGTGAGACCATCGACAAGGGATATACGGTGGAAGGCGGCCTGAGGAAGGAGATCAATTTCAACATCAAGCGGTTTATCGATATAGGATCCTACCGTGGCATCAGGCATCGGCGAGGGCTGCCGGTTCATGGGCAGCGGACTCGGACCAATGCCCGCACCAAACGAGGAGCTCGTAGAACAGTAGCTGGCAGAGGCAGGCGACGTGGCATGACCAAGAAGTAAGCGGAGGTGACTAATGGCCAAGAAGAAGCCAACCCGGATTAGGAAGCGAGAGAGGAAAGCGGTTCCGCGTGGACGCGCTTATATCCAGTCCACCTTTAACAATACGATAATCACCCTTACTGATCCCCAAGGCAATGTCATCGCCTGGGGCAGTTCGGGCACTGCTGGGTTCAAAGGGTCGCGCAAGGGGACAGCCTATGCAGCGCAGCGGGCAGCCGAAGCTACGGCGAGGCGGGGGATGGAACATGGCTTGCGCCAGATCGATGTCTATGTCAGGGGGCCGGGGAGTGGGCGGGAGGCGGCAATTCGTTCCCTCCAAGCCGCGGGCCTCAATATCAGTAGCATCAGGGATGTAACACCGATTCCTCACAATGGCTGCCGTCCCCCAAAGAGGAGACGGATATAGAGGAGGTTTGAAATGGCCCGTTATACAGGGCCGGCCTGTCGGATTTGTCGGCGTCACGGTGCCAAGCTGATGCTAAAAGGGGCTAAGTGTCTCACGCCTAAGTGCCCTGTGGTGCGGCGACATAGTCCTCCCGGACAGCACGGTGGTGCCCGCCGCAAGGTCTCCGAGTATAGCTTGCAACTGAAGGAGAAGCAGAAGACACGTTTCATTTATGGCGTGCTTGAACGCCAGTTTCGCAGGCATTATGCTGAAGCTGAGCGGCGCCCTGGGCAAAGCGGAGAGAACCTTTTGCAAATACTGGAGATGAGGCTGGACAACGTTGTTTATCGCTTGGGCTTTGGTGAGTCTCGCCGCCAAGCAAGACAACTGGTGCAGCATGGGCATATCACTGTCAACGGGCGTGTGACCAATATCCCGTCGTTTCTCGTCAAGGAGGGTGATGGCATCGCTTGGAAGGAAGGCAGCTCCCAAACCGCGCTATATCAGATGGTGGCTAAGGATATCGAGAGCAAATTGATTCCGGGCTGGCTCAGTTTGGACCGAAGCAATCTGTCGGGGCAGGTGCTTTCTGCTCCAGAGCGTAGTGATATAGACTCTACCATTGACGAGCGGCTCATCGTGGCATTCTACTCAAGATAAACCTCTAATCGTTTCTCTGAGGAGGCAGTGTGTTGCAGGAGGCCATAACTCCCAGGATAGAATGCGAATATGGTTCCGAGAATTACGGGAAGTTTGTTGTCGAGCCCTTGGCCCCCGGATTTGGGGTTACCTTGGGCAATAGCTTACGGCGCGTGCTGCTCAGCTCCCTTCTAGGGGCGGCGGTGACCGCGGTCAAGATCGAGGGGGTACAGCACGAGTTTGCAACCATACCCCACGTAAAGGAAGATGTTATAGAATTTCTACTCAATGTCAAGGAGCTGCGACTTAAGGCTCTCTCTGGTCGGCCGGGCAGATTATTCCTCGAGGTTAGGGGTGAGGGGACTGTTTGTGCTGGTGACATTAAGCCCTCTGCCGATTTCGAAATAGTGAACCCTGAACTTCATCTAGCCACACTTGATTCGCCAGATGCTTACCTGGATGTCGTGTTCTACGTGGAGCAGGGTAAGGGGTACGTGCCTGCTGGTCGTGGTGATGGTCTGCCTCTCGGGGTCATACCGGTGGACGCTATTTATACCCCGGTGCGCAGGGTGAATTACAATGTGGAGAAAACCCGTGTCGGTCAGGTGAGCAACTATGACCGACTAATCTTGGAGGTGTGGACCGATGGCACCACTTCGCCAAGCGAAGCACTCTCAGAGAGCGCTGAGATTTTGGTCAGTCACTTTTCACTGTTCAGCGACCTGGGGAAGGCCCCTGTAGAGGCCGAAAAGCCGGTTACTCCTGCTATCCCGCCGGAGCAATACGAAATACCATTGGAACAACTTGGGCTTTCAGCGCGCACCTTTAACTCCTTGCGCCGAAGCAGCATCACCAAAGTTGGGGAACTCTTGGAGATGAGCGATGACGATTTGCTCGGGTTGAGGAGCTTCGGCCAGAAGTCTCTGGACGAGGTGAAGGAGCGACTTGAAGCACTTGACCTGCACCCCCCACCCACGGAGGAGGAGATAGAATCGCCTGGGGGTGAAGCCGAGACCGGTGCTGAGATAGCTGGGAGTGACGAACACATAGACCGTATGGAGAATTGGTCTGCTTAAAGATGGTTGTTGTCCAGTAGTGAGGAGAAGATGAGACACAGGGTAGCTGGTCGTAAGCTCTCTAGGCCAACGGGCCATAGGACGGCACTTTATAGGAACCTGGTAACTGACCTCTTACGCTATGAGAAAATCGTTACCACCGAGGCCAAGGCTAAGGAGGCAGGGCCTCTGGCGGAGAAGGTGATCACCTGGGGCAAACAGGGGTCTTTACATGCTCGCCGCCAGGCACTCTCGTTTGTGGGGGACAAGGACGTGGTGGACAAGGTATTCTCCGAGATCGGGCCAAGGTATGGCGATAGGCCAGGTGGCTACACCAGGGTGGTCAAGCTGGGGCCTCGGCTGGGAGATGGGGCTCCCATGGCACAATTGGAACTGGTTTAGATGGAGTCACCGCCACCCAGATATCTGGCACTAGTTCTGGAATATGAGGGAACGAGGTATCACGGATTTCAATATCAAGTCGGTGTGCCGACAATTCAAGGGGAAGTAGAACGCGCTCTGGCAAAGGTAACCGGGGAGAGGATTCGAGTAGTAGGTGCCGGCCGTACTGATGCGGGGGTTCATGCCAAGGGACAGGTTATTAGCTTCGGCACTTCCTCAAACCTGCACCCCCAGACTTTGGTCAGGGCCCTGAACTTCTATCTTCCGCCGGATATCGCCGTTAAGGCTGTTAGTGAGATGGAAAGCAATTTCAATGCAAGGAGAGACGCGCTTAGCCGGGAATATCGCTACGGGATCTTAGATGGCCCGGCACCGGCTCCTTTGCAGCAGAGATATGCCTATCATGTGCCTACGGCCCTTGATATCAATGCTATGAACCACGTCTGTCAGTATCTTTTGGGGAGCCATGATTTCGCTTCGTTCACCGGCCCGACGAGTCGGAGGACAGTGCGCGAAGTCTATGAAGCGGAGGTATCAAGAGGGGAAGAGTTGGTGTTTTTCGATATGGTGGCCAACTCATTCTTGCCTAAGCAAGTACGTTGCACGGTGGGCTCTCTGATTAGAGTTGGGTTGGGCAAGCTAACGGCAGAGGAGTTTCAGGAGATAGTGGAGGCGAAAAGGCCTGGATTGGCGAAACCTGTGGTGCCCCCTCACGGTCTTTGTTTGATGAAGGTGAACTATCCCGAGAACAAGCTCGGTAGAGGGCAGTTAGATGAGAACCTATAGCACGAAAGTCTCTGATATCGAGCGCGAGTGGTGGGTTCTGGATGCCTCTGGGAAAACCCTGGGCAGGTTGGCATCGGAGGTTGCAAGGCTGCTCAAGGGTAAACATAAGCCGATCTATTCGCCCCATCTCGATGTCGGCGACTATGTTATTGTGGTAAATGCGGCCGGGGTGAGGGTAACGGGCAACAAGCTCACCCAGAAGATTTACTACCGTCATTCCGGATATCCCGGAGGTCTGAAAAGCACCAGCTTGAAAAGGATGATGGAGACTTATCCCACCAGGGTAATCGAACATGCGGTAAAGGGCATGTTGCCGCACAATCGGCTAGGTGCTGCCATGTTTAAGAAGCTTAAGGTCTATCCTGGGGCTGAGCACCCCCATCAGGGCCAGGTTAAGGCGACCAAGAAGGAGAGTTAGCTTGAGCGAGCAAGCCTATTTTCGCGGCACAGGGCGAAGAAAGACAGCAGTGGCTCAGGTGAGGCTGATGGCAGGCAAAGGCGCCATCATAGTCAATGGTAAGCCGTTCGAGGATATTTTCGGCGTACCGCGGTGGCAGTCTACCATCCTTGAGCCGCTCAGGGTTACCAACACTCTGGATAAGTTCAATGCCATAGTCAAGGTGGGAGGTGGCGGCATCTCAGCTCAGGCCGGAGCCATTGGCCATGGCATAAGCCGTGCCCTGGTCAGAATGGATGAAAGCCTTAAGCCGCTCCTTCGCAGCTACGGGCTACTCACCAGGGACGCCCGAGTGAAGGAACGGAAGAAGTACGGGCTGAAGAGGGCTCGCAAGGCACGCCAGTACCGCAAGAGATAGTATTTCCTGAATAGAGCAAAGACAAGCTGACTTTGATGTGCTCTTCGGGCGGCTTGCCCAGAGGGCACATTTTGCTTCCTACGTGTTTGATGTAAAACTTTTAGGCTAGTAGCTTCGTTTGGGAGATTATGGTCGTAGGCTGTTTCCAGTCGCCCCCTATTGCTCGATAAGGAATACAGACCTGAAAGGTTACAGACACAGGTTCCTTCATAGCTGGCCAATTCAACGCATTTGACAGGCCGCCGCCCGCAAGCTTGCGGAGCCAAATTACCGGAGGTGGATGATTATGAGAAAGAATAGGCTACTTCGCCAGGTCTCTCCTGTTGCACTTGTCTTGATGCTGCTGGTGACCGGGCTGCTACTCGGAGGCAGCTCGACAGTTGTCGGGGAGGGGCAAGAAGGCGACCTGCCCATGCCGGAGGAGGCAATGCCCTCACATGGGGTGGTGATCGGCCCCGCGCCCGCTGAGCCCAGGCCGGGAGAGGCTAATGCCACCGAAGCGCATCAACGCGCGCCACTCAATCCCGACTTCATAGAGTATTCTGAGAACCCACCCGAATCCTCCGATGGCTACATTCCCCACACTATGGAACTGAGCCACCTCCGGGAAATCCCAGCACGGGATAGGACTGCGTTGGCCCAGCAGCCGAGCGCTTTTGATTGGAGAGACACAGGTAAGGTCACCCCGGTTAGAGACCAGAATCCATGTGGCACCTGCTGGCTATTCGGCACCCTTGCCGCTATCGAGTCAAGGGCGTCGATTGTGGAAGGGATCGAGTACGATTTCTCCGAGCAGAACGTTGCCTGCTGCATGGATCCATCGTTTGTCTATCTGATTGGCGACCGCTGTTATGGTGGCGGCAATTCGCTTTTCGCCGCCGATGTTTTGAGGAAGAAAGGAACGAGGCTCGAGGCCTGCGACCCTTACAACACAAGCACTATCGATACGGAGGCCTGCGACGATACTTGCGCCACTATCAAGAGGATCATAGGGTATCGCCTAGTGGCGGATTCCGCTGACGAGATTGCTGAGGTGAAGGATGCCATTTATAACTACGGCCCGGTCTCTATGGCATACTGCCATGATGATGCCCGCCTGTACGACGGTAATATCTATTATTGGCCACACTGTATCGAGGATCCAGATCACCTTGTCTGCATCGTGGGCTGGGATGATACCATACCCCATCCATTCGGCCTTGAGTCTGGGGCCTGGATTGTCAAGAATAGCTGGGGCACGGGCTGGGGAGACAATGGCTACTTCTATTTGTGCTACGGCTCGGGAAATATGCAGGAGGTAGCTTCTTACCGGTATCAGGACT
>CAYVES010000146.1:0-6631 GCA_964449845.1 uncultured Dehalococcoidia bacterium
TCCCCTCCCGGGGTTCTTTTCACCTTTCCCTCACGGTACTTGTTCACTATCGGTCGCCAAGAGTATTTAGCCTTGGAGCGTGGTCACCCCAGCTTCCCACAGGATTTCACGTGTCCCGTGGTACTCAAGATCATGACCAGGAGCCTTCCCCTTTCGCCTACGGGACTTTCACCCTCTGCGGCGGCTCGTTCCAGAGACCTTTGGCTAGGGTTACGGTTTGTAACTCCCGGAAAAGCCTCGAGACCTTTCCAAGTCATGTCTTACAACCCCCTGGTGACATAGGACTCGAGTCCACTGAGTCACCAGGGTTTGGGCTGTTCCCCTTTCGTTCGCCACTACTCAGGGAATCTCTTCTGATTTCTTTTCCTCGGGGTACTTAGATGTTTCAGTTCCCCCGCTTACCCCTCCAAGCCTATGTGTTCAGCTAGGAGTACCCCGATTTTATCGGGGTGGGTTGCCCCATTCGGGAATCCCCGGCTCAGCTTGCCCGACAGCTAACCGGGGCTTTTCGCAGCCTCGCCGCGCCCTTCATCGGCTCTTGGCACCTAGGCATCCCCCGTGCGCCCTTAGTAGCTTGACCTACATTAAACCACAGACACAACCCTATTCAATTTTTAAGGTGCAACTTTTTTTAACATTAAGAGCGGCCTGATGTTACTCAAGCCGCACTCTCAAGTCCACACCAGCGTATGAATCAGCTATTAACTTGTGTCGCTTACAATTATCATCCTAACCCTATAGAGTATACAACGCTTCAAACAGCTTGTCAAGACAAAGTTGCATAAAAAGTATAATAAGGGCTCAAACAGCTTGTCAACCAGTGAATTGGACCGGTTCTATCTCCACATTCCTGTTGTATCGTTGTATCGCCATGTCCTATTGCACCGCTCACATCGGTAATAGCGGATATTATACCGCCCCTTGCCGTTGATGTCTCTTACGTATTCCTTCCCATCAACGTACTTCATTTTGCTACCGCAATCGGGACACTTATTCATAGGTTCCCTCCCTTCATTATCTTCCTCGGCGACTCCCTCAACCACTTGCGAACCAGTCGCTCCGCTTGTGCTTCTTGTTCTCGTTGTTGAACTAGCGTTATTCCATCAAGAAGAGACTTGTGTTTCAGCCAGCAATGTGCGCACTCATGGAGAATCGTCCCAACATGATCATCCATGTACCCACTATATACCTTGCTCCACACGAATATTATATCTCTATCGCCCAGGAGGTTCCTAGCTATATACATGCCTCCCATATTAGGCTCTAGCGAATGGATACAACAATTCTCTATAATGTAGTCCACAACCTCATTGGGAGCATAGGCTAAAGCGTACGCAGCTATCATCCGTAAGTTATTTGTGTATGGAGAATATAGAGTAAGCTTCTCTGCTCTGTCATATATCTCTTTCTCAGTATATCTATTCCTCATAATCCACTCCTTCACTACACTTCCTATCCTATTGCGATTTATGATACCACGGCCAGTCAATGCAGCCCCTACCGACCATTGGCTCTATGAACCAAAACCGAACGCAATCATTGGACCGCTCGATGTTAGACTTTTGCTCCTATGGGCCTTATAATTGGTACCGCATGCCCAGTGCAAAATGACCCTGACCCAACCCACGTAATGCTGGAACAGGATAGCCGCCCTCGGGAGAACGATTTGAGGGGGAAATATCAATGGCACTGCCGCTGGCTGGGATAAAGGTTGTAGACCTGTCTCGAATGGCCCCCGGACCTTTCTGCACCATGCTCCTGGCCGACCTTGGCGCCGAGGTGGTCAAGATCGAGCAGCCGGGGTTTGGCATCATACCCGTGGACGTGGATGAGGAGACATGGGCTGCCTTTTACGCCCTGGACCGCAATAAGAGGAGCATCATTCTCAACCTGAAGACAGACGAGGCCCGCAAGGTCTTCTACAAGCTGGTGGAGACTTCGGACGTCGTTCTCGAGGGCTTCAGCCCCGGGGTGGTCAAGCGGCTCAAAGTAGATTACGAGACAGTGAGAAGGATAAACCCGAAGATTGTCTACTGCTCGCTTTCAGGCTACGGACAGGATGGCCCCTACCGCGATCTGCCGGGACATGACATCAACTATATCGCGGTAGCGGGAGCGCTGAGCGCTATGGGAATCAGGGACGGTCACTCAGCGGTCCCGCTCAACCTGCTGGGGGACTATGCTGGAGGAGGGCTGCAAGCCGCCTTTGGCATCGCAGTCGCTCTCCTCGCCAGGGAGAGGACGGGCAAAGGACAGTTTGTCGACGTTGCCATGGTCGATGGTGTCATCTCACTGCTGGCCTGGGAAGCATCCGTGTTCTTTGCTGGCGGCGTTGTGCCTAAGTGGGGCGATACCCCGCTGACAGGGGCAATACCCTGCTACAACGTCTATGAGGCGAAGGACGGGGGGCATATTGCCATTGGCTGCACTGAAGTCAGGATGTGGGAGAACCTCTGCCGGGCACTGGGGCGGGAAGACCTAATCCCATACCAGTTTGCCGCGGGCAAGGAGAAGGAACGGGTAGCCTCGCAACTGGGGCAAATCTTCTTGACCAAGACAAGGGATGAGTGGTTCCAGCTCTTAGGCCCCAAGGATATCTCTATCGCACCGGTGCTCAATTTCGATGAGGTCTTCTCTAACCCCCATGTGCGCCATCGCCGCATGGTGGTAGAAGTTGACCACCCTAAGCTAGGCAAGGTTAAGCAAGTGGGGATCGGGGTGAAGTTCTCGGAGACACCAGGTGAGATCAGAAATACGGCACCCCTACCTGGACAGCACACGGAGGAGGTTCTAACAGATTTGGGGTATTCCCGGGACGATATCAGCAGGCTGAGGGAGATAGGAGCAATTGCCTAGGTTTTTATCTTGGCGTGGTGTTACCATTAGCTTGGGCCACCGAGCAGGAGGTGACAGCATGTAGCAGGCTGGAGCCGTATGGCGGAGAGGAGCGCTCTAAGTATAGTTACGGAGGTGAACTGACATGGCTTTAACTGAAAAAGACAAGGCATTGATAGGCAAGGGATCTGAACCTTTCTATGCCCCGGATGAGGTGTCCAAGTCGATGATCAGGCACTATTGTGAGATGATGGAGGACCCGAACCCCCTGTACACCGATGAGGAGTATGCCAAGAAGAGCAAGTATGGCGGCATCATTGCGCCTCCCCAGATGTTGATGGTGTGGTGCATGCCACGGATGTGGCCCTTTCCTGAGTTCCCCTGGCTGCCCATGGCGGAGCTCGAGCTCCCTGGCGTGGACACCTGGATTGCTACAGATATGATCCATGAGTTCCACAAGCCGGTGCGCCCCGGCGACAGACTATACTACATCATGAAGCTCGACAGCGTGTCCGATATGAAGAAGACGCGTATCGGAGAGGGTCACTTCATCACCACCACCCAGACTTACTATAATCAGAGGGATGAGATGGTGGGTCGAGAAGTCAGGACTGTTTTGAAGTATAAACCCAAAGAGGAGTAAAGGAGGTTAATGATGCCCCAGAATAAGGTTTACTGGGAGGATGTGGTGGAAGGCCAGGATATCGGCTCCTACTCAATGGTAATGACAGCGGTTAAGATCAGTGGTGGGGCCTGGGCTACAAGAGACACCAACCCGATGCACCATGATAAAGATTTCGCTCTAAAGGCGCAGCAGAGGGATATGATCGTTAATATTATGCACTCCGAAGGGATATTGTCCAGGCTGGCGACCGACTGGACTGGTCCCGACGGTGAACTAAAGAGGACTCGGTTCAACATCGAGGGGAACTGCTGTGTTGGTGATACGATGACGGTGTCAGGCAACGTCATCAGAAAATGGGTCGGCGCAGAGGACGAAGGGTACGTGTCAGGTCTGCACCTGGTAGAATTACAGGTTAACTCCGTAACCCAGGAGGGCCCTTTCTGTAATGCTCAAATTACCATGGCTCTGCCTACCAGGGCTGGTGAAGGCAGCCGGTAGCAGGTGGCCACCACCCGGGAGGCATTACGTCTGATAAGAAAGGGGGTTGAGTGATGGCGGAGACTTTGAAGGACAAAGCTTGTATTGTCGGCATAGGCGAGACCGAGTACTCGAAGAACTCCGGTCGCAGCGAGATGCGCCTGGCGTTAGAGGCGATATCGTCAGCCTGCGAGGATGCCGGGATAAGCCCCAAGGAGATCGACGGCATAGTGAGATTCTCGGTGGACAGCAACCAGGTGGACGAGATAGCGAGGAACTTTGGCATCGAGAACCTGAGGTTTTTCCCCGAGGTTTTCTTCGGGGGCGGCGCCGGCTGCGGCATCGTGCAAATGGCAGCTATGGCAGTGGCCCTGGGCAAAGCCAACTACGTAGCGTGCTTCCGGGCACTAAACGAACGCTCCGGTTTCCGCTACGGGCAGATGGGCGCGGCTATGCCAATGGCCGGGCATTTCCAGTATTCCATACCCTTTGGCCTGATGGCACCGGGCTCCATGGTCGCGGTAATGGCCATCAGACATATGCACCTGTACGGAACCAAGACAACCGATCTCGGCGAGGTGGCTGTCGCCTTCAGGAAACATGCAAACATGAACCCCAAGGCTATGATGTATGGAAGGCCTCTAACGCTTGAAGACCACGCCAATGCCAGGATGATCGCCTATCCGCTGCGCATGTTTGATTACTGTCAGGAGACAGATGGTGCTGCGGCCATGATCGTGACCTCGCCGGAGAGAGCAAAGGACCTGAAGCAGAAGCCGGCCTACATAATGGCTGCTGAGCAGGGGACCGGGAGTTGGATGGAGATGATGACCAGCTATCAGCGCCAGAACATCGCCGACCTGGAGGAGTATACACGCCTTGCTCCGCATCTATGGAAGGAGGCAGGGATAGGGCCTGAGGACATAGATTGTGTCCAATTCTACGATGCCTTCACCCCCCTGGTGGTAATGCAGTTGGAGAGCTTCGGCTTCTGCAAGCTTGGGGAGAGCGGCCCGTATGTAAGGGATGGGGCTTTGCAAATAGGTGGCAGGCTTCCCACTAATACCAGTGGCGGCTGCCTCTCCGAGGCCTACATTCATGGCTTGAACCAAGTGGTTGAGGCTGTGCGCCAGATAAGGGGCACCTCGCCGGTACAGGTGCCCAATTGCAAGAATGTGCTGGTTACTGCTGGCAGCGGCATCCCCACCGGCGCATTGGTCCTGCACTCACTCTAGAGGAGGTAGTCCCCATGGCTGAAGTACCAAGGTTGGCCCCCTGGCCAGGCCCCATCAACCAAGAGTACTACGATGGCCTGAAGCGACATGAGCTGCTGCTGCAAAGGTGCAAGAAGTGCAGCAAGTTCCGTTTCTGGCCGATAGAGATGTGCCCCTATTGTAACTCCTTTGACTACGAGTGGGCTCGTTGCAGCGGCAAGGGCACTGTGCATAGCTATACTATCCAGCACGCGACCATGCCCTACCCCTGGGTTGTCCTGCTCGTGGAGCTTGAGGAAGGGCCTCGTCTCGTAACCCACGGCCTTATGGAGCCGGAGGAGGTGTATATCGGCATGCCGGTAGAGGTGGATTACGAAAAGATCACGGATGAGATAACCCTTCACGCATTCAAAAAGGCGGGATAGAGGGCAGAGCAAGGCATTTGGGCACGGCTTGTAGCGAGAGGGAGCTTCTTTGACGCCTGCAAAGACACTCGTGCTTGAGGAGTTGGAGAGTCGGAAACTAGCCCTATTCCTGATCCTTTGGTGAGTTGAAAAATCACCGACTTTAGAACATACTTAGATGCCGGAGAAGGGCTTTCGGCACCGATGACCTCGACATCATCAAGAAATAAGAGGAAGGAGGAGGCAAATGGCTTATAGATCGCTTATTGTGGAGAAAGATGGCCAGATAGCGACCATAACCCTGAATCGCCCCGACTCAGGCAATGCCTTCGACATATACTGCATGAACGAGCTCGATGCCGCGATCAGAGACGTAGGCACGGACCCCAATATCAGGGCAGTGATCATGACCGGGGCCGGCAAGCACTTCTCCACCGGCATAGACCTCAGCATGTTCTCCAGCCCGGGGGCGGCGGAGCCGGGTAGAGAGCAAGAAGCTCAGGCGCTGCTGGACCCGGACGACCAAACCTATGGCAAGGGGACCCTGGTGGCCACCGTGGTTAGGATAAGAAACATGAACAAGCCAGTGATCGCTGCCATAAACGGCGCGGTGGTTGGCGCTGCCCTTGCGGTCGCCCTAGCCTGCGACATCATAATCGCCTCGGACAAGGCCAGGTTCAGCATGGTGTTTGTCAAGAGAGGGATCGGCCCCGACAGCGGTAGCTCCTTCACCCTACCCCGCATCGTTGGGCTGCCCAGGGCTTGTGAGCTGACACTTACCGGCGACACCATCGATGCTGCTGAAGCCGACCGAATAGGCCTGGTGAGCAGGGTCGTTCCCCACGATGACCTGATGAAGACAGCCAGGGAACTGGCGGAGAGAATAGCCAAGAACCCGCCGTTGGCAGTGGGGATGGCCAAGACAGCCCTGCACAGGGGAATGGCGGGGACAGATATTGTGGAGCATATGAAGTACGAGGTCGAGCTTCAGGACAAGCTCCTCAACACCGAGGACTTCATGGAGGCTGCCACGGCGTTCTTGGAGAAGCGCGAGCCGGTATTCAAGGGTAAGTAGC
>CAYVES010000147.1:0-6551 GCA_964449845.1 uncultured Dehalococcoidia bacterium
AGAAGATCACCCGTCGTACAGGCGACGAACGAGTCCTCGGGGCAGGAAGCCATTAGAAGCCCTCTTAATGGCGGGAGCGAATGGGAGTCGAACCCACCAAGGACACTGTTAATGCCCCTCAACGGGTTTGAAGCCCGCGAGGCCCACCGGAGCCCAGTCGCTCCCCTTCAGACCAAGCTGGACTAGTATAAATCACCACGCTCCTCAGCGCAAATCTTGGATACTTTATGTAAACACTGCTTATGCTTCATTCATCCCAGCGGCTCAGTGGGGGCTCCCCTACCCCCTCCTCAAGCCGTCCCTCGTCAAACCGTCCCTCCCCGACCCATCTCTCCTCACCTTCGGGGCTCCCCACCTCAAAATGTATCGTCAGCTTAGCGCTACGTCTAAAGAGCCGCAGTATGAAATCGGTCAGAAAGACCATGACCCCGATCCCCAAGAAGCATCCACCAACCACCATGCCTGCAATGCCTACGCCTTCGCGGTCTCCGAAGTACGCGATGATGCCCCCGGCAGCAATGAGAACGCCGATAATGCACAGAAGTAAACCGAAAAATCTCATTCTGTCACCTCTCTTGTCTGCCTACCCCCTCCAAGTCCGCACAACGCAGGCCGTGGTGTTCACCTGCGATAAGTATAATACCACAAAAAGATTGTGGCACCACTACTTTTCAACGTCAGCAAAACGGGACACAGGATAGGATAGGGCTGATGGACACTTTGCCGCGGAACAAGAGAGCGGCATCGCGTTAGAGGGCTTCCGCCATGAGGATTGGGTGAAAGAGTCCTGCTGCGGGGAAGGCATTTGCCTCAAGGTCTACTACGCCCGGCTCAAAGAACCTATGAAAGCCGGAAAAGAACGCCCTTCGTGGTCAGAGAATGCCATCAGCCTAGCCGGTGACACTATGTTACCTCCTTGAGCCTCCGCCTCCCGCCGGCAAGTGGGACATACCATCTTATCTCTAAAACTACCTTTGTACCTTACCCACGACCACTCCCTCATCGGATAGTCGCCGATTTTCCCACAATTACAGCATCTCGCTTCCAATTGCTTTTCCCCCTACATTGATGTCCGCCGGTTCCCCAAGTACGGTTATCTCGAACCGCGCAAACATAATAGCCAGCCGAAATGAAGAAGTCACAAAGAAACCATTACAAACAAGTTACAAAAGGGTTACAAAAGCCAGCAAGTCATCACAAAAATGTGGCGCACTTTGCCACGCAAGGCAAGGCCCCCCAAGTGCTGAATCGGGCGCAGCTCCAACTGTCAGAATGCATAGAGTTAGCCAGTGGTCTCAATCCCAGGTATTCGAGTATTGCTTTGTGTCCGCACTATACTGAAATATGGGACGCAATGAGGTAATCACGCACCGTTGGTGACAGCCCAGCGGCGATAAGCGCGGCTGCTCCCGAGATAAAGCCATCGATGACAATCGGGATGCGATGCAGTGCAGCCCCGAGGATGATCCCACTCAGCCCGCCGATTTCGAAACCGCCAACCTTGGAGAGCACATCGATGGGATCATTGGGATTAGGCTGGTTAACTCTCAGCCCTCTTTCGATGCTCGCCACCTTGACAGCTAATTGCTTGTCATCAGGCCGGTGCCCCGCCCTGTGACCTTGGCCACGGGCTCGCCGGTGATGACGGCGGTGATGGCACTGCTCGGTGTAGTGTTGCCGATACCCATATCGCCGGTGCCTGCCCTCAGCGCGAGGAGATTCTTCGCGGAGTTCACCCTGGTAAGCCGAAGCTCTGAACGGAGTGAAGAGGAAGGGCTTCAGAATGACAAATGGATTGCTAGACACGCTAAACCTTGGGGGTCGGAAAAGGTCGCGGCTTTATCACATGGTCGGGGGAGATAAGAAATCGGCTGTCTTTGCGAGGGGCAAAGCCCCGAAGCAACCTCGGAGGGGTAAGCGGCTGCCCTCATCGGGGGGAGTCTTGCCCCGAGGGAGGGCAAAGCGGATAGGTGTAGATACTAAGTGCCTCTACACTCGCTTGGTCTTTCGCGCGTCCACAATCTCATAGTCTATGTTCTTTTCCTCCAGCCGTTTCAGCAAATCCGAGGTGTCTTCATCTACACAGACCACCGCTGGAGATAAACCACTCCGCGCTGCCTCAACAACAACCTCTCTCACACCGTATAGACAGGCAGGCTCGACGCCCACCTTCCTCAACGCAATCAAAGCCTCTATGCCGATAGCACCAACTAGCCGCCTGCCCTTGATCACCTTCTTCAACCTGTCGAGGTCGGTCTGCCTCGATCCCCCTCTCTGGATCCCGGGCAGCCTCAAGACGGTTATCCTCCCTATCTCGAGCGGCACTATTCCACCTATGTTTGAGATGCCTACGTCCTCACCCTTTCTGGCGTTAGAGACAGCTACCCCTTTGGCCGCAGCGCTCAAATCAGCAGTAGCAAACAGCAGCCCATCCCGCATCAACAGCCCAACATTTTGACCCTCAGATATGTCGCAATCCGCTACGGCAGCGCAGACCGATATGCCAGCTATCGCGTTCTGCACAGTGTCAGAATAGCTTTGCCATTCCCTGAGTCCCTTTATCATCCAGTCTACACCCTCTTTGGTGACTCTATACTTGGATCGTCCCTCTGACACAAGCCAACCATCGTTCACCAGCTCCCGCACGTAATCGGAGACAGCCTGGGGACTGAGGTCCAGCCTTTCGGCAATGTCCCTCTGCTGTATGTCCGGCTGATTTGCGGCTACCTCTACCAGAATCTGAAACTTCGTGGCCAGGTTTATGCTTCGCAGTAGCTGTGTCATGTCTAACCCCCGCCCAGAATGATACTTCACTAATAACTCACGAGTAGTGTAAGCTATTTCGAGGAGAATTGAAAGAGCGCCGCCAGAAGCAGCATCAAGCCTAGTGAAACCACGGGCGGTTGCACACCAACCAATTATGAAAATTGGCATGATAGATGCCGTTCATGGTTCGACAGGCTCACCACGAACGGCCCTTCGACAGGCTCAGGGCGAACGGATCAAACTTCATTTCAGGAACGGAGAATGTCTGAGATTGCTAAACAATCTCAATATCTACGTCTTGACAATTGGCTGGCTCTAATCTAGTATTCTAATGGGGTCAAAGCGACCAGCGCAGCATTAAGGCAGGCGTATATTGCCCAAAGCGATTGAAAGGCGAAGCACTAATTCCATTACTGCTGACCCTACCCCATCCATCCCGCTAGCTTCCGTTCTTGGTTACCTTTCTGCCACATCTTCGCTGCCTCTTGGGGGTGAACTTTGCCTAGGTTCTCAATAATACCCAGTGAACCGAAGTTCTTCGACCTCTTCGAGAGGAGTGTAGCCAACGTGGCCACTGCCGCCAAGGAGCTGGCTGACTTCTTCGAGAATTACACAAATGTGCCAGTAAAGGTGGCTCGAATGACTGAGCTTGAGCATAATGGTGATGCCATCACTCACCAGATAATGGAGCAATTGCACCGCACCTTCGTGACGCCCCTTGACCGCGAGGACATAGCCCTCCTCACTGAAAGACTGGATGACGTGATGGATTTCATGGAGGATGCCGCCAACGCCATGCTTCTTTACCGCATTGAGCAACCAACGACCAGGGCACGGGAGATGGCTGCTATCCTGGTTGCGTTGACCAACGAACTGGTCATAGCTGTGCCGCGCCTTCGCAACCGCTCCACGATGAAGGGGATATTGGAGCACTGTGTCGAGATCAACCGGTTGGAGAACGAAGCCGATGCTATATTGCGCTTCGCCCTGGCTGAGCTATTCGATGGCACACCGATCACTGAGGTTATCAAGTGGCGCGAGATATACGAGCACCTGGAAACCGCCGTAGACAAGGGCGAAGACGTAGCCAACGTCCTCGAGGGCGTGGTGCTCAAGCATGGATGATTCCCTCTTTCTTCTTGTTCTGATCATCATAGCTGCCCTGGGTTTCGGTTTCTCCAATGGTCTCAATGACGCTGCTAATGCCATCGCTACCGTTATCGGCAGCCGTGTCCTCTCCCCTCGTAGCGCCATCATCATGGCCGCCGTTTTCAACCTAGTAGGGACTGTGACCGGCGCGCTAGTTGGCGCTCATGTTGCCAAGACGATCGGCAAAGGAATCGTTACGCCCGAAGCGCTTCTGGATTCAGGTGTGGGGCTTTGCACGGTGGTTGCGGCCGTAGCCGCAGCCATAATCTGGGTTGTTGCTGCCACCTACTACGGGATGCCACTGAGCGTGTCACACTCTTTGGTGGCGGGGTTGCTGGGAGCAGGCATAGCCGCCGTAGGCACCGACGCCATCGTCTGGGGAGTTTTTGGCAAGGTGCTGTTGGCGGTCATTTTCGCCCCCCTTCTGGGCTTTGCCGGCGGCTTCGGCCTTATGGTCATTATCATGTGGCTGTTTCGACGCAGCCCCCCGGATACGGTAAGCAATATCTTCAGCAAAGTGCAGATCATCGCCGCTGCCTTCGTGGCTTACGCCCATGGCAAGAACGACGGACAGATGCCAATAGGCATCATAGCCCTGGGACTCATGATTTACACTAAGGAGCCGTTCGACATCCCACTTTGGGCGATATTCGCCTCTGCAACATCCGTCGCCCTGGGCATTGGCTTAGGCGGGTGGAGGGTAATACGAACAGTGGGCACAAGAATCACCACCCTCCGTCCCGTCCATGGCTCCGCCGCCGAGACTTCAGCGGCAGCAGTAATCGAAGCTGCATCCAATCTGGGCATTCCCGTAAGCACTACCCAGTGCATCAGCGGCTCGGTTATGGGCGTGGGTGCCACCAAACGCCTCTCAGCGGTGAGATGGGGTGTAGCACGTAATATAGTGATAGCCTGGGTAGTAACCTTCCCGATTTGCGCTGCCTTGGGCTGGCTCCTGGAAAAGGCCTTGGGGCTTATTGGCTAGACTTCAAGAAGGTGAGGACACTACCTAGAGCTTCACCAGTTTTGCAGTATAGACATCGGGGATAGCCAGAAGCTGCTGGCGCACCTCTTCGTTGACTTCCTTGTCCAGAGCAAGCACCATCAATGCCGGCCCGCGGGGTTCGAGCCGTCCCACCTGCATCGAGCTTATATTGATATCAGCACTGCCGGTTACCATGCCTACTGCCCCGATGAGGCCGGGACGGTCGAGGTGATCACTGAATAGCCAATAGCCTCCCGTAGGCACGATATCGATCCAGTAGCTGTTGACCCGGACGATATGCGTTTGCCCCCTCATCAGCGTGCCGGCCACTGTGGTCGTCCCGATATCGGTGGTAACCTCGACAGAGATGAGATTGGCGTAGTTCTCACACTTCGCCGTCTTCTGCTCAACTACCTTCAGCCCCCGGCTCTGGGCTATGACGCCTGCGTTCACCAGGTTAACCCGCTCCTCAGTGACCGACTCTAAGAGTCCGCCCAACACCGCCGCCTTGAGAGCTGTATTATCGTAGTCGGCTATCTCGCCCTCGTATTTGATCACAATAGTATCCGTGTGCCCCTCAGCAAGCTGGGTACACAACTTCCCCACATCGGAGGCTACAGCCAGGAAAGGAGTCAATACGGAAGCCGTCTCGGGGGGCATCAAGGGGGCATTGACCGCATAGCGGGCAGCATCCCCCTTGAGCACAGCTAGAACCTGCTCCGCAACATCCACCGCCACAGTCGTCTGCGCCTCGGCGGTCGAGGCGCCCAGGTGAGGAGTCGCGATTACCTTATCACTCCTGAGCAGGATGTTATCCCCTGCCGGCTCTTCGCTGAAGACGTCTACAGCAGCGCCAGCTACCCTGCCCTCTTCAATGGCCTTGTAGAGCGCCTCTTCATCTATTATCCCGCCCCGGGCGGTGTTGACGAACCTCACCGTCGGTTTGACTAAAGACAGCTCCTCGTCCCCTATGAATCCTTTCGTGGCCGTTGTTAGCGGGACATGAATTGTGATGAAGTCAGACCGTCTCAACAACTCCTCCCGCGAGACCAGCTCCACTCCCAGATGATGAGCCTGTTCCTGGGAGACGAAGGGGTCACACGCGATGATCTTCATCTCCAACGCCTTGCCCATTCTTGCAACCTCGGACCCCACACGGCCCAGCCCGATTATGCCCAGCGTTTTGTTGCGTAACTCGGTGCCGATAAACTCCTTTCGACTCCACTCACCTGATCTCAGCCTGATATAGGCTTGAGGTACATGGCGAGCCAGCGCAAGTAATAGACTCAGCGTGTGTTCGGCAGTGGATATGACGTTTCCCGCAGGAGCGTTGACTACCACGATCCCCTGCCTGGTTGCCGCCTTAAGGTCGATGTTCTCTACGCCTATCCCGGCGCGGCCGATAACCTGAAGCCTCTGCCCAGCCTCGATAACCTCAGCAGGGACTTTGGTCTCACTGCGAACCACGAGGGCGTCGTAATCGCCGATAACACCTGCCAGCTCGTCGGGCTTCAGCCCCAACCTGACGTCCACCGTAGCCTCAGAAGTCAGAGCTGCTATCCCCTCATCGGCAATGGGATCTGCAACAAGGATTCTCCACTTCATACCACAAATCTCAGGTTACCATCTGTTGTAGCGTCGTGACTCCTGT
>CAYVES010000148.1:0-6294 GCA_964449845.1 uncultured Dehalococcoidia bacterium
TGTTTCGGGAGTTACAGTATTTGCATCGCAATTCCACAACTTCTATCTTCATCGGAACTCTACCCTTGAAGGATTCCCAAGCTATAATATAGTCTTTGAGCGTTCTGACATAAATCTGCTACATGCATCCTTACCGCCTACAAATCTCTTGAGCGAGATATTAACAGAACGCTAGTTCTTAGTCAAGTGTGATAGTAGCGAACGTGGTATAATAGCTACAATAATTAGGTAGAGGTTTTAATATGGAGACAAATGTAGTCTATTGTGGTGATTGTTTGGTAAAACTTAAAGATATTCCTGATGATAGCATAGACCTCATTTACATAGACCCACCATTTAGTTCCAATCGAAATTATGTAGCTTTCTGGCAAGAACAAGAGAAAAGACACTTTGAGGATAGGTTTGAGAATGTTAGAGCATATATAGATTACATGAGACCTAGACTAACAGAATTATATCGTGTGCTAAAGCCTACAGGCAGTTTTTATTATCATTGTGATTCTCATGCCTCACACTACATTAAGGTACTCCTAGATAGAGATGACTTATTTGGCTATAGCAATTTTAGGAATGAGATTATCTGGCAACGATATGGTTCACACAATGACCCTAAGCGTTTCGGGCGGGTGACTGATTCTATACTCTTGTACTCCAAAACCGATAAATATACCTTTCATCCTGTCACTACAGAGTACAGCGAGCGCCACCTTACTACACGGTTTAAGTATCAAGACCCTGATGGTAGAAGATTTTGGCCGAATACCTGCCTTGCACCTGGAGGTAGAGGCCCAAGATACGTATGGCATGGGCATGAAGCAAATTGGCGTTTCACTCAGGGAAAAATGGAGGAGTTAGATTCAAAAGGCGAAATATACTATAGCAAAAGCGGTATGCCGTACAGGAAAAATTATCTTGATAAACTACGTGGTCAACTGCTTCAAAATCTTTGGACTGATATTAAAATGACCAGAAGCGGGAAAGAGCGTTTAGGATACCCGACACAAAAACCATTAGCCCTACTTGACCGAATTATTCAAGCTAGTAGCAACGAGAATGAGATAGTGTTAGAGGCATTTTGTGGTTGTGGCACTACTTTAATCGCTGCTCAAAGACAAAAGGAAAGACGTAGGTGGATAGGCATAGACATATCGCCTACAGCTTGTAGGGTAATGGCACAGAGAATTGAAACTGAATGTGGTTTGAGAGAAGGTAAAGACTTCACGGTACGAGATATGCCCAAAACGGTAGAGGAATTAAGGGAATATCCGCCTTTTGAATTTCAGAATTGGGCTATCAATGCTTTAGGCGCAAGCCTTAGTAAAACCAAAGTTAGAGATAAAGGCATAGATGGCAAACTCTATCCGATTGAGGACATTAAAAAAGAGAAAAGGGAAGGTATAGACCTATTCGGCGAGATAGACAACTATATCCCTATTCAGGTAAAACGCACAGACCAAGTAGGAAGTCCCGACATAGAGCAATTCGAGACAATAATGAAAAGAGATAAACGAACCAAGGGAATCTATGTAGGGTTTGGTTTCAGTAGGGATGCTGAAAAGGAAGTTAGGCGGGCTGAAAGAGAAGAACGCCTAGAGATTGAAACAATAACTGTAGACGAAATCCTCCAGAGGCAGATGGATAACCGCCTAAAGCATTGATTCCCTTTTTGCCCTACACCCCTTACCAACCACAACCGAGAAGAACCGATTGCCTGGTAGTGGGTCATCTTGAATGCTATGCCTTCTTGATTTCCTTGACAGTCCTGCTGTCCCAGTGTTATAAGAGTGCTACTAGTTGGTGACAGTGTTGGAGTGCTGCGCATCCCTGTAGGAGAGCTGTATCCTACGATTTGTTAAAAATGTCTATATATCCGCCAAGATGCCAGGAGATTTCTCTGGAGCAAATAGTGGGCATGCTCCCCATAAACCTATACCTTAAACTATCCAGTCAGACGCTATAGTTGGAGTGGTGCACCACAGCCAGTTTGCATTCTTGATTTGTTGAAGGGCGTTCGTGGTCGTGAGTTAGTTGGCGCCGTTCGAGCGGTATATGCTGGAGAGTCGGTGCTTCATCCCTCAGTTGCCCGCAAAATCTTAAACCGCTTTGTACCAACTTCTGATAAGCGCAGGGAAGAGGAACCACAGCTGGTGCCAGCGGAGCGGATCGGCGTGAGCCTCACCCTTAGTGGGCTGATGGTTCCAGAGAAGTCGGTTTCGACGGTGATTGGAATGGGACCGCAAATGCCTTCGTGGACCCAAGCTGAATACTGCGATCGCTGCAGCCTCACAGCGAACTGCCACTATAGGATTCACGCGTGAGGGGGAAGCGGAATAAACACGGAAGTGTGACAAAGATGGAAGTGTACACAGTTGATTTCGAGCCGGTAGGTCGAAGGGGACAATGCCAAAGCAACGAGTCACTGTTAGTCTGCGCTCGCCGAGTTGGCATAGGCATCAATAGCGTATGCGGAGGCCAAGGGACGTGCTGGTCGTGCAAGGTGCAGGTCTTGAGCGGAGTGGTCTCAGAACCAACATCCAGCGACCGAGAGGCCTTTTCCTCTCAGGAACTCAAGGACGGCTGGCGGCTGGCTTGCCAGACTTATCCTGCTGGTGACTGTAAACTGAGCGTACCCCCAGAGTCGATGTCTACCGCGCAGCGGACCCAGGTGGAGGGATTGGAAAAGGAAGTGCATGTGCAGCCACTGGTTCAGGCCTGCAAACTGGCAATGTCAGCCCCGTCCATGTCCTACCCGCGGGCTGATGCTGACAGGCTGCTGGAGACTCTGAGCGAACAGCACCAGTTGGATTGCAATAGAGTTGATATTGATGTAATGCGTACCCTGTCACCGCGGTTGAGAGCCTGGAAATGGCAATGTCAGGTCTCGGTTCGCCAGGACGAGGTAGTAGCCCTGGGGCCTTGGCCGAGCCACCATTTGGGATTGGCCATAGATTTGGGCACTACCAAGATCGCAGGCTATCTGGTTGATCTGAGCAATGGTCACACTCTAGCGGCTCAGGGAACTATGAATCCCCAGATCAGCTATGGAGAGGATGTCATCAGTCGCATCAATAGGGTTGTAAGTTCCCCGAAAGGGGGGGTGGAACTACAGAGAGTAGTCGTGGAAGCGGTTAACCGCCTAGCTTCTGACCTATGTGCCGCGGTGGGTGCCAATACAGAGGAAGTAGTTGAGGCGGTAGTAGTGGGCAATACTGCTATGCACCATCTACTAGTCGGTTTGCCAGTGAAACAACTTGCTTCATCCCCCTATGTGCCTGCAGTTAGCAGTGCTCAAGACATTAAGGCTCGCGACCTGGGCCTACATATCGTGCCAGGGGCCTATGTCCACTTGTTGCCCAACATTGCTGGTTTCGTCGGCGCGGACCATGTTGCGATGCTACTGGCAGTCGATGCAAGGCAAACTGAAGGAATCACAGTGGCCCTTGATATCGGGACAAACACCGAGGTCTCCCTCGTTGCGGATGGCAATGTCACTGCCGTATCCTGCGCCTCCGGCCCCGCATTCGAGGGCTATCACATCAACCATGGTATGAGGGCTGCCAGCGGAGCTATTGAACGAGTACAGATATCAGCCGATGGTATCCAGTATCAGACCATTGATCAAGCGCCACCAGTGGGTATTTGCGGATCAGGGGCACTTGATGTTATGGCCCAGCTCTATCTGGCGGGGGTCATCGACAAAGGTGGCAGAATGATAGAGGAGCACTCTCGCGTTCGTACTCGCGAGAACCAACGCGAGTTTGTGCTCGTTAGCAGTGAAGAACAGGACGGGGGCACAGGCATTGTTTTCACCCAAGGGGATGTTCGTGAGTTGCAACTGGCTAAAGCGGCAATTCGCACTGGTATTCAGGTACTTCTGGAAGCCGAAGGTTGCCGTGAAGATGAGATCAATCAAGTAGTAGTTGCTGGAGCCTTCGGGACTTACCTCAATGTGGCCAGCGCGACAACTATAGGCATGCTGCCTCCGATACCTCTGGACCGGTTTCGGCAGGTAGGAAACGCCGCGGGCACGGGAGCGAGGATGACTCTCCTCTCTTCGCGCAAACGGGATGAGGCACAGACTATAGCGGCACGCGCCAACTATATTGAACTGGCTGGTGCCCCCAATTTCAATCAGACCTTTATA
Organism: uncultured Dehalococcoidia bacterium; assembly: GCA_964449845.1. GTDB lineage: Bacteria > Chloroflexota > Dehalococcoidia > SZUA-161 > SZUA-161 > SOKG01. The sequence goes on from CAYVES010000148.1 coordinate 4,145, forward strand.
GAGACAAGCTACCTGGGACGGTATTGGATGAACAACGGAAAAAGGGAGGCAATTGATTGATAAGAACTTCAGTCTCCAGCACTACCAGAGAGACTGTTGAATGTCAGCGAAAATGGCACACCGAATGGGACATGGCTAACGGACAGTTCTCATGTGCTCCTGATGCCTAAAAACGGAACCTTGACGTTGTCACGGCTCTTTCTAGGCGAGAATACTCTACTCTCTTCCGGCCAGTAGTGCTGCTCCCAGGGCCCCGATGATCTGGGGCTCCTCCGGGATCAGGATGGGGAGCCCGATTCCGGCTTCGAGAGAATTCTTAACCCCTATATTCTTGGCGACGCCTCCGGTGAATATCACCTGCTCTCTATAGCCGACGGTTCTACCCATAACCACTACTCTTGAAGCTACCGCCCTATGGATCCCGGCGACTAGGTCCTCCCTCGTTCTCCCCTCAGCGCGAAGTGAGACCATCTCTGTTTCGGCGAATATGGTGCAGGTACTGCTTATCTGGCAAGGCTCCTCGCTGGTAAGGGATATCGGCCCCATTTCCTCGATGTCGAGGCCCAAAACCCCAGCCATAACCTCCAAGAACCTGCCCGTTCCAGCGGCACACTTATCATTCATTGCAAAGTCACTAACAGTGCCATCTTCACGGACGCCGATGACCTTGCTGTCTTGACCGCCTATATCGATGACTGTTCTGGCTGCAGGTATTACGAAGTTCACCCCTCTAGCGTGGCAGATAATCTCGGTTGCCGTTTTATTGGCAAAGGCAACACCTTTCCGCCCATAACCCGTTGAAATGATAAATCGCAGGTCAGCCATGGAGAGCTTGGCAAGCTCTAATGCTGCTTTTGTTACGTCTTCTGCTGCTCGAGCAACGCTGTGGCCTGTTGGTATTACAACGTGGGACAGGATCTTGCCATCTGCTACAATAACAGTCTTAGCAGTTGCTGCCCCTACATCAACTCCAGCAGTAACCATTATCCTTCTATGCTGCCTTGGCTGTCTTGGTCGCCCTTAGTAATTCAGCAAACGTTTCAACCCTCGTCCTTAGCTGGCCGGCGCTGTAGTTCCGGGTGTCATAGCTGTCACCCTCCAGAATCAGCACAGGTATGCCCAACTCTTTCTCTATGACCTTCTTGGTGATCATGACGGTGGGGACCCACTCGCGGCAAGAATAGGGGTAGAAATTGATTGCTCCGTCCACGTTGAAAGCCTTGCAGTTCTCCAAGTTGATAGCAACATGGGCTTCACAGGAGTGAGGTATGTCCAGGCATGGGCCTACACCGATCATATCCGCCCAGTCCCTATATGGATGTTTGGCGAGCACCCAAGGGCCGAGCCAGAAGGGTATCTGGATGCGAATGGCCAGGCCTGTCTGCTCTATCATACGTGTTATGCTCGGATCCACGCTTATCGTAATGGTGGAGAAGACACCGGGGGCTCCTTTCTCAACTACCCCCTTGCCCTGGTCAACTCTCTGCTGCACCTCCTCATACAGTATCTCAAGCGCCTCCTGCTTCCCTTCAATGTCTCTCGTGGGCATAGAGTTGAGGAAAAAGGCGTGTGCCAGACTTGCCTGACTTATCGGCTGGGGATCCGCATGCCCAATGAGCTCCGCCACCTGCTGGAACTTCAGCCGGTATATGGCATTAGCCTTATTGGTGGCGCGTATCGCCTCCTCCGTCATCTGACAGCCTATCACCTTCTCAAATGTCTGGAAGAGCTTGCGCGCCTGTGATCCACTGTAGCGCACCCGGTAGTCATTGAATTTTGGCCAGTCCCCCCAGTTCGCATCCGGGCAGTTATCGAGGTATGCTACAGGAACGCCGTAGACCTCGTGCAGCAATTGCTCTGCCTCAGACGGCTGGTCACAATGATAGGAGGCTATTACTGACAGATCAGGGAAAGGGATTACCCCCTTCACCATCGCCCCCAGCCGGGTCTGATATAGAGCGCAGTGGGCAGCTCCGGGTGGCAGGCCGTTCTCCTCCCCTGCCTCCAGAAAGGGTGTGAGTTTGTCGAAGATCTGGCCAATGGTCATGTTTATTATTTGACCTGGAGTAGCGAAATATACCTCCCTCTCCTCGGTTGACAGCATCATTGACATCAGCGGCCGGAGTTCCATTGGAAAATCGCTGTAGACT
>CAYVES010000149.1:0-6293 GCA_964449845.1 uncultured Dehalococcoidia bacterium
GGAATATGGTTCGAAGAGGATTAGCCGGCGGTAGCTTCAAGCCCCTCACCGAAGAGGCCATACACAAGGTTCACCAGACCGCAATGCAGGTAATCGAGGAAGTAGGCTTTCAGGTAAACTCAGACACTGCGCTGGGACTCTTCAGGGAAGCGGGGGCCTCGGTAGACCAGGAAAGGCGCTTGGTGCGCCTGCCTCAGAAAAAGGCCCTGGAGCTCATAGAGGTGGCACCGTCGGAGGTCAGACTCTGTGGCCAGGATGAGAAGCACGACATTCTCCTCGGTGGAAACCGCGTCTACACAGGAACTGGGGGAACCGCTCTCTATGTCTACCACCAGGAGACTGGGGAAAAGCAGTTGGCTACCCTGGACGACCTAAAGCGCATCGCCAGACTGGTCGATGGGCTAGATAACATTCATCTTTTCCTGCTGCCTACCTACCCCAGCGAGTTGCCCGTTGAGCAGGTGGATGTAAACCGCTTCTTTGCCGCTCTGGACAGTACTGCCAAGCATGTTATGGGAGGGGTTTACACCTTCGATGGAGTCAAACAGGTGACACGGATGGCGGAGATCATCGCTGGCTCTGGCGAGAGGCTTCGCCAGCGTCCTATCATCTCCATGATAGCCTGCAGCATAAGCCCGCTGAAGATGGATGGGGAATACGGTGACTTTATTGTAGCAATCGCCGAGAGTGGCATACCCGTGGTCTGTCCTGCCGAGCCACTGTGCGGAGCTACCTCACCGGTGACCCTCGCCGGGAACTTGGTGATCCAGACCGTTGACTCCTTGATGGGAGTGATGCTTACCCAGATTGTCAATCCGGGGACACCGGTTATTCTTGGCTCGGTAGCTAGCAGCACAGACCTCAGGGACCTCAAGTATCTGGCTGGCTCCGTTGAAATGGGCCTCGTGAATGCGGCTGGCGCCCAGATGGCCCAGTTCTACAAACTCCCTTTCTACGCCACCGGAGGCATGACTGACTCCAAGGTGTTGGATGCACAGAGTGGCTACGAATCTGCGATCACCAACCTGCTCTGCGCTCTGGCCGGGGCAAATTTCATCCACGACGCTGCAGGACTGATGGAATTCGCTCTCACTGTCTGCTACGAGAAGTATGTCATAGATAACGAGATACTGGGAATGGTAATGAGGGCTGTCGAGGGCATAAAGGTAAACGACGACACCCTGGCCTTTGATCTCATCAAAGAGGTGGGCCCGGGGGGCAATTTCGTCACTGCGAAGCATACCAGGCGGTTTATGCGCAGCGAGCACTATGAACCCTCCCTCAGCAACAGAGATAGCAGGGAGGATTGGGAGGCTTGTGGTGGAAAAACCACCTGGGAGAGGGCGGCGGATGAAGTTAAGGAAATCTTAGCCAGAGATGGCTACAGCTTGCCTGCTGACATAAGGGGACAGGTGCTTTCTGAGATACGAGGTATCGTAGAGTAGAACGGGGTGACAGCGTGTTGGTAATAGGTGAGAAGATCAATGCATCAAACAGGTCGGTAGGGGAAGCTATCTCTGGCAAAGACCAGGAATTGTTGCAGAATCTTGCCAGGTCACAGTCTGCTGCTGGGGCCGATTTCATCGATGTGAACGCTGGTGCTGGCCACGGGGCCTGGGAGCATCCAGAAGCCGCCATGGAGTGGCTGGTAGAGGTAGTCCAGGCGGTCACGGATAAGCCTCTAGCCATTGATAGCGACGTCCCGAGTGTTGTTGAGGCTGCTCTGCGCAGATACCATGGTGATAGGGTGATGATCAACTCGGTCAGCGCTGAGCCCGAGAAGCTGGAATCTGTCGGTCGTCTGGCAGCGGAGCGCCAAGCTATGCTGGTGGCTCTGGCCATGGGGGCGAGGGGGATACCCAACGATGTCGAGGAGCGACTGGCTGCCTGTGAGCTGATAATGACACACTTGACTCGGCTAGGTTTGAGTCAGGAGCAGATATTCTTCGACCCCCTGGTGCTCCCCATTGCGGTGGATTCGACCCAGGGTCTGGTTACTCTAAAGACCATCGAGCAGGTCAAATCCCGTTATCCGGATGCCAAGACTGTGATGGGGCTCAGCAACATTTCCTACGGGCTGCCGCAGAGGGGAATGGTTAACCGATCCTTTCTGTTAATGGCAGCTTATGCGGGCCTCGATGCCGTTATCCTTAACCCCCTCGATGCTAAGATGATGAGCTTTGTCAGGGTTGCTGACATGCTCACTGGAAAAGACTCCTCATGCAAAGGGTATATCAGGGCCCACAGGAGGGGCCTTCTGGTAGATTAGGAGAGATGCGGGGCGTGACGAGAAGGATCAGATATGGTGTATTCTCAGGGATTGCCCGTCCCTTTGGCAAACCTAGGACATCACTGAACTCAGAGGGAGAATATGGTGGAGGATAGAATTGCCCTCATAAGAGAGAATGTCATCCAGGGGAGAGTAACTCGGGAGGATGAAGGGCTGGAGGGGGGGATGGAAGGACAGCCTGGAGTTGCTGAGCTTACCGAGGAAGCCATCGCCTGCGGCATAAATGCGGAGGACATAATCAACAAAGGACTTACTGCGGGCATGGTCGTTGTGGGCCAGAAATTCGAGGCTAAGCAATACTATATCCCAGACATGCTGGCCTCCGCTGAAGCCGTGGGAGTAGCCATGACGATATTGGAGCCCCACCTTAGCAAGAGTGGAATGAAGCCTAAGGGCAAGATAATTGTGGCCACGGTAAGAGGAGACCTTCACGATATCGGGAAGAACATTGTCTCCATATTGCTTCGGGGAGCTGGTTATGCGGTCAACGATCTGGGAAATGACATTGATACTCAGACTATCGTGGACGCCGTAAGGGAACAGAGGCCCCAATTCTTGGGCTTATCCGCATTGTTAACCAGCACTATGAGGCATATGGGGGATGTCATCGAAGCGCTGACGGAGAGCGGGCTTAGGGAGAGCGTGAAGGTCATCGTTGGCGGAGCCCCGGTCTCGGGAGAATTCGCTGTGAGCATAGGTGCAGATGGCTATGGGGCAGACGGTTTTGATGCGGTACGAGTAGTGGAATCTCTGAGCTATGCTGAGGATAGGTGAGGTGACGCTACGTATGAGATGGGTTCTCGGCGGTCTCTTGCCTCAGCGATCGTTGTCGGTAGATATTTCCCGTTTTGATCTTAAGATGGGCTGTTTTCGAGAAGTATGTTACATCAGGTGTGCTCCACTGATACTTTCCCAGATAGCCCATAAATGCTCTCACTATAGCTCGAGACGGAACTAAGAATCTAACGAGGAGAGATAAGGTGGCCAGAGAAGGAATTCTGATTGATACCCCTTACGAGAGGATGACCAAGGAGCAGGTAACGCAGATTCACCAGGCTTCTGTGGAGATTTTGAATGACCCTGGCCTGATATGTTTTAATCGCGAGGCCGCAGAGATATTCCATGGCAACGGTGCGGAGGTTACGTCCGTTTCCCCCAGCGACCATCCCTGCTGGCTTGTGAAGATTCCGGAGAGACTTGTTCTCGATGCTCTCGATAGCGCACCTAAGACGGTTAAGTTGGGTGCCAGGAACCCGGACAACAGTCTGATAATGAACGGTGAGGAGCCCAGGGTACACTTCATTTCTGGCTCTGAAACCAATATCTGGCTGGATGTCGATTTTCCAACCTATGTTAAGAAATCCGACCCCGGCACTGAGATTAGGGTGCCCGAATTTCACCCGCGACGCGCTACCGTTGCCGACCTTTGCCAGTCGGCGCATGTCTGTGAGCACCTTGAGACCCTGGATGGCTACATCCGTACCGTAAACATCCAGGATAGAGACATAACAGAGGATAACAAAGATGTCAACAAATTCTTCGCCTCCTTAAACAACACCACCAAGCATTTTATGTCGGGGCTGACCAGCCTGAAACAACTGGATAACGTGGTCAGCATGGCGAAGCTAATAGTTGGAGGTGAAGAAGAACTCAAGGAGAACCCCATCATCTCCTTCATCACCTGTTTGGTCAAGAGCCCTCTGCAATTCGTCGAAGATACGACGGACACTCTTATTGCGATTTGCAGGAGGGGGCTACCCATAGTGGTTTCCTCCTCACCTCAGGCCGGGAGCACTGCTCCTATCAAGGAAGCCGGCATCATGGCTCAAATAAACGCTGAAGTCCTGGCGGGCATAACATTGAGCCAGTTGGTCAATCGGGGAACACCGGTAATCTACGGGAGCGTGCCCGTTCGAGCGCGCATGGATACCCTCGGCGATTCCTACGGCGCCGTTGAGACCAGCCAGTACAACGTCGACTGCGTTCAAATGGCACGGTTCTACAAGCTGCCCAACTACTCTACCTCGGGCGTTTGCGACACGAAGACGCCGGGGACACAATCCTCAATTGAGAGATTGTTCTCAGATGTACTGGTCACTCTGAGCGGGCCCCAGTACTTGCACTGTGCGTACGGTCTCCTCGACTGCAACTCGGTTTTCTGTCTTCTCCAGGCTGTCTTGGACGATGCCCATTTCCAGATGATCAAGTTCTTCCTGAGGCCGCCGCGGATCAACGAAATGGAGATCGCTGAGACATTGAAACAAATGAGAGAGGTGGTGGCCACACCACAGAAGCTTTACATTAGCTATATTCGCCGCGTGATGCGTAGCGGGGAGCTTTCAGCGCCCTATCCCTTTGAAGGAGATGGGGAGGCGGACAATGTGTTCGCACTAGCCTACGAGAGGATGAATGAGCTTCTTGCGAAACCAGTAGAGCACATAGATCAGGCTACCACTTCTAAGATATTCCGAGAGATTCCTGGCCTATTGCCCAGGCTGAACGTATACGAGTAAACATGGGACCCTTCATGGTGAAGGATAAATTCCAAAGCTCCAATGACAAATAAAGGCGAAAATCCAAACGACAAGAAGGTCTACGATCTGGAGGACAGAACTGCCCTATTTGGAGAAAATGTCATTGATTTTGTTAAAACATTACCACAGGATCGGATTAATAATGAACTGATTGGCCAGATTATTCGGTCTAGTACAAGTATAGGCGCCAATTACATGGAGGCAGATGGGGCAGCATCGAGAAAAGATTTTCGGCATAAAATCGCTATCTGTAAGAAGGAGTCAAAGGAAACAAAACACTGGCTGAGAATGATTGCACGGGCAAATCCAGGTAAAAAAGACGAATGCAGGAAACTATGGAATGAAGCACAAGAACTAACATTGATATTTCCCTCTATTCTGTTGCCCAAAAGGAATAAATGACAAATTTCAAAGTTCAAACGGCAAATGAAGTTCAAAGCTCAAATGACAAGATTGGTGAAGGAAGGAGAGTATTTGACATTTGGATTTTGACATTTGGATTTGATTTGAGCTTTTGATTTTGAAATTTGAACTTCCTCATGAGATTTGGATTCTGTCATTTGAGACATAACTAGAAGAGAGACACTATCTGTTATCTAAACAGAGGAGATGGTAATGAATGAAGACACTATTGCTTTGCTGAAGGAAAATGTTATCCAGGGAAGGAAGACTGCGGACGATGAGGGAGTGGATGAGAGCATGTCGGGTAAGCCCGGGGTATTGGAGCTAACACAGTTAGCGCTGGAGAAAGATATCTCTCCGGAGGCAATAATCACACAGGGTCTGACTGCAGGAATGCAGGTTGTGGGAGAGAAATACTCCACGAAGGAATACTTCATCCCAGACATGCTGGCGTCTGCCGAAGCGGTAGGCGCAGCTATGGATATTCTGAAGCCGCTCCTTGAAGCTTCCAATGTTGAAACAAAGGGGAAACTCGCCATAGCCACGGTAAAAGGTGATATCCATGACATCGGAAAGAATATTGTCGCCATCTTGCTCAAAGGGGCGGGCTACGAGGTAGAAGACCTGGGCGCAGATGTGCCCACGGAGAAGATCATTGAAGTTGTCAAGCAAGACGGCCCCGATTTTCTAGGGCTTTCCGCTTTGCTGACCACTACGATGGTGGTCATGGGAGAGGTAATTGAGGCGCTTAAGGAAAATGGCCTCAGGGATAAGGTCAGGGTTCTGATCGGGGGAGCAGCAGTCTCCGATGAGTACGCTCAGGAAATAGGAGCGGATGCCTATTGCGTGGACGGTTTCCATGCCGTTAAGGTGCTCGACTCGTTCCAATAAGCGAAGGCCTGGTTCAGATATAACCATCTTGAGAAAAGGAGAGTGATTGTGGCAGGAATTGCCGGAGTTCAAGGGGCAGACAATGGTGAGTTGGGACGTATGCTTGATAGGATCAAGCACAGGGGGCCACATGAGACCTGGATATATCGGGACGGAGAGATAAACCTGGGATGCTG
>CAYVES010000150.1:0-6257 GCA_964449845.1 uncultured Dehalococcoidia bacterium
TATGTCCTTTGTCCCGGCTCAGGACAAATCGGCCGTCCAATAGAGGCTGTTATATAGTTCGCGCTTTGGAGAGGATATGGAACTCTTACTTGAGACTGATCTGCCCAATCTCTACTACCGGGGTAAGGTACGTGACACCTACGAGATGGACAGCGACCAGTTCCTCCTCATAGCTACCGACAGGGTCTCTGCCTTCGACGTCGTCCTGCCCGGCGGCATTCCCGATAAGGGGATCGTGCTCAACCAGCTCTCCGCCTTCTGGTTTGAGCAGACCTCGCACATAGTGCCTAATCACCTGATTGAGGTGGTGAACGATGTCAACTGGCTCAATAGCACCTACGGCGAAAAAGTCTGCTCAGGCTACTATTCCTACCCTCCTTACGTTGCCCGGCGTTCCATGATCGTAAGGCGAGCGCAGCGAATCGACATCGAATGTGTGGTTCGAGGATACATATCCGGCTCGGCTTGGGCTGAGTATCAGAAGGGTGGCACCGTCTGCGGAATCGGGTTGCCAAATGGGCTGAAGGAGTCGGGGCAGCTCCCCCAGCCTATCTTCACCCCTACCACCAAGGCCGAGACCGGCCATGACGAGGCGATCACCATAGATCAGATGAAAAACCTCGTTGGTGAGGCACTGACCCGGGAGATTATGGAGAAAAGCCTGGCTCTCTATGAGTATGCCGCACAGTATGCCCTCAGCCGGGGGATCATCGTCGCAGATACTAAGATGGAGTTCGGCATGGTGAAGGACAAGCTTATCTTGATCGATGAGCTCCTCACCCCGGACTCCAGTCGCTTCTGGGATGTGGAAACCTATTCTCCTGGCAAGCCGCAGCCTAGCTTTGACAAGCAACCCCTGCGAGACTGGCTCTCCGACTCAGGATGGAATAAGGAGCCGCCTGCCCCGGAATTGCCCCCAGAGGTAGTTCAGGATACAGCGCAGAGATATCGAGAGGCCTATCGCAGGCTCACAGGAAGGGAATTGTAAATGTATCTGGCTAAGATCTATGTCACGCTTAAGCCCACGGTCAACGACCCTCAGGGGCTGACAGTGAAGGGCGGTTTACACACGCTCGGCTTCGACAAAGTTCAAAGCGTACGGGTGGGGAAATATATGGAAGTCCGTCTTGAGGAGAAGAATGGCTCAAGAGCCGAGGAGCAGGTACGGGAGATGTGCCGTAAGCTTCTGGCCAATCCGGTGATAGAAGACTTCAGGTTCGAACTGGAGGAAATCAAGGGCTAGTCCTTCGTGGATAACAATGGAGCCCTGAGTTATTCAATTACGATTACTGTTTTTATCGTGACTTACTACGCTAGGGGAAGGAGAGAAACAAAGTGAGCGACGTAAACATCCGTGAGATGAGCGTGGAGGACCTCGAGGGCGTCTTGGACATCGAGAGGGAGGCTAGGGGAAGCAGTAGGGCGGCAACCTATGCGCCGGTACCTGACAGTTGTATTGGCGGTGAAGTTGAGAATAGCATAGTGGCTGAGGATGATGGCCGGATAGTTGGCTTCGTGCTCGGTCGTATTGTGCGTTCACCAGTAGAGCTAAGCGACGTCGCTTGGATCGAATTGATTGGCGTTTTGCCTGGGTATCAGCGCCGTGGTATCGGCCGAAGGATGGTCGAGGCCTGGAAGGACAGTTGCAGACACAAAACGATCAAGAAGGTACACATAATGATTAACTGGCGCGACTGGTGGATGCTATCTTTCTTCGAATCGCTAGGTTTTTCTCGGGGAGACCTCGTCGATTTCCAGGCGGAGCTTTAGAGCCGTTTCGTCTTCTCTTGGCCTTTGCTCTAGCACTTGATGTCATCGATTTGATACCGCAACGTTCCTACTGGAGCAATGACTTCGACTACTGCGGCGATGTCCTTATGCAATAAAGCCTTGCCTGTAGGGGAAGCGATGGAAAGCTTGCCCTCGGCGGGAGCGGCCTCGCTGGGACTCACCAGGGTGTAACGCAGTTTCTCGCCAGAACTAAGGTCGCGCAAGCTCACCGTGCAACCAACGCCCGCCGTTTGCAGGGTTCTTGGTTCTTCCTCAGCGATAGTTGATCCCTTGAGGGTAGCCTCAAGTTCCCTGATGCGGCCTTCGATGTGTCCCTGGCGTTCCCTGGCTGCGTCGAGGGGGGCATTCTCCCGAAAGTCTTTGTCTGCTAGGGCGTGGCGCAGTTGCTCGGCAATTCGGGGCCGCTCGCTCTTGAGCGCCTCCAGTTCTGCCTCCAGCGTAGCATAGCCCTCCGAGGTGAGACTAACAGGGGTAATCTCTACCGAGACTCTCTTTGCAGATCGGCCCTGCTTAGCTTTGCTAACTCGAAGATGTGGGGCGAGGCTAACCTCGACAAGCTTTTTTTTCCTGGCATAGGAGAGGAAGCTTCTTACTGGCTCGAGCTTCTTCACCGGGTCGGCCACAAAGGAGCTGATATTATCACCGTAGTTGCCTATCTCCCTGGCGTTAAGCTCGTTTATCGGCCGTTCTCCGCCATACCAGCGCAGGAACCTGTTTAGCTCCTGCTGGCTTTCCTGCCTCTGCTCTGGAGATAGGGTGGCGAGAAACATAGTCAGCGCCTCAGACAAGCTCACGTTCTGCTGCTCAGCCATCTAACTTGTTTGCCTCTCCCTTTGGTGTTGAGCCCATTTTAAATGTTTGGCCAGGGCATTGTCAATTAACCAAGGGCTGCGACAAAGTAGGTGATTGGGGGACTGCCGGGGGTGGGATTTGAACCCGCACGGGCCGAAGTCCAACGGATTCTGAGTGCGACGAAATGCGTGCTGCCCCTGCTGTGGAGTACGTTAGTAGGTTATATGCCATTCTGCATCAGCAACGAGTATTCGCTGGGTCTCCGGTCAGCAAAAACGTCGTTTCTCGAAGTTACCCTCTTGTCTCTCGCGCTGCTGATATCAACGTCAACCAGCCCCACCTCCTCTTCTGAGCTAGAGGCCTGGAGTATTATTTCCCCGTCGGGATTTGCGATGGTAGATTGTCCGGTGAATCTCAAGCCTCTTTCTTCTCCAATCCGATTTGACGTGACCACGTAAATGCGATTGACGAGCGAATGAATCGGCACGCTCTTCTGTATCAGTCCGGGCAACACTGGATTGGAGGGATGACAAATCATGTCGGCGCCTTTGAGTGCCAGAATGCGCCAAACCTCCGGGAATCTCCAGTCAAAGCACACCAACATCCCCAACTTGCATACCCCCAAATCGAACACTGGCAGCCCGATGTCTCCGGGCTGAAAGAAATCCTTTTCATTCATGAACAGGTGCAGTTTTCTGTATTTTCCAACGAATCCCTTTGCGCCGACCAGAATAGCTGAGTTATACAGAATGTTCCCGTCTCTTTCGTTGAAGCCACTCACAATGAACTGGTCGTGCTTCTGGCATTTTGAAACGAGAAACTCGACAAAACTGCTCTTGGCGATTTCTTCTGAGGTCTGCCAGGCTGTTTGGGGGCTGTCGAAATTGTAGCCAGAGTTGCACAGCTCCGGCAGGACCAGGATGTCCGCAGAGGCTGCCCTGTCAATCAATCGGTCGAGCCGTTCGACCGTTGCCTGGACTTCGCCCAACAAAGGTGCGAACTGAACATAACCCAACTTCATCTCCGCCTCCTTTCATTTGCTTTCAAGATCCACCAATGCGCAGGCATGGCGCGATGCGCTTGTGTTGCTCGTATTCTCTCCAGCTTTGAAGCCAAAACGGAGGGCGACGCCGGGCTTCTTGTCCCTCCAGCGTCGCCCTGTTGTGTCCGGTGCATTAGCAAGATGTTGGCCCAGGAGCGGCTTCGGTCAGCACCTACGTCTATTTTCCCCCTCGCATACGGGCCTCGATGTCTTTTCGCGCCGTCTGTAGGAGTTCGTGCTCGCTTTGGGCGTGGGCTTCAAGCAACTTGCGCGTATGGTTCATGTAGACGCGAACGCCGTGAGCCCTTCCTTCCCACACTTCGCGGGATGTCCCCCCAAGTGCCAATTCAGAAGCATCCTGTTTCGATTTGGCAATCCGGTGCCTGAGTTGCTGATGCTCATGGAGTAATTCGCGCAAACTCGATGCGAGTGTTGCGCTCCCGTGGTCCATGATGGCCCTCAGGAGAGCCGTCTCTTCGCGTCTGAAGTGCGCATCAAGTGCGCTATCGATGCTATCAAGCGTGTCGCGCAAGCTCTGTAGGCTTCGTCTTGCTGGGTCAAAACTTGCGGGCACGAAATCGTCGGCGGCTTTTTCAAGCTCTAATGCGGCATCCAGGTCGTGTTCCAGAGCCCGAGTCTCTTTCATAAGCTGCTTATGGTCTTCAATGATCCCGTCGATCAAAGAGAGAGGGTCTTCCATAGGTTTACCTCCCTGCGAGCTGACCGGCAAGCAATTGTTCTTCCCTATACTACCGCGTAAGTCAAGATGAAGTCAACTGTTATGGGTGCTTTCCCTTGGTTCTGAAGTTGCGTCGAATCATGTATTGCCCGGGATGCAGGAAGCGGCAGCACTAAGGTTCGATGAGGTATTTATTGAAGGGCAATCAGACTTAGGAGTCAGTTCTTGTAGAAAAATGGCAGATTATAAATATGATCTAACGAAACAAGCTCTTGTTGCCTTATTCTTTTAATTTGTCTGCTATATCAGCGCGAAGACCGGATAATTCAGCTTTGACATATTGCAGTTGATTCCTGATGTCTTGTAGTTCGGACTTTAAAGAGCCTACTTGGGGTTTTTGTAACTTTGCTTTGAGTACATATTTCTTTTCTAATTGGGCAAGGATTTCATCTAACCTTACTACAAATTTTTCTCGTAGTTTGATTATATGTTCGTGCCGCTTACCTTCTAACTCTACTATTTCGCCGTTCGAACCACGATCAACCCTTACTGTTACGATAACTAGGTCATCCCTATATTTGATGACATCCTTGTATTCGGCTTTTGTTCTACACAACTCATCTAATAGAAGCACAATGTTCGAGTGTAGATGCTCGAAGTCCTCATCACTGCGCAAAACCGATGCTAGCCTCTTTCGGTATTTACGTATCATTTTTATGGCCGTTGTGTAATTCACTTTTTATTGTCTTGCTACTGCTTTGTGACCAAAATGTGACCATTTTGTGGTGCCGAGGGCGGGATTTGAACCCGCATGGACCGAAGTCCAACGGATTTTAAGTCCGTCGCGTCTGCCTATTCCGCCACCTCGGCTCTTGAAAAGCTGTACTTCGGTGAACTAGCCCTGGTGGCAAAGCTGACTCATTCTTTGGTACAGCTTAGTGTAGCAGCGCAACGGATTTCAGTCAACGCTTTAGTGGTGGCTTCCACTCGGTCGCGGGGTAGTGGGTGGGGAACATCGGTGATAATCGCAGATATGATTTGGAGCATGTACCGAAAGCATCTGTATCGGTCTCTTCACCCCTATGCATATCTCACTATCGATAAGACGATGACGATGATCACAGTCAACGATATACCCAGCCATAGTATGTTTGTGGCTACCCGTGGGTTCCTGTATCTATTGAAGGCCCAAGCAATGAGACCGCCCACCCAGGGTTGGGTGACCAGTAAGGGGGAGAGTAGGGGAAGTAACCACCAAGCCCAGGACACACGCTCCCGGGATAGCATCTCCCTTTTCTGTGCGGAGACCAGTGCCCCACACTCCGGGCAGAACACGGCCTCCTTGAGAATCGGAGCGTGGCAGGCTTTGCAGGAGTACAAAGGCTTCGAGCAGTACTGGCAGAAACTCCTATCGGGAGTAGACCTGCCGCATGTGGGGCACTTCACTGTGTCAGCCATCTTGGGAAGCAGAATACAATCAAATGAAGTCAATGTCAATAGGGGATACAAGCCTCCACGATGGACTCTTGGCCAAAGACGTTGTTGTTGGCGTATTTTGCCATAGACTTGCTGTGGTGTTATATTAATTTAGCGAGCTAGTTTTCCAGACTGTGCAGGAAGATGTACCATAGCGGTGTTTTCAAAATATGGGCAGACTCTTTCTCCGTAGCCAGGGTGATCTTGAAAGAGAAGGGAATTCTTCACGCTGTTTGGTATCTTTGTAGTTTCAGAGCTAGGGGCCTTGGCAGGTTCCTTTTCGATTGCTGTTCTGTTCTGTATTCGAGAGCATGTAATAAGCCGCTGATTCATATGATAGGGGACAGTCATGTGAAGATGTTCCGCAGAAATCGGTTGTTTGTTGTACATCATCTCGGGGCAGCCACGGCACATAACTTGGGAAACCCTACCAGCACCACAAACTCCAACAGAAAGCTATTTAACATAATTGATAAG
>CAYVES010000151.1:0-6239 GCA_964449845.1 uncultured Dehalococcoidia bacterium
TATGTATGGCAAGGTGATGTCTATCCCCGATAGCCTGATGATGGACTACTTCGAGCTGCTTACCGACGTGGACGATGAGATGCTCACAGAATACAGGAAAGTGCTTTCTGACGGCTCGAAGAATCCAATGGAAATAAAGAAGTTCCTTGCCTGGGAAATAGTCAGGCAGTTCCATAGCGTTGTGGGTGCCGAGCAGGCGCAGGTGCATTTCGAGAGGGTAGTACAGCGAAAAGAGGTACCGGACGAAATGGAAGATCATCCCGTTTCTTTCAGCCGTTTAAGAAAGCGCCTTATCGAAAGAGCACCTTCTGCTCTCGCGCACCTTGCAGGCAAAAAAGTGGACATCATTGAAGAAGACGAGACTCTCAACTTTGCCATCCGCGCAATCGATACAGATGAGAAGAAATACGTTAAGTTCCACGTCGGGGAATTCCTACACCTTTCAGGATTAGTTGAGAGCCGCGCCGAGGCAAAGAGACTAGTAGCCCACGGGGCTGTCTATCTGGGTGATCCGAGCGTAGAGGCTTTCCAGAAGATAGAGGTTTTCGACGATACTAGGCCGATAAGGGACGGCAGCGTCTTTAAGATCGGCAAGCGGCGCTGGGTCAAGATCGTCAACGCTGATGCTAAGCAGTAATTATAGCTAACCACAAATTTACTTATGGTTCCCCTCCCCTGGCGGGAGGGGATTAAGGGGAGGGTGCAGGATCAAGCCTTCTCCGATTCCTTCTTCGACTCCGAGATTATGTTCTGGGTGATATGTTGGGGCACCTCTTCGTAGTGGCTATACTCCATTGTATAGCCGCCACGGCCCTGGGTGATTGACCTCAGGTCGATGGCGTACCTCAGCACCTCTGCTAGAGGTACCTGGGCATCAATAACGTTTATTCCGCCGCCGGGGGTCATGCCCAGCACCTTGGCTCGTTTCCCATTGAGGTCGCTCATAACGTCACCCGTGAAGCTGTCGGGAATAGTTATCTGAACGTTCATTATTGGCTCAAGCAAAACGGGCTGCCCCTCAGAGACGCCTTTTCGTAAGGCATGGGAGCTGGCTAGCTTGAATGCTATGTCCGAGGAGTCAACCGAGTGATAGCTGCCATCATATAGTTTCACCTTCAGGTCGGTTACGGGGTAACCAGCCAGTACGCCCTCATTCAGAGCCTCATTAACCCCCTTCTCCACAGCCGGTATATAGTTTTTGGGCACCGACCCACCTACTACCTTTGCTCCAAACTCGGACCCGGCTCCCCGAGGCAATGGTTCCAGCTCCAGCAAGACATGCGCGTATTGGCCATGTCCGCCAGTCTGCTTCTTGTGCTTATATTCTGCCTTGACTGGTACCGTGATTGTCTCTTTATAAGGTATCTTGGGCGTATCGATCTTCAGCTCGACGCCGAACTTGCGCTTTATCTTCTCTACAGATACATCTACGTGCGCTTCTCCCATCCCTGATACGATGGTCTCTGCGGTAACTGTATCTTTGTGGACGGCGATGGTAGAGTCCTCCTCGCTAAGCCTGCCCAGCGCTGGCCCCAGCTTATCCATGTCGGCTTTGGTCTTAGGGTAGACGGCGACGCTTAGAGTAGGAGCGGGGAACTCGATGGTGTCAAGCAGCAACGGGTGTTCCTTGTCACAGAGGGTATCGTTTGTGCCTGTCTCCGCCAGTTTGGACACGGCGCCGATGTCTCCAGCGGCGATTCGGGACACAGGCTCTTGCGCCTTGCCCCGTATCCTATAGAGCTGGCCGATGCGCTCGGCGCGGTTCTTGTTGGCGTTCCATACGCTGGAGTCGCTGTTGATGGCACCGCTATAAACCCTGAGATAGGTGAGCTTGCCCACGTAGGGATCAGCAGTCGTCTTGAACACCAGCGCTGACAGTGGCGCTGCGTCCTCCGGCTCTATGGCTTCCTCTTGGCGAGTTTTGGCGTTCTGGGCCGTGATCTTACCCTTATCCTTTGGAGATGGCAGGTAGCTGCAGACAGCGTTCATTAGCTCGGCCACCCCCTTGTTCTGCAGAGCGGAACCTACCATAACTGGCACCACCTTGCCTTCAGTTGTCGCAGCGCGCAAACCCCGATGAAGCTCCTCCTCGGTTAGCTCCTCTCCTTCCAGATACTTGGCGATGAGGTCGTCGTCGGTCTCCGCAGCAGCCTCAGCCACCTTGTCGCGAAAGGCAGCTACCTTGTCACCCAGATTGGATGGAGCATCGGAAGGCTTGGCAGTGATCAAGTCTAGCACCCCTTCGAAGTTGCTCTCAGAGCCTATGGGTAGCTGAATAGGCACACATTTCTTGCCAAACGTGGTCTCAAGCTGCTCCAGCGTCTTGAAGAAATCGGCGTTGTCGCGGTCGATCTTGTTGACAAACAGTATGCGAGGAACACCCTTATCCTCGGCGTACTGCCAGACCAGCTCAGTTCCTACCTCCACTCCGGAGGCAGCGCAGACCACTATCACTGCACCCTCAGCAACACGTAGCGCCGCCTTGACTTCCCCCACGAAGTCCGCATAGCCCGGGGCATCGAGGATGTTTATCTTGGTCTTATTCCACTCAAAGGGGAGCAGAGAAGTATTGAGGCTGATTTTGCGTTTCACCTCTTCAGGATCGTAGTCCGAGGTGGTGGCTCCATCATCTACCTTGCCCAGCCTGGTAATCGCCTTGGCCTGGAACAACATGGCTTCACTGAGCGAGGTCTTGCCAGCCCCATTATGAGAGAGCAAAACAACATTGCGTATTTGGCCACTCTGATAATTATCCATACTCTCTTTCCCAATTCGTAGTGACCATATTCTACTTCATGTAATGGAACGGCGCAACTGGAGTTTGTGGTTTGGCGGGAGTCCTTGAGGTCGCAATGGGCCTGTGGTATGCTGAGCAACGGGCTATTGGCCTGACGGCCGATCTCTGGTGGTAATTGGGGGCATGATGTGGAAATTGTTGGGTGGGGCAGCGCTCGTTCTCCTGGTCATTGTCTCCGCGGTGATAGGCAGTGATTTGCTCACGAAGCAGAGTGAGTGGGATAGGATTGCTAGCCCCTACAGTTTCAATATCGCGCGCTGGGAATTCGAGAACTTCTTCGATAAGTGGGAATACAAGCTAAGGGAGGTTTTCGATAGAAGTGAGCTTTCGGAAGCGGAGAAGGTAGAGCTGGTCAAGGGCTATGTGTCTTTGGCGGAAGAAATCGCCTCACTGGAAGCCAGGATCGATAGGGAGAAAGCCGAGGGACTTGGGTCGGAGAAGGATATTGACGTCTGGGAAGCCCAGCTTGCCGCTCTAAAGACAGACAGAGATGGGCTAGAGGACCAGGTCGAGGAGATCATAGAGGGTCAGATAAGCGGGGTTCTTGGCGATGAAGGTCTGTCGATAGCGTTGAAGCTTGGTGGCGAGGTTGAGCTTCTCTTTCCTCCGGTGGATTTCGAGTTCGAGAAGAGGCCCAATGTTCTGATCGTCTCAAGCAGACATAAGATAGAAATTGTCGATACTGTTCTCCTTAGACCGGTCGTGAGTATGGAGGAGATGGTGGAAATCGAGGGGGCTGTAGAGGCGTTGGACTACTCAGGCCTGGTGGAGCCACTGGGCGGTGTTGCTACCTATCCGAGCATTGTTCCACAGACGCCGTCGCTCCAGAACCTTCTTTCCAAGATAGCACATGAATGGTTGCACCACTACTTTTTCTTTCGACCCTTAGGACAAAGATATTGGTCGAACTACGAGATGACCACCATAAATGAGACTGCTGCGGATATAGCCGGCAATGAGATAGGACTCGTGGTCTACCAGCGGTACTACGCTGGAGAGGGAGAAGCGGGGCCACCGGCCGAAGAGCAGGAGCCGGCATTCGATTTTGGCAGGGAGATGAGGGGAATCAGGATCGCCGTCGATCAGTATTTGGCAAGGGGAGAGATTGAGGAAGCGGAGAGGTATATGGAAGAGAAACGTAAGTCCCTTGAGGCCAATGGGTACTATATCAGAAAGCTGAACCAGGCGTACTTTGCCTTTCACGGCACCTATGCTGATACCCCAACGTCGGTGAGTCCGATTGGCGACCAGCTGCGGAAGCTTCGAGAGCGAAGCTTATCTCTGGGGGATTTCATAAGCACTGTGTCTGGGATTTCCAGCTATGAAGAATTACTGGGGATGATAGGCGAGTGAAACGCTGGCTAATGTTAAGACATACTTCCCAATTCTTTCCAGGACGTTTATAATCGGGAAGCAGCCGCATTCCGTGCAAAGAGGTGTAACTCTATGTGGAGTTACCTAGCGTTCAAGATCGCAGGATTCACCATAGCCCACTTACCCACGAAGGCCGGATATGTGATCGCGCGTTTGACCGCGGATACAGTCTATATATTCTGGCCATCGCTGAGGGCCGCAGTTGCGGCCAACATGAGGCCTGTTCTAGGGTCTGAGGCAGATAATGCTACGCTGAAGCGAGCTGTACGAGTCGTCCTCAGGAATACCGCTAGGAACTACTTTGACCTCATCCATTTGCCGCGCATGAAACTCAATGACATTGACAGCCGCATAACAACCCACGGCTGGCACAATTTTGAGGACGCTTTGAATAGGGGTAGGGGGGTAATCTTAGTTACCGCGCATCTCGGCAGTTTTGATATGGCTGGGCAGATCTTTGCAGCACGCTGCGCCAAGGTAACAATCCTTGTTGAAGCACTGAAGCCAGCAGTCTTGCTCAATCATGTCATCGCCCTGAGGAGGAGCAAGGGTCTAAGTTGCATACCTGCTCAATTAGGTGTCCTAGGGGTAGTGAGACAGGCTCTGCGCCGTGGTGAAGCAGTGGGGCTGGTGTGCGATCGTGATATTGGAAAAGACGGCCTCAAGGCGAAGTTCTTTGGAAAGGAGACCACCTTTCCTTCAGGTGCCGTGCGCATTGCAATGCGCACAGGGGCAGCGGTTGTTCCCGCCTTCAACCTGCGCCGAGAGGATGGCCGATATGATGTATATTTCGAGCCTGCCCTCGACATCATTCCCTCGGGAAATGACGGTGTGGCAAGGAATATGGAGCAGATCATAGCTGTCATGGAGAAGTACATTAGAACATCTCCTGAGCAATGGGTGGTCCTCAGTCCCATCTGGCCGAGTGAGCAGTAGTCAGCGCCGCTGAGCCAAATCTCACCAAGTATCATGCCCCCACTATGTTGTTCTATTGCGTGATTCCAGCCGTGGCGCTCGTTTACCGAAGAACCTGTGTTGATTGGGTCCAGTTTTTATTGTAAGATGTGGGTGTAAACTCTGGGGCTGTAGCTCAGTTGGGAGAGCGCTTGAATGGCATTCAAGAGGTAGGGGGTTCGAATCCCCCCAGCTCCACCATAGTGTACGATAGAGGGAACCATGAGTTCCTCTTGAGTTATTCCACCGGGCGCCATCGGAATGGTGTAATTCAGCAGAACCTCGTTTTCTGTTACTTTCACCTCTTTGACAAAGCTCCTGATAAATGATCTTCTCTCCGTAAAGGAGCTTTCGCTGAGCAGGCTGCGCAGGTCCTCCACATAGCCAGTCACAGTATCCATATCCGCCAGTTCCACGCGTGTATCTGACAACAACCTTTCCAGTTCCCACCTGGTCACTTCCAGTTGCTCTTGACGGAGCCTAAGCTGCTGGATACGCGGCGCGAGATCATCGAGAAACACCTTACCAGTTTCCAGGGCATCATACAGTTTCTCCAGGCGGCGCTTAACATCAGCAATCTCAGCGACAACCGTTTGGAGACGCTGGCGGTGTTCTGTGGCAGAAGCATCCATTTCCTCGTTGACCAGACATACCAACTCGGTTAGATTCTCCTTGGTCATAATATGCTCCCTTATCTTGTCTATTACCAGCCTCTCAAATTGCTGGCTGTTGAGATAACGAGCCCGGCACGAGCCAGCACCTCTTTTCAACAGAGTTCCGCAGACATAGTATCTAAACTGTCCCCCTTTGGCATCCTGGCCGACCAGAGCTTTGTCACAATAGCCACACCTGGCAAGCCCACTCAGGAGATAGCGGCTACTTACACGCTTGGGGTGAATTCTCGATGGGGCCCGTTCTTTGAGCAGATTCCGCACCCGCTCAAAAGTATCTCTGTCAACCAATGGCTGGCCAAGCGTTCTGCACCCGAACCGGAGCCAGTTTACGGGCACTGCTCTGGCCCCAGACGAGGGTGCCCGTGTAGACTTCGCTAGGAGCCTTTCTGAGTAACCCACCCGGCTTAATGCCAGTTAGTGCCTGTTGCAAGGCCATGTTG
>CAYVES010000152.1:0-6133 GCA_964449845.1 uncultured Dehalococcoidia bacterium
CCAGCAGACTCGCCGCGACCCATACGTGGTAGGCGGTTTTCCGGAGGAAAGCCTGATAGCAAGCCCTCTGCTCTTGCAGTTCGGCTTGATATCTCAATGACTCGAGTGCGTTGTCCAGAGATTGGTACAGGTCGTTGGCGGCATCGCCTCCCGGTAGACTCAGCCGACTGACCACGTGTTCGCTATTTTCGTTTAGCCATTCCAGGACAAGGCTATTGGATGAGTCCTCAACTTTGGCTGAGGAGACCCTGGAAAGATCCACGGAGAACTCCAGATGGGGTGGGGAGAAGAAACCGCCCTTATTCTCGAACTCTATCCGCTTGTTGGTGAGCCAGAGCTTGCCCTTGCCTACATTCTCCAATGTCACGTTCTTAAGCTGGGCAAGCAGTTTCTCCTCTTCGAGGTCAGCCATCATCTCATCATGATCAGTGCTCACTGCGATGTCTCATCCTGGCTTATTTTCTTAGCAGAGCTCTGCTTGAGGGTCCCTGGTTTGGGGTCAAATGTGACCTCGTCGTAATTCCTAGCTGCATACATTTTCAGATATTCCAGAGCATACTTAGGCTTCACTGGAAGGTCCGAGCTGCCCACTACCATCTTTGTCCTCATCCACTCTTGGAGTATATGCTCTATGTTAGGGTAGTTTATGAGTAACTCGCTGGCCTGACTGTATTGTTTGATTACTTTTGCTTGCTGCTCTACTGCTTGCACTGCCTTCTCAATGACACTGAATCGGCTGCTGATGGTTGGTTCAAGGAGCAACGATTCAATTGAGCCCAGAAGCTGTCGCACCTCGCCGGAGGCGTAGTTATTCTTTCCCCAGTTATATTTCGGTGGGCATCTCCGGTCGTTGTCCGCCTCAATTGTGGTAATCCTGTGTCTAAGCTCATTAACCGTATTCCTGGCCAGGTCGGCCAGCTTGCGGCTCTGTTCAACTATGCTGATAATGTCAGCAAGAGTTCTGGAGCCCTGCACTGATGTGGCTATTGCTTCCAGTTCATCGACAGTGCCGTGGCACTTGCTTAGCGAGCCCGAATCGCCGATCGATTCAAACACTGGTATCAGACGGGAGGTCATAACCTGCCTGAAGTTGCTGGTCATGGCGATGACCCTGGCAGCAAGATCAACGATGGAGTTCTCGATCCTGCCATCGATGATTTGCAGGTCCTCCGAGATAGTTCGCGCTGCCTCTTCGGACCTGCCTTGATCGAGGAATCCGTGGGCGATGTCAATTGTGGTCAGCGAGAACTCGGGGTCGATCTCATATTTGATGGTGTTGGCCACCATGTCGCCGGCTGCGACTAGTTTGCCTGCGAGTTCCTGAAAGGCGCTGTTCAGGCTCTGCTGCTCCACGAGAGCATTGGCATAGTCATGCTCTTCTGATGGCGGTGGCGGCGTCTGAATGACGTCCTGGATGGCGGGTATGCCAAGGGCAAGGGCTTCATCAACTATGGCCTTGTAACTGCGTCTGGAATCAAGGAGATGGTCAAAGAGTTTCGTCTCGAGTTGGCGTTGGAGGTTGTAGAGCTGCGATCGCATATCGAAGAACTCTTTGCAGCTCATCTGCAGCCTCGGTAGTCCCAGAGCGCCCACGCTTTCGAGTGTGAGCGCCACCCTTTCCTCGCATTGGCCAATGGTAGCCTTTTCATTTCCCAGGTCTTTGTTGTGGCACACTGAGGCTACCTGCTCCAACTGCTTTCTGGTATTGTCCAGAAGGTGATAAAGGTCCAGTGATAGGACAGCCAAATCGGTTCTAAGCTTCACTTTGAGGTTGCGGCGGCGCAACCATTCCTCCACAACGAGGGCTGCGCTGCCCAAAGCAAGCATGAGAGCGGTTAGAATAGCGATGTTGTGCCAACCGTCGAATCCCGTGTGGTAGCCCAGAGGCTCCTGCAAAAGCTGCAAGGGCACTAAGAACACTAGCTCTATGACCAGCAGCATAAGCAGTGGTGCCAGGCCGCGGAGCAGGATTACAGTTTCCCTTATCCGTTCCGATGGATTGACTATCGCTGGGGTGAGAATAGTGGCCACCAACATTGTTAGAACCAGAGCGATTCCGCCCCATCCCTCAATGAAATAAGCGGACGAGCCGCTTAACCCGCTGAAGCTGTTGTTAATCTGCCCCTGGAAGGCGGCCTTGAGTGAATCCAGGTCAAAGACGTTCAGGGCTGGTTGCAGAGAGTAGTCGGTGGCAGCAAAGAGGGGGACGGTCTCGCCCTGAGCGACGGGGGTTTGTGCCACGAAGAGAAAGGGCAGGTAGAAAAGCAAGAACATGAATAGCCCCCACCCCGCGCCGGCGACTGATCCTCTTAGCCGCAGCAGGGTGATGCCTGCGAGCAGGGGCAAGGCGAGAAAAAAGCAGTTGGTCAGCATGAGCACGCCGGCTGCTGCGCCTACAGCGCTACCCGAGGACGCGCCCGGCAGCTTGCTGAGGCCCAACGGGAGCACGAAGGCTACCGTGAGCACAATTGCCAGCGCCCATATCGTCACACCCAGTTGATATGAATAGGCCGGTGCTGCGAAAAGCAGCATCATTGAGAGGGCCACCGCCGGCCAGCGATAGGCAATGACCGCGGAGACCAATGCCAGGAAGACAGACATCGCTGTGGGATAAAAGGGGAGCAGAAGGTAAATAATAAGGGAAGATGCCAGAAAGATGACAGATGTTGTCGCTCTGCCTAGCAGTGTTCGGAATGCCTCTTCGTTGCTCGTGATCCCATACTGCTGCAACAAAGCTTGATCAGTTGCGTCTCCTTCTACCTGCGAAGGCGCCAGGGTGGGTTCCATACTGCTTTCTCCCACACTCTGGGAGCCGAGAGGAAACGGTGGGGACCTTGCTCACCGCTCAGCCTTGATGGTATTTCCCGGTGTATTCTTAGTGGGCTCCGTTTCCATAGACGCCTGGATACCGTGTTCCAGCAGGAACGAATGTGCCAGCGTCCTCTCCTCCGTTGTGGTGTGCTCGTATATTTGCTTCATCTCACTGTAGCATTCCAGGAACTGGGGCTCTGCCTTGGCTGAGATTACCATGAACCTCACGGTCCAGGGATCAGTGGAATCGATTTCCCTTATAGCGATACTTCTCGACGCATCCTCCTTCACATAGCCCGACAATGTGGCCCTTACGTCTGCGGTGAGGTCGTGGTCCCAGATGCCGCGTGGTGATACCACCGCAAACCAGATGTAGTCTGTTTTGTACTGGGAGGTTAGACCCATTACGCCCGGTACCCTAAAGATGCCGAGCACGCTTGATAGGTATTCTTTGAGACGATCTTTGTCTATTATCTCCCTGAGGATGTTCTCATTGGAGAGCGAGGCCTCATCCTCCGTCAGGATCCTCTGCATGAGCTTCAACTGAACATCCTCGGTCAACTCCGCGGTTCGGTCGTAGAATCCCTTGTCCTTTACCATCTCGTTCATCTTCTCGTAGTGACGGTTGGACATCTCCGCTATAGCCCCCAGAAGCTTTCGGTAGTCGGAGTTGACCTCGAACCTTCTCTCAATGCCTGAATACTCAGCTATTTTCTCTTGGACTTTGAGCAAATCCTCGCTTGCGAGGCGAATATCCTCATTCGCTGATGCCAAGGCATGGCCTAATTTCCTCCTTTTCTCATCCCAGAGCTTCTTCTTCCCGCTAGAGAGAAATCCTAACTTGATTTCCTGCATCTCCCTGTCAGCGCGGCTTTTCTCAACTTGCTTGGCTTTGCGATTGAGCTCGAGGTTATTGAGGCTGGAGGTGAGTCTCGATATCTCCTCTTCCAATACCCTCTTCACTCGGCGGCAGTTGACCAGTTGAGAATCCATGCTCTTGAGCTGAGTGGTCAGGGGGGTGAACATGGAGGACAGCAGCGAGAACAGGACCACCAGCTCGGGATTTATGATTCGTTCCACCTTGGTCAGCGCTGACTCTTGGGCCTCGCTCCGCTCACCCTTTAGGAGTTGTTTCTGCAGCTTGTCAGCTAGCTTCTTGGTCTCCAAGTAGAGCCTGAGGCTGCCGAGATATTCTCTAATCATGGATATAAGCTCAGCCACATCGCCAACCAACTGCACCTCCTTGGCGGTCAATTGCTGAGCGCTGGGCAGGCTGTCCCTCAGATTATCGAGAATATCATTCACCTCAGCAAGGAATTCACTATAGTTCCTGGAGAGGCAGCCCCCGAGGTCGATGAGCTTAGACGCCTGATTGCGGATCATCGCCTCCACCGTTCCTTCAGGTGCATCCAGGCCTATTGCCATTACCGGTCGCCCTAGTTCGTTGACCTGGGTTCTGATGGAGTCATCCACTCCCTTCAGGTGCATTATGTATTCGGTTTCCACAGAACGGTCGGCGTTGATCAGGCTGTCAACCGCTTCGTCAAAGCTATCGGCGCTGTACTTATCCGCATCGATGAGTAGCTGGCGGTAGACGTCTTTCAAATCTTGGTAGCAGATGTTAAGAATTTTGGTAACACCGCCAGCTTCCGTAGGGTGCGTTCCCCCGTATACTTCTTTCTTCTCCCGCCTCAGCGCCCGGACTCTGTCCAGCCGGTCCAGGTATATTTTGGTAAGCTCTATGAATTCGGTTACTGGATAGCTTACCTTGAGTGTGGATAGCACATGGAGCCATCTGCCCTCCATGTCGATATTTGAACCTATGTTGCTCAACAGGTCTGCCAGATCAAAGCTGAGAGAGTTCATCAGGACATCAACAATGGCATCGTCGATGATTTGCTTGGCATCGATCAGACTGGCAGTCTTGCTATAGGCTGGCCCCAAGGGCATGACCAGAAAGGCGCTGAAGGGGTTTTCGTAGGTATTGCCGAATTGCTTAATTATCCTGGCGTTACTTCGCTTGTCGATGACCAGGCCGTGTTCAATGAGGGCGCCGTAGGCTGAGGTCCCTTTGGCCGGAGGGTCGTCCCCACTACATGGGAGCACACACAGACCGACTATGGGCACACCGCTGCCGAGTTTCTTCCTCAAATGCCTGGCGAAGTCCAGCACCATGCCACTGCCGCTGCCACCACCCAGACCGTAGATCACGAAAACGACTGGTTGGATTGTGGAAGTGAAAAGATGCTCCTTGAAGCTGTCCATATAGTTGTCCAACAGTTTCAGATGATGGTAGTTCAGACCGTATATCGCTTTGGAAAGAGCCCTTCTCCGGCCCACTCCTCCTGCCAGTGGAGGTATATCCATGGACGAGGCCAGCCAGGGTTGGTAATCCTCAGGAGTTGCAACCCCTTCTCGGCTCAAGTACTCTGGGTATTTGTTAATGAAATCAAACATGCTTTCCGGCGTAGGAAATTTAACGGACCTGGCGATAAGCGACATTTTATCCGAGGGAATGCCCTCTTCTCTAAGTTCCTCTGAGAGATCTTTTGCTGAGGCCTCCAGGCTGTGGACATCCTGATCGGCCACATCAATGGCCAAGCACGATATGCGGATGCCTTCCTTCTTGAGCAGAGGAATAAGCCCCCTGCGGTTATTTATGAAGGCCTCTACTATGTTGGCCCCTGCTCCCCCCAGACCTATGAGTTGCATAGCTGAATTATAGCTTCTGATATTAGCCATGCGGTCACCTCCCAATGATCCTCTCAAGTTGCTCCTTCACCTGCTCGATGTCCGCTCCAAGCTGTTTATCGATTTTGGATACCCTGACCGAGAGCACATCCAGTTTTCCGGCCTCTTCGTCAACTTGCTGGCGAATGAAGCTGCTATTGGACCTTGCTCTGAGAGAAAGGCCGATGAGAACAATCAATATGACTGCAAGCACCACAATTCCAATTATGTAGGGCAGGAATGATTCCTGTGACACCGGTATGGGGAACCCTGAAACAGAGCTGGGCAGGGTATCAAGCAAATCTTTGGCGTCCTCGACATATCCCTTGCTGCTGAGGATCTCGGCACGCTCTATTACATCTTCTGCCAGCTTCACATATTTTGGGTCGGCTGTGTTGGGGTCGGTGGTTGCGTCTCTCACTAAGCTTTTCTTCTGAATCAAAGCCGTGCGATAGGCCTCTATTGCCTGATCGCTGACCTCTGCTGACCTCTGTTGAAGCAGAGTGCCCTCCGGACCGAGGGAAAGTTGTACCAAGGAAATGTTCCCCGGCATGTGGAGGAACTCGCCGTTCTTCGATATTTCTGTCGACGT
>CAYVES010000153.1:0-5906 GCA_964449845.1 uncultured Dehalococcoidia bacterium
AGTATTCGGCGTATGCCCCCCCCCTTGCCTACGCTGGAGTCTATGACTGACTGCAAGTAGCCTTTCGGCGTATTCCTTATATAGGGTTCGTGCGCCTATTCGGTTTGTGGCTTTTCCTACGTTCGATTAGCTTGGCAGTTTGGCCACAGCCACTTGCGGAAGCTAACCGATTGTAGGTGTCCGTATTTGTAAAGGTGCACTCGAAGCAATCTAGCTTCGATTCTCAATCCATCATACTTTGCAAAAGAGCCTTTAGGAAAGAAAAAGAAGCAGTTACTTTTTTGAAAGCAAGGTAAAATTGAATCTTAGTTGAATTTCTTTAGATTGCTTCGCTCCGCTCGCAATGACACGGGAATCGCCCCTCCCCTTCCCCTTCCTTCCCGTCCCTGTACCAGGGCAAGACGTCTGCCGCTGAGGCACAGCACAAAGGCAGGGAATCCTGCCAGCGAGGCGGATGGGGATAGGCTTCCGCCTCTATCAGGGGATTAGCATAGTGACAAAATGTTATATGAAGCATTTTCTAGTTATTCCTCTCCCCTCAAGGGAGAGCTGTAGGGATACGGCATGACGTGCTCTGGATGATAACATCCACAGAAAGCAAGTGACGTCATTCCCGCGCAAGCGGGAATCCAGAGGTTGGGAGTGATAGATAGGGGCGTTCTGCTGAACGCCTGTAAAATTCCCCCAAGATCGGGGGGACATCCCCAGACCCTCGCCAAAGGGGAGTCGCCCCTCTTTCCATAACATTATGTCCCATCCCTATCGGGGGATGGTCGGGGGGCTCCGGTCGGGGTTACCCGGTCGGGGGGGGCTTCGGCAAGACCCCTCTTCACTTGTGTGCCCGGTCTGCAAGTCGACCAATGTCAAGATACTGGGTTGGGTCAAGCGGGATAGTGAGCGATCTCTACCAGAGAGGGACTTTCAGGAAAATCATCCTTAATGTCTCGCTGTAAAGTGAAGCGGGATGGTGAGCGGTCTCCACCAGCTAGGGTGGTGCTTGATAGGCAACGTGTGCCTGCTCAGCAGCCGTCTACAGAGGAGAGGTGAGGTTGAATATGGGGTTTGTTACTTGTATGTATGTCTGGGGTCTTTTGATTCGTCTGATTCGTCGTTCAAATAGAATGTAAAGGGCATTCCAGACCTTAAATCTCCCGTCCCGGCCTGCTGCTTTGCTTGCTAATTCTTCTGCTCTCTTCCATAGTGCTATTGAGTCGTCTTCATCTATGTCGCTGAAATACTCCTCGATTCTTTCGTTGATATCTGGGTACCATTTTGTCCATTTATCTTTCCACTCTTTGATGCTCTCCGGATTGAATATCATTGAGCACCCCCGGTAGGTTATCTTCGGTGCGCCTGTAGATAGCCTCGCTGTGCCAGGAAAAGAGCTTTTTTCTTCGGCTTCTGTATCCTTTTTCGACACTGTTCGTTTAAATTCAATATCTTTAGTGTGTTCCGAGATTGCTGCCAGGCTGATATCGAGTTGACTGGCTATTTCCCTATAGCTAAAGCCCTGAGCTTTGAGCCTTCCGGCTTGTTGGATTTGCTTCGGCGTTAGAGGTTTTCCTTTCATACGTCTATCATACCATGACTGTTCGTTCGTTTATACGATAGTTGTTCGTTCGTTCGTTCGTTTGACGAGTGAGCGATAAGGAGAGGGTTTTCCATTTTCAGTCTTCAGCAGCCAGGGAGGTGTAGGTCTACCTGCTGCTTCGCTGATATCAGGGCAGGTGGTCTTTGTCCAGGGGTCTGTCCAACTTCCGCCTTCCGTCTGCAAACTGTTTGCAGGCGAAGACGGAGTCGGAGCAGTCGGAGGCAGAGGTTTTCCTCTAGGTCAGGGGTAGTAAAAACGTAGTTCACTAGAGGTAGCCTGATGGTGGTAAACCAATCGAGCAGTCGGCACCGGGGATATCCGGCGGTGAGGCATAGCTTGACATCTCCCTGGTGATGTAAACCTCCTTCGTCCGACTTAATCCATAACCTCTGCAATTGAGTATGGGCTAAGTCGGACATCTTGCTTAATCCCTCATCCAATCAACCAAACTCCGGGTGCACCGCCCTAACCGGGTCTTGCCAGGCTTCCTCCTCGGCTGTCCCTTTGTCAGTCGGTAGAACACTCGCTCCTCAAGGAAGTCGTGAATGCTGCAGATTCTGTCGCTCATTAGCTTTCACCCTTGAGGGTAGCGGGCGAACTTGACGGCTTGCTGATCGAAGACGTCTGTATCAGACTTACTACAGTTCCCCGTAATACCGCCCTTTCTGTGTCCTGCCCCCGGGCTGCCCTCGGCCATGGCGGTTCTTCTTATCTCGGTCCCCAGATAAGCTACTATTGCTCCGCTGGCGTGACGGGCTTACCTTCCTGCAGAAGCTTTTCCAGGGCGCGCTTGGGTACCAAAAGTCTGCGTCCAATTTTCAGCACAGGTAGCTCACCGGTTTTCACCCGGTCATAAGCCGTGTTCCTGCCTATACCCAGCAACCGAGCACATTCGTCAATTGTCAGGGTTAAGCGCTCCTCACCGACATTCTTGAGTTTCACCATCGCATCCCTCCGCATCTTGTTTGGTCTTGACACGCATTATTTTATGTGCTATCGTTGTAGCGTGTCAATGTGGTTAGTGACGATTCCTACGTTCAAGTTTGGTGTACAATGGCGACAAACTGCATAAAAAAGGTGGCTATTTGCCCAGCATTTTCACTAAGTTATCAAAAAGGAGGTCCAGGATGGTAAGAAAACGAGACGCTAGAAGGGCGCGAATCAGTGAAGAGCGGATTATGGAGATGCTGCGGCTTCGCCGTCAGGGCAAGTCAATATCGGCTATAGCTCAGGCGACAGGGTGCCACCGTCAGACAGTCAGAGCCTATCTCAGAGAACGGCAGTCCGATATTCTTGCTGATGAGGTCAAAAAGCAGCTGCTGACAGACGAATTAGACAAGCACTTAAATGACGTTACCCAATTTGCCGTTTCCTTCAAGAGTTATGTCATAAGACCTGGTTCACTTACTGAGGACAGAGATGCTGACACGGTATTGAAGCCCCTGTTGGGCGAGGATCTTCCCCAAGGGCTTGATTTGGACTCCCAGAAAGCTAGGAGAGAGCAGCGGCAGGTAAACCGCCGAAACAGGATGCTTTTGATGTCTTTACGGGAACATACCCGTGACCAGGGATGGTGGGCGGCCTACGAGGAATGGCAAGAGGTTTGGAACACATGCCGGAATGCTCTTCAAGAACTGCGACGAGAAGCGGACGAAGTAGTGGAGAATCTTATTAACCAAAACCCAAGCGTAAAAGAAGAGATCAAGAGGCAAAGCAGCAAGAGGGGAAGGGATATTACCGTGAGACGCATAGTAAGCGACGTGCTTTTGCTGGTATGGGGGGCTACCGCGGGCATCAAGCCAGTGGAGAAATTCGAGTTCCTAGGTCAAGAGGGTCGAGTCGCAGCCTGGTTTGCTGATGGGACGGTTTTTCTTTTGGGGCATAGCTTAATCGAGGTTTCTGTGAGTTCAGCCATGGAAGGTGTATGTAAACTTGCGTTTGAAACGCTGTGCCAGAGCTTCAGTGATAAGAGCATACCGGAGATGCTCCATAGGATGGATGAAAAAATCGAAATAATTGACGATGCTTTGGACCCGTTCGTACTACGACCCAAATTAGTTCGCACACGGTGCGATTTGTGCCCTGTCTAACAGGGCTGGAATAGTCAAACCTTAAATTTGAAGAAAGGAGATAGCTATGAGAGGGCATATTCGGCAACGGTCAAAAGGCTCATGGGCTATCTGGGTAGACCTTGAGCGCGACCCAGAGACGGGGAAACGTAAGCAGCAAACCCTAACAGTTCGTGGTAGCAAAAAAGACGCTGAGAGGGAACTGAGGATGATCCTCACCCGCTTGGAGACCGGGGCCTACACCAAGCCAACAAAGTTGATGGTAGGCGGCTACCTGGAGCAGTGGCTTCAAGGCTATGTTAGCAGCAACACCAGCCCCAGAACCCGTGAGCGGTATGCGGAAATAGCCCATGCCCACCTTATACCGGCGCTGGGCTCAATTCCATTAACGGCCCTGCGGCCCCAGCATATTCAGGACTACTATGCAAGGGCGCTTGAATCGGGACGCAGGGACGGCAAGAGAGGGCTATCAGCGCAAACGGTTCAACATCACCACCGAGTTCTGTATGAAGCCTTAAAGCACGCCGTCAAACACGGCATCCTCATGAGGAACGTGGGAGAGGCCGTTGATCCGCCACGCCCGGAGCACAAGGAAATGGCAACATTGGACCCCAACGCCGTGAACAGGCTCTTAGACCCAGGCCGCCGGACCCCGTATTATGTCCTTTTCTATACTGCCGTGTATACCGGCCTTCGGCGTAGTGAGCTACTGGCCTTGCGCTGGTGCCATGTAGACCTAGACCTGGCTACCTTGTCGGTGGTTGAGACATTGCACCAGCTCCATAATCGGGAATTGGTTTTCAGGCAGCCCAAGAGCAAGTGGGGACGCCGCCAGATAGCCTTGTCGCCCTCCCTCGCAATTTTACTAAGACAGCACAGAGTAGAGCAAGAAGCTGCCCGGAAACTGCTCGGCCTGGAGTTGCTACTAAGTGACTTGGTATTCTCACACCCAGACGGTAGACCATTTCGCCCCAATAGCATAACAAGAGCCTTTAGCAGTTTGGCTAATTCAATCGGGCTACACGGGATTCGTTTCCATGACCTGCGGCACACCCACGCCACGCTTATGCTCCGGCAAGGCGTCCATCCCAAGATAGTGAGTGAAAGGCTCGGCCACAGCAGCGTCGCTATTACACTCGACACCTACAGTCATATCTTGCCTGGATTGCAGGAGGCCGCAGCCCAGCGGTTCGAGGAGGGGCTACAGGGCACGGCGGTTGGAATGCCAGTCGCAGCGATGCGTTAGCAAAATGTTAGCAAAACTGGACGTCGACAGGGCGATAGGCTATAATGGCGAAGCTAGGAGGGGTGTCCGAGAGGTCTATGGTGGCGGTCTTGAAAACCGCTGTCCCGGGTCACCGGGACCGTGGGTTCGAATCCCACCCCCTCCGCTCCAGCACCAGCAGGAGCAAGAGTGTCTCATAAGGCGAGAAAGAGCTACGAAATGAAGGCAGTTATACTAGCAGCAGGGGAAGGCAAAAGGATGCACCCCCTGACTTACACCAGACCCAAGGTAATGCTGCCCATAGCCAACAAACCAATCGTGGAGCACCTGCTAATCGAGTTGAAGAAGGCTGGGATCAAAGATTTTGCCTTCATCGTCGGCTACCACGGGGAAACCATCAGGGAGCATTTCGGCAACGGTGCCAGATGGGGCATAAGGATTGAATACGTCAACCAGAGGAAGCAGCTCGGCACCGCACATGCTCTGAAGCTCGTACAAAGGCTCGTTGACGACAGATTCGTCCTGGCGAATGGGGACGTCCTGGTCAGGGCAGAGGACATAGAAAAGGTGTTGGCAGGGGATAATATAACTCTAAGTCTAACAGAGGCAAAAGACACCAGGGACTTAGGGGTAGTGGAGATAGTCGGTGACAGAATAAAGGCAATCTACGAAAAAGTGGCGAACCCTCCCTCAAATCTGGTCAATGCCGGCGTATATTTGATGACAGCGGAGATATTCCCAGCTATAGACAAGACCAGGGAGTCCCCCAGAGGCGAGTATGAGCTAACCGATTCACTGCAAGTGATGTTGAGCGAGGGCTACGCCATCTCCGGGGTGAAAATTGACCACTGGCTCGATGTAAGCTATCCTTGGGACTTGCTGGAAGCGAACGAATCGTTAATGGCGGGGATCGAGCCGCAAAACCTGGGGGCGATCGAGGAGAACGTAGTCATAAAAGGACCGGTTTCTATAGGGAAGGGCACGGTGGTGCGGGCAAACTCCTACCTTATGGGGCCTGTGG
>CAYVES010000154.1:0-5829 GCA_964449845.1 uncultured Dehalococcoidia bacterium
ACGAGGAGTGGCAGGATGCCCTGGCCTACATCAGGGAGAGCACCCCCCAGGAGTCGGTGATAATGACGCAGTGGGGCTGGGGCTACTGGATCCTGGACCTGGGGAACCTGGACATGGGCAAGCGGAGACCGATTGTAGACGGTGGATACCACGGCTGGGGCTACACAAGTTTGCACGATGTAGGACTCGCCTACTCCACCCCCGAGCCCTCGGTGGCAGCGCAGATCATGGAAAAATGGGGCGCCGGCTACCTGGTCTTTTCCACGCTCGACCTGGACTTCGCGGAGACTATCCTCGGGTGGACAGGGTTAGACGAAGAGAACGATGAATTCCCAGAGGACTCGCTGGTCGTCCAGTGCCTCAATGGGGAATTCAACTCAGGAGGCGGGCTGGAGGTGGTATACCACTCTGCCCCTGATTCGGAGGGCCTTTATCCTGTGGTTGTCCTGAAGCGGGCTCAGGATGATTGGCGGTAGCGGGTCATTCTGAGTTGGCCAAACAAACGATCTCCTTTGGTGTACGGGCACGGTCGGTTACTGTACTTCTATTGACACATCTTCACTTTGCCCCCCGATTTTTGTTAGTACTTGGGAATGACGCACTATGTGATTGGCCTTAGCCGTTGCCTAGCTACGGCTTTGCTGGTATAATCTGGAGCAAGTCCAAAGCTTTGACTGGAGAAACAATGGATAACAAGAAGGAAGAAGGACCGGCCAAACCCCGGTCTAGGTATGTTTGGGATCCTAACAAGCTGGCCTGGGTGGAGACAGCGGAGGAGCCCACTGTACAAGAGACCCCAGTCGAGACCACGAGGCAAGAAGGCTTCGAAGAGAGCTTTGCCGAAAGCATCCCAATTGAGGCAGGGGTAGAAGAGGAGGAGCTGGTATACAGGTCGCCGTTTATGAGGCTGGCGGCGTTTGTCATCGATGCGATAGTGCTGGCCATCATCGCTTCCGTTATCAGCGCAGCGATCACAATCGAGGCTGGCGTGGGCAGATACCTAACGCCTATAATCGGCATTGTCTACTTTGCGGGCTTCTGGACATGGCGAGGACAAACACCCGGCAAGATAATCACTAGCGCCAAGGTAGTTAGGATCGATGGCAGCCCCATCGGCATTGGCCGGGCTTTGCTGCGCTTCCTTGGTTATTTCGTTTACTTCAGCATCTATTCCTATGGAGCTGCTTACGTCCACGAGGCGCTGGCATTTGTTATCCTGTTTGTTTTCTTCCTCATCATCGTCTTCAACAACAGAAGGCGCGGGCTCCACGACGTGATTGCCGGCACCGTTGTGATCGACACCCGCCACAGGGCACCAATCTACTACGCCGCCGAGGAAGAGCCCGACGAAGCCGAGCAAGAACCTGACTCCGAGCAAACATGAGCCAGTTTGGCGACCAACGCTTCTTCCCCGCCCTTCGCCCAAGAAACTTCTCGGAAGCTTGGTATAGAGGATACGATGCGCGTAGCGATGTACTATAGCAACCAGGACGTGCGTCCAGAAGAGATGCCAACGCCACAGATTGGCCCCGGAGAGCTTCTGCTGCGCGTAGAAGCCAGCGGTATCTGTGGCAGCGATGTTATGGAATGGTACCGCATCCACAAAGTTCCCCTGGTGCTCGGTCACGAGGTTGCAGGCGTGATTGAGTCTGTAGGAGACGGAGTAGACTACTACAAAGTGGGTGAGCGAGTCACTGCGGCCCACCACGTGCCCTGCAACACGTGCCACTACTGCCTCACCGGCAATCACACCGTCTGCGATACCCTTCGTCAGACTAACTTCGACCCCGGTGGCTTTGCCGAATACATCAGAATACCAGCTATCAACGTGGACCGTGGCGTGTTCTTGCTACCTGAAGAGGTGTCCTTCGAGGAGGCGACCTTCGTTGAACCGGTGGCCTGCGTCCTGCGCGGACAGAGGCGATCAGGCATGAAAGCCGGCTACAGCGTGCTCGTTATCGGCAGTGGCATTGCGGGACTGCTGCACGTGCACCTGGCACGTATGCTGGGGGCAGGCATGGTGATAGCGACAGACATCCTTGACTACCGTCTGAAAGCGGCACGACAGTTGGGGGCCCATGCCGCGATTCACGCCGAAGGTAATATACCTGCGTATCTGCGCGATATCAACGACGGCCGACTGGCGGATGTGGTGATAGTGTGCACCGGAGCCAGATCGGCTATCGTGCAGGCGCTGAACTCGGTAGAGCGCGGGGGCACTATTCTCTTCTTCGCGCCTACCGAGCCAGGAGCGACCTTTCCCATCTCTCTGAATGACCTGTTTTGGCGCAACGACGTAACTCTTACCACATCCTACGCAGGGAGCCCAGCAGACTACGCCATAGCGTTGGAACTCATCCGAGCCGGCAACCTGCGCGTCAGAGAGATGATCACCCACAGGCTGGGGCTGGCAGACACAGGACTGGGCTTCCACATGGTAACCCATCCCCAGGAACACAACTCCATCAAGGTTATCATCGAGCCCCAGAGGTAGCCGCAGTACGAGTCGGTTGGGGCAAAGTCGGGGAATCTGTCCTCGGAAAACGACAAGAGAGTGCTAGAATCATCAACTAGAAGGGGACACCACCCAAAACCTAAGAGTAAAGAAAGCCCCAACCGCGAAGAAACATCTATAGCTTCTACTAGCTGAGCCCCCCTATGGGGTTAATCTGAAGAGGGCAGGGGCCTGGGCTGCTGTGCAGTCATCGGCTGACCGCAGCACTCCACCTCCCCCTCGCCCGCTTTGGTTATCAATACCTCGGTATTGCAAATCTCACAACGGAATCTTCTACCTAATAGGTTCGGCATTTTCCCTGAGACTCCCTTCTGGCTTCTATCTCCTGGCCCATATCTTGCTACACCACCAATATGCCCTGTTTAACTCTTCTTCTCCATAGGCTGTCCACAACAACTGACCGCCCCGTTGCCCGCTCGTGTGACAATCAGTTCCGTGCCGCACTTCGCGCAGCGATACCTCTTCCCCATCTCGTTGGCCATATCTGCACCACCTTTCAGATTGCAACTGTCAGCGCTATTATAGTTTCGCCTCACAGGCTTGTCAACGCCTTATGCGGTACTCCTCTGTTGTGGTTGGTGGCATTTTTTTGGGGGGAAAAATATGTTTAACAGAATATGGCAAATAAGTCGGAATATCAGACAAAAAGGCAAAGGCGTAGTCCTCTCTTATGGTTGGGGGAATTGCCTAAAGAAAAAGAATAGTAGCCATGCTGAGAAATACACAGATATATCACAGAGCCAGAGCGCCGCCGAAAATCCCGCAATCTGGGAATACGTTGTCGGTACAATTAACTCATTAATGACGATTCTGTTTATATTTATAATTTATCTCTTTGCTAGTCCTAGCCATTTGTTATTCTGGTTAACGGGTTTCTGGCTCACACTCCAATTTGTAATATTGCTTCGCTTCTTTGTTCTACCGATTTACTCAGCGAGAAATAATATATCCTACCAAAGCGGATATCCCGACAATCGCAATAAAGATTATAAAAAGCCCAATTGCCTGAAATGGGTCGCCAAGATTGGTTGTAGGAAGCACCACCCATTCGTCCTCAATGGAGTCGGTAATAGAGAGCGCGATAATAATGCCAATAAGAAATCCCATGTAAATACCGACTCGGAAGCGACCGAATCTAAATCGCAATATGCTTCTTATACGGGGAATCATCAAAAGTAGTATACGAATAATGCAAATGAGAGTCAACCGTAATGGTACAAGTTTTCATACCTTGGACGCATTGGGGTCAAAAAGTGCTGAATCTGACGCTCGTTTGTGGTAGCCTTCAACCAAAGCTAGTTGAAGGCACACATGAGACGAGCAGTCTGGAAAGTTTGGAGCCGATCAGGGGCATGGAAGGGGTTTAGGCTGATGAAGGTGATATACGAGGACTTTAGGTGCAAATACTGTGGCTCTAAGAACATAGTGAAGTACGGCAAGCTTCGTGGTGTCCAACGCTACTGGTGCAAGGATTGTAAGCGGAAGTTTGCCGACAATGACGCATTGTCTGGCATGAGGACTCCTGTAGACCAAGTATCATCCGCAGTCCACATGTACTATGAGGGCATGTCTCTACAGGCTATCCGCAGGCATTTACAGCAGGAACATAATAGCTATGTGTCGGATTCCAATATCTATAACTGGATTGTGAGATTCACAAAGGAAGCTATGGCTAAGGCGAAGGAATACACTCCAAAGGTAGGCGACACGTGGATTGCCGACGAGACTGTGCTGCGGATTGAAGGTAAGAAGCTGTGGTTTTTCGACATAATCGACTCTGATACTCGATTCCTTCTAGCTTCACATATAGCACCCACTCGTACAACCAAAGACGCTAGGCGGCTTATGGAAAAGGCGGCTGAGCGTGCTGGTAAAACTCCAAAGGTGGTAGTTACTGATAAGCTGGCAGCTTACTTAGACGGTATTGAGTTAGCCTTCGGCGCTGACACCAAACACATTCAGAGCAAGCCTTTTACAATTGAACAATCCACGAACCTAATTGAGCGGTTCCACGGAACGCTGAAAAGCCGCACAAAGATAATGCGGGGGTTGAAAAAACGAGACTCGGCACGGCTGTTCGCTAGGGGTTGGCTTATTCACTACAACTATTTCAGGCCACATGAGTCTTTGGGAGATAAGACGCCAGCCAAAGCCGCAAAAGCTACATTCCCCTATCGGAACTGGAAGGATGTTATACGTGAGCCTAAGACGGTTATCAGGCGCATAGGAGAGACTGAGACTCCCATTAAAGTACCACTACGGCCATCTGTCCCCCATGTATCTAAGCAGGTACGCCCCTCGATTGCCGCACCAAAGGCAAGGCGAAGTGAAAAACCGAGAGGCGATATGTATGTTGGTCGTGGCATGATTTCGAGACATCCATTTGCAGGGGGGAAGGCAAAGAAGGGAAGATTGATATGATTTATGAATGCATCTTCTGGCTGCTTGTTTTAGCAGCAAGTTGCGCTTTAGGATTATACAGCTTTTACAAAATATGCAGGATATTATATTCCAGACAATTTATTTCGAATCCACAAAGCGAGAAATATCAGTCCAATGCCGATACCAATCCCAATTGCAATAAAAATGATAATAGCCCCAATTTGACATACAAGGGTATGAGCATCACAAAAATCGCCAATCTTATCAATCGCAACAAAGAAGCCTACTATCGCTATGAAAGCAAATATAAGCCAAAGCCAGAGGTTGTCATTCTTTTGTTTTGCCATTCTCTTACCCTCTTTCCCAAACTTTGTATGAGAGTATACAGGAAAGTTAATGGGCTTATCAACCGAAACAGAGGAGAACCCCTTATGCTCTTTGGTTCTACGGCAATAAGTGTGAAAGTCTGTTCTCATAGCCTGGGTTAGTTGCCAATATCCTCAATCGGAAGGTATCCATATTGCGGTAGCCATAGGCCATGCTCTTTATAGTCTTGATGCGGTTGTTCTTCCCCTCGACAAAGCCATTTGTTATCCGGTAGTCGAAGTAGTTGAGTATTTCCTCTCTCCAATTGGTTAACGTGCGTAGAAGCTGCTTAAACTCTGGTAGAGAACTGATAGCTATCTCAGCCTGAGAGAGTCAAGGCGGTGGCGATGGACATGCACGAACCTTTCCGCCAGGCGGTGCGGATGTGCTTGCCCGGGGCAAAGGTAGCGGCGGATAAGTTCCACTTAATCAGGCATGTCAACAGAGCTTTGGATAAGGTGAGGAGCAGTGTCCAGGGAGGAAACAGTAGGGGTAAGAGACGAGATCTATTTCAGGCTGAGATAGCTTGTCCAGATACTCCTTCACCCTCTGTTGCCCCTGTCCCT
>CAYVES010000155.1:0-5753 GCA_964449845.1 uncultured Dehalococcoidia bacterium
TTAGCGTAGCGCATCAGATGTCAGTCGCAAGATTCTTTCGGTGGGAGATCATTTGCGATAAGTCAATGTGACGTAAGCTTAATGATAGCAAAGTTCGCCCCCTCTTCCGTGATTCCAGTTTCTACTGAATCGTCGCCGCAAACATCCTTCAGAAATACTTGCCAGCTTTCGGGACTCCAGAAGTTGATGTGCCCTCTATACGTGTCAACGCGCCCGTTGGGGACGGTAACAAAAGCGATGCCAGGCCGATTCAGCATAGCAAGGATGTTTCTAAGCGCCTTGTCTGGGAACAGTAGGTGTTCTAGGACCTGTACGCAAACAATTACATCCAGTCGATATTCCTTGGTTGAATCATATATGTCATGCAGGCAAAATCTTGCTTCTGGGACAACAGTCTTCGCAATTGCTATTGCTGATTGAGAGTACTCGAGGCCAGTCATTGATAATGGTTGACAAACTTTGCGGATACTAAGTAGCAAGTGTCCGGACCCGCAACCCACGTCCGCAATGTGCTTGTTGTTACAATCTACACCTTTCTCGTGCATAAAACTAGCTACATAATCAAAGAATTTCAAACGGTCAGGACTCAGGTAAGCTTGCACATGTTCGTGGTCTGCCCACAACCTATCGGCAACTTCCACAGTGTTAAAGTCGATGGGAGACTCTATGCGGATTGCTTCAGCTGCGGGTTTATGGGTAGGGCGATTCAGCCTGTAGACACCGATTCCCCAAAGAGACAACAATCCCACCATCATTCGGTTAAGAAGAACCCACATAATGCCCTCCGAGCATAAATCAGCTAGCTGTTGCGATTTTCTACTGCGATATTTATACTACCACAAGAAGTCCATAGCACAACACTGTGCCAACGAGGAACTGGCGGCAGCATTTCCATCCCTGCATCTTTCTTGAGGCGCCGCTGCCAGCTAAGACCAAAGAGGAGGTGAACATATGGAGAGAAATCCCACAACATTATATCTCTGGATATCCAGGGCGGCTGGCTTTGTAGGGTTAGTGTGCATTATCATAGCTGTGGTAACAGCTATAACGGACGATGTGTTGTACGCCCTGCCACGCACCTACGTCCAAATAGCAATTGCGGCTTTTCTCTTTGCTATCTGGGGCGTGCTGTACGAGCTGAGAGACCAAGGCATAAGAACCAGGTAAGCAACAGACTGAGTGGCCGAGCACAGGCGGAACGCTATCGTTTCGCCCGGGCCCTCTTGGAGCATCATAAGCAGCGATTTGAAGGATGGCCAGCTTTGCCTGAGAATCCGCTGGCTGAGCTATATTCAGTGTTGCATAGCCTACTTTCGGAACAGGCCCTTGACTTTGTCCAGGAAAGAGGGCGACCCGAGCTTCGCCAGGAAGTTGCCCCACTCTCCTTCTGCCTTCGCCTTTCGATCCATGTCTGTGATCCGTTGCTTCATTAGCTCCAAGACTCGCTTTTCCTCACCAGCATCAAGCCAGACTCCGTGTTGCTGCTCGCAAAAGTCAAGCTCCAAATTGTAGGCACGGTAGTTGAATCGCTGCATCCGCCCTCCGCATTTGGGACAGACGAGTTCGCCCTCAAAGGAGCGGAACATCAAGCTCCCCTTGAGTTCGTCTTTGTCGAAGACGGTGTCCTCAAGCTGGTCGAGCTCACCGTAGTCCAGCCACATGCCCCCACAGTCGGGGCAGCGATCAACCTCGACACCCCGGTAATTCTCAACTGTCAACTCAGCGTGGCAACGCGGGCAGTTCATGATTCTCCTCCCTTCAAATCAATTTTGAGCATATTCCTCAACAGCTATCCGCACACAAAACGAGCCATTTGGCCTTCTCGCTATTATCTCACCCTTCTTCGTTTTCCATGTCTCGGACTTATTGCTCAAAGCTTCGTCTCGCGCCATTCACTTGCGATAGCATATGATACCACGAGAAGCCTTCAGCGAAAACATCTAGCAATGGGGCTTGAGCGGGGGGGCAAGCGCCAGGATGGCGTGGCCGCAACAAACCCCGATGTTTTCCAGTTAGATTACCGGACATTTAGCTGAAGACGCGAACGGTTAGGGCGTGGAGACTCGTTTCAGTAGCCAGTATACTATATCACACACCGGTTCAGTTGGAGGTGGAAGCCGACCAGAGAGAAACTATTTCCCGGCGTACGTTACTTCAATTGGGCCACCGAACATGGAGATCGTGGTGGGATCTTTGAAGCCAACTTCGAGAAGAAGCTGATGTCTCGCTGACAGGGGGAGGTGCTCAGTACCCCAGGTTACTTCAAAGAACTGATCCTTAACGCCAGGGGCATACTGCGGCTTTCTGAAATCTTCTAGTCTTTCCGGATAGGCAAAGTCGAAAATCACTATCTCACCCGAATCCTTCAGAGCTTTGTAACAGTTTGCCATCGACCTGGGTCTTATACCAGGTCTCATTTCGTGCAACACCACCGCCATGTTTACCAGATCGAATTCCCCCTCATAGTCCATGGAGGCTGCGTCGACCAACAAGGCTGATGCTCTATCCTCCACCCCATTGTCTTCCATATATCTCTGGGCATCTTCGACGGCGAATCGATCAACTTCAACACCAACGAACCTGCAATTGGGGAAATCTTTGGCCAGTTGAATCATGAGATGTCCTGCACCACACCCTACGTCCAAAACCTTCATACCGGCATCCAGCCTTTCTTTTAACCCTGGAATAGCGGGAATGATCATGAACCTGTAAGCCAAGGGCACGATATGACTGGTCAGGGCCTTAGCGTCTCTCGAGAACTCCTGCCCGAGAGCATCCCAGAAATGGGTGTCTCCGCTCCTGTAATATTCTGGGTGACTCTTGAGAAGCCGTGTCCAGTGAGAAACCATGAATCTTGCTCTGTGCCCGAAGTAGTAGGGATTCTCGGTGTCAGTCAACAGGGTGCCCATGTGGGGGGCAAGGCCGAATCTGCCATCTTCATCGCAATCGAGGATTTCGAAGTGATAGGCGGCCTGGCACCAAAGCCTCACGTAGGGTTCATGTAGACCCAACTCACTGGCTAGGGCATCAGCGCTAACGCCGCCATCGGAGGTACTGAGCTTCTCGAATAAGCCAAGGACTACCCCGGTATTCACCAAGTGGACAGCAAGAAACCCTTTTTCATAATCTTCTAGCTTAGCCGTTTGTTCATCCAAGGTGATTTCTGCCACGGCATTCATCCTTTCGTTGACTTAACGGGTAGGAGAAATAGTACTTTCGGATATCGAGCTAAAGAGCGGGCTTCACTGCGCTGCACCCACCCTGCTGCTATTGGAGTTACGTGCTGGGGGGCGCTAAACGGTTTCAACCTCTGCTTCCGGAGTTTCTTCCCGCTTCGCCGCCTTTGCCTTCGACACCCTGTGCTCGGCCAGTACCTTCTTGGTGTGCTCTATCTCCTCGGGCGTAACCTGCTGGCGCATCTCCTCCAGCTCGCGCATTAGCTGGGCGAACCTGGGTCCCTCGGCTGCGCTAACCCATTGCAGTTGTAGCCGCTCCGGCCGTATTCCGAGCTTCTCCATACGCGCCCAAAGCTTCTCTGCGCGGCGCTTGGTCCAGTGGTTGGCGTTGATGTAGTGGCAGTCGTTTATATGGCACCCGGAGAGCAGCACCAGAGGAGCGCCTTTCTCGAAGGCGTGAAGTATGAACTTCTCGTCCACTCTGCCGCTGCACATGGTGCGGATGAAGCGGTTGTTGGGTGGATACTGTAGCCTCGATACGCCGGCCAGATCGCCCCCCGCGTAGCTGCACCAGTTGCACAGGAAGCTTATAATCTTCTGCTCGGGCTCCTCCTCCATAGCAGCGTCTATCTGGGCCAGCAGTTGCGCGTCGCTGAAGTGCTGCATGGTTATGGCGTCAAAGCGACACTCCGCGGCGCAGGTGCCGCAACCAGCGCATGCCGCAGCCACTACCTGTGCCACTGTTTTGCCTTTCACGTCTACCTTTATCGCCCCGTAGGGACAGACCCTGGCGCATACGCCGCAGTATGTGCATTTGTCCAGGTCTATCACCGCCTTGATGGCCTCGCTTCTTATGGTACCTGCATTCAGTATGATGGCACTCCTGGCGGCTGCCGCCCCTGCCTGGGTTACGCTGTCCTTTATGTCCTTCGGCGCCTCCACGCAGCCCGCGAAGAAGATGCCCGGCGTGGGTGCGTCCACCGGCCTCAGCTTGGGATGAGCCTCCATTGCGAAGCCGTCGCTCGTCTGGGAGATATTCAGCATGTTGGTTAGCTGCTTGAGGTCGTCCCTGGGCTCCAGACCCAACGACAGAATCACCATGTCCAACTCATACTCCTCCACACGCGCCGCAGTGGTGTTCTCCACTTTGAGGCGGAGGTTTCTGGTGGCAGGGTCTTCACTGATCTCGCCGGGCAGGCCACGAATGTAGTGAACGCCTTCTTCCTTGGAGCGGCGGAACAGGTCCTCGAAGCCCTTGCCGAAGGCGCGGATGTCCACATAGAAGACATAGATCTCGGTGTCCGGATGGTGCTCTTTGATAAGGAGGCTGTCCTTCACTGTGTTCATGCAGCAAACGTTGGAGCAATAGGGATGGCCCCTGTTCTCTGTTCTCGAGCCAACGCACTGAATAAAGCCGATGCGCTTTGGGGTCTGACGGTCTGAGGGACGTATCAGGTGGCCGTCGGTGGGGCCGCTACCGCATATCAGCCTTTCAAACTCCATGGTCGTTATGACGTTCTCAAAGCGTGTGTAGCCATACTCATCGAGCGGGGTGGGGTCGTATATCCCCATGCCTGTGGCCACGATTATAGTGCCTACATCCAGCTCCACTATCTTGTCCTGCATGTTAAGGTCAATGCACTGCTTTTCACAGGCGTCAATGCACTTGGAGCAGGCTACGGGGTTGTTTCCCAGGCAATGCTCCATGTCGATGACGTAGGCTGGGGGCACGGCCTGGGGTAAGGGTATATATGCTGCTTTGCGCGAGGAAAAGCCTTGCTCAAACTCGTCGGGCAATACTACCGGGCAGACCTTAGCGCAATCGCCGCAGCCGGTGCACTGGTCCTCCTCCACGTAGCGTGCTTTTCTACGCACGCGCACCCTGAAGTTGCCGACATAGCCCGATACTTCCTCCACGGTGCTGTAGGCCAGAAGTTCGATTCGGGGGTGGCGGCTCACGTCCATCATCTTAGGCCCGAGCACACATATTGAACAGTCCATGGTGGGGAAGGTCTTGTCCAGTTGCGCCATTATGCCCCCGATAGAGGGCTCCTTTTCCACCAGGTATACCTGGTGCCCGGCATCGGCCAGGTCCAGGGCTGCCTGGATGCCAGCCACCCCACCGCCGATCACCAGAGCGGCATTGGTGACCGGTATCTCCATCTCCTTCTGGGCTTCGAGAAGGCGAGCGCGAGCCACCGCTATCTTGACGATGTCTTTAGCCTTCTTGGTGGCTGCCTCACGGTCGTGGAGATGCACCCAGCTGCACTGCTCCCTGATGCTGGTCATCGCAAGGAGGTAAGGGTTGAGCCCGGCCTCTGCCACACAATTGCGGAAGGTAGACTCATGGAGCAGGGGGGTGCAGGAGGCCACCACCACGCGGTTCAGATTGTATTCCCGTATGTGCCTCTTTATCTCCTCCTGCCCGGGGTCAGCGCAGGTGTACCTGTTTCTCACCGAGACCACGACGTCGGGAAGCTCCTCCGCCGACAGCCGCACCTCCTCAGTGTCCACCGACCCTGCTATGTTGAGTCCGCAGTCGCAAACAAACACGCCTATTCTGAGTTCCTCTTCA
This sequence comes from uncultured Dehalococcoidia bacterium, assembly GCA_964449845.1. Taxonomy (GTDB): domain Bacteria; phylum Chloroflexota; class Dehalococcoidia; order SZUA-161; family SZUA-161; genus SOKG01. The sequence goes on from CAYVES010000155.1 coordinate 5,752, forward strand.
GC
>CAYVES010000156.1:0-5749 GCA_964449845.1 uncultured Dehalococcoidia bacterium
CCCGACCAGGTCAAGGACAAGCTTTGCCAGTTCTTCAGAGCGATGGGGCTCGGCTAGAGGCGGGCATCGGCGTTGTGAGTAGGCCAAGTGACAAAACAGAGGAAGGAGCTAACGTGATTGTCGGAGGCTGTGACGTAGGTTCTGCCACCGGCAAGGCAGTCGTAATGAAAGACGGAGAAATCGTCTCCTACGTCATAATTCCATCTACTACGAAGCCTGAGGTGACGGCGCGGTTGGTCATGGATGAGGCGATAGAGAAGGCGAGCCTGTCGTCGATCGAGGACCTTGATTACATTGTGGGCACGGGCTATGGTCGGCTCAAGGTGCCTTTCGCCAACGAGAATCTCTCGGAGATAACCTGTCATGCCTATGGTGCTCACTGGATGTCGCCCACGGTGAGGACAGTGGTCGACATCGGCGGACAGGACTGCAAGGTCATGTCCTTAGACGATAAGGGCAAGGTTCTCGAGTTTGTTATGAACGACAGATGTGCCGCGGGGACGGGAAGGTTTTTCGAGGCTATGGCCAGGGCGCTCGACTGTGGGCTTGAAGGGCTCTCATCGCTGTCCCTTCAGTCAAATCATCCTGCCACGATTACAAGCCAGTGCAGCGTGTTTGCTGAATCCGAGGTCATAACCCTGGTCAACGAGGGCGTGGACGTGGTTGATATTGCTGCCGGCCTCCACAACTCAATAGCGGGTAGGTTGAATTCCATGGTCAAGAGGGTAGGCCTTGTCGAAGATGTGGCTCTGACGGGCGGATGTGCCAAAAACGAGGGCCTGGCCAAAGCATTGGAGGAGAAACTAGGGGTGAGCGTAAGCAAGCTGCCCCAGGATCCCCAAATCGCAGGGGCAGTCGGCGCGGCGCTCATAGCTGAGGAGAGAGTAAACGGACAACCCTGAGTCGATTCGCTCGGGGGGCGGGCTAGGCCCCGAGGCCTGATTGAACTGAGAGCCTGTGCTATTTTGTCGCCCTCAGCAATGGTAAAGTGGCTAGGTCCTTCGCTGCCCCTTCGCTTTAGTCGGGTCTTCCACTCAGAATGACAAACAAGATTACCAAACATCCTGGATAACCCCAAGCTTCCGGGAAGGAAGTGGATTGTGTCAGTCTTTGATGCATATGTGAAAAAGGTGGCCGAATACGTGGAGGAAGTTCGGAGAGGGGGCGGGCAATTTAGAGAGTTCGATAGCCCGGCGGCGGTCAGCGAGCTGCTGGAGGGACTACCTGTTCGGGTTGGGCCCCGGGCGAGCTCAGGTATAATACTCCGCGGAGATACCTTCGTCGAGCTTGGGAGCCCTGACGCTGGTTCCTGCGCCTTTCTCCTGTGGACAGATAACCCGTCACTGATCAGAGACGGCAAAATTACCCTTATCGGCCCAGATATTCAGGAAACACCAGGAGCCAGCCTGCCGTTCGGCCAGGTCTTGATGGTGGCGGGGAGAGATCTCGGCGAGCAAGAGCATTCGGCGCTCGAACAGAGCCAATACATCTCTGACCAGGTAGAAGGCTATATGATCAAGAGCACATCTGAGCGCATGTGGGGCAGGGTGGGCAAGGATGCTGCGGCGAAAGGTTTTGACTTCTCCGTCTTGGGAAAAGCGCTGATGGCCATCTTCAAATCCGAGGTGCCCAAGGTGCAAGCTATGGAAGTCATCTTTGTCACCACGAGCAAAGAAGACGTGCAACGTCTGGATGAGATCGCCCAGCAGGTTCGGAAAATAGACAAGGATATTGTGAGGGGAACATGGCTGGCTAGAGGCTATGACGTTCTCGAGTGCACCCTCGGCTGGGATTGCAAGTCTTGCACCTATAAGCCTGTATGTGACCAAATCAGAGAAGTGGTCACCGTTCGTAAGAAGAAAGCCAGAAACACCCCGAAAGTTACGAAATCATAGCTTAACAAGGGCTACCGCTGTCGTACATTTGAGCCCCCAAGGGGCAAAAGTCTAAAGGTGGGGTGTATTGATGTCTGAATCTGCTACGCCTAGCAAGAGACTGCTCGCTGTATGTGGCAAGGGGGGCGTGGGTAAGACCACGTTCACAGCCATGATGACCAGGGTTCTTGTCGAGGGCGGCAAGGCTGGCAAGCTGCTGCTGATTGACGCTGATCCGGCTATGGGCCTGCCCAGCACCCTTGGCGTAAGCGTCACACGAACCATGGGCCAGGTACGCGAGGATATAATTAAGACCGCCAGAAGGGGTAGAAAGGAAGAGAGGATTCAGCTAGTTGACATGCTTGACTATATGGCTTTGGAGGCCCTCAATGAGATGGAGGACTTCGCCCTGCTGGCCATGGGACGCACCGAAACCTTGGGCTGCTATTGCCCGGTCAATGACCTTCTGCGTGGGACAATAGAAACACTCTCCAAGAGCTTTGACACTATCCTCATCGATGGCGAGGCCGGCCTGGAACAAATAAACAGGCAGGTCATGCGCCGTGTAGATACCCTGATTATTGTCAGCGACGCCACATCGAGAGGCATACAAACCGCAGGTCTGATAAAGAAGATGGTACAGAGTGAGAGAATCATACAATGCGAGAAGATGGGTTTGGTCATCAATAGGGTGCAGGGCAACGTGGGATTACTAGAACAACTCGCCCAGGAGATGGGCCTGGAGGTTTTCGGTTACATCCCGCAGGATGAGAACATCGCCTACCACGATTTGGTCGGTAAACCTATAACTAAGCTCTCCGCCGAATCCCCCGGCTTTGCGGCACTACGCGACATCGCGGAGAACTTCATCCTCAGCTAACGCCAGGAGGTAGAATCAGGAAATAGGGGATTGTGCTAGTTACATGTGTCTTGCTGGTGCTTGTCATCGGTGCTGTATGCCCTCCTACAGCCACCCAGAACTCAAACCCCATCACAACCCCCTTCACTCGCTGGCGCTGTAGAAGAGGGTGGCACTGACGATTTTAGACTTGACATACCCGTGCTCGCGGAACTCGTCAAGCCATCGCTGGATCTCTCGAAATACTTGCCCAACCCCACCTGAGTCGCGGAGGTGGGTACTCTTCTCCTCATCACTATATGTGTTTGCATATAGCTCCATAACTGTGTAACCTTTATCTGCTGGATTGGCTCTTAGAAACTCTAGAATCTCTCTCGCCTTTGGATCAAGACCAGCTTCGTAGTCCTCCTTCGATGGGGGCACGCTGCACCTCCTTGCTCCTGAGTTCGTGGCCTGAGCCGCTGATACGAAAAACTCAGGGGTTGTCGAACTATACCACATCAATGGTCCTTTTGCAATTACACCCGTGGGTCGCTTGGCCGCTCAGCACAAAGCTGAGCACAAAACAATGGTGGGCCCGGCAGGATTCGAACCTGCGACCAATCGGTTATGAGCCGATCGCTCTGCCACTGAGCTACGAGCCCACTGACTCAGTTTGACTGATCTCTAACTTGCTATCTCCAGAATCGTTGCTGCCCCCTGCCCCATCCCCACGCACATCGCCGCCAGCCCGTATCTTGCCTGACGACGCGTCATCTCATGAACCAGGGTGGTCACCAGCCTGGCTCCAGTGCATCCCATGGGGTGCCCCAGGGCGACTGCCCCGCCGTTGGGATTCACCTTTTCCTCGTCAATTCCCAGTTCCCTGATGGCAACCAAAGCTACTACAGCAAAGGCTTCGTTTACTTCTGCCAGGTCGATATCAGCTATAGTTAATCCCGCCCTCTCTAGGGCTTTCCTTGTTGCCGGGACTATGCCCAGTCCCATCAACTTGGGATCGACCCCGGCTACAGCCATAGAGACCACCTTTGCCTTGGGCTTGAGACCAATTACCTCAGACTTCTCACGTGACACCAGCATTATAGCCGCTGCCCCATCGCTTGCCGGCGAAGCTGTTGCCGCAGTGATCGTTCCCCCCTGCCGGGAAATGGCTTCGAGTGCAGCCATCAGCTCAGGAGAGGTGTAAGGCCTTGGGTTCTGGTCGCTATCTATCAGCTTCTTGCTACCATTGTCTGAGATTATCTCTACCGGAACCATCTCGTCCTTGAATCTTCCCTCTTCTTGAGCAGCTATCGCTTTCCGATGGCTTCTTGATGCAAACTCCTCCTGCTCCTGCCTGGAGATATTATACATCTCGGCCAGGTTCTCGGCGGTCAAACCCATGGAGGAGGAGCTGCGATCGACAAACTGGAACCGCTTCGGATTCAAGTCAGCTCCTGCTCCCTCTGGTAGATGGGTCATGCTCTCGATCCCTCCAGCGATAAAGATGTCGCCACAGCCGCTCATGATCGCCTGGGCAGCGCTGTGAACCGCAGTCATACTGGAAGCACATTGGCGGTTGATGGTCTGAGCAGCAATTTCAAGAGGCAGACCAGCCATTATGCCAATGTACCGGGCTACGTTCATTGCCTGCTCACCTGTCTGGTTGGCGCAGCCCAGAATTACATCCTCTATCTGCCCTGGGTCTACCTTTGTTCGCCTGAGTAACTCCCGAATAACGATAACGCCAAGTTCGTCGGAACGAATGTCCTTGAACCAACCCTTGTCTGGATGCGCCCTCCCTATGGGGGTGCGCACCGCGTCTATTACTACCGCCTCTCGCATTCCCGACAACTGATATCTGCTTCGATGAGAATCCCCTGCTCGCGGCCTCTTAGGCTAACCCTACGTCAAACCTATTTTAAATCAGCGGCGTAAAACTCGCAAGTATAACGGCGTGCCCCAAAACTGCGATTAACTTCAAGAAATCAGGTTTTTTGGGTGTCATTGCGAGCCCAATCCCCGACCCTGAACGAAGTGAAGGGGAAGGGGCAGCGAAGCAATCTAATCAGAAATACATACAAGATTGCTTCCCCCGATGAATCGGGGTCGCAATGACATCGAGATATAGGGCATCAACTTGGCTTTCGATCGCTATTCTTGTCGGGTATCTGCTACCTCGCTGGGGTTTGTTTGGCTAGAGTTCTGTAGTACTCTGCCGTTCTTGCTATTCCTTCTTTGAGCGAAATCCGTGGGCTCCAGCCAAGTTCCTCCTTGGCTTTACTGCATTCGAGGCAGATGCGGTAGACCTCCCCCTTGCGAACCGGAGCATAAATAGGGGAACCTTGATACCCCAGCACATCAGCCAGGGTGTCGAATACCTCCTGGTCGGAGGTCTCGATACCCGTCCCGATATTGAGTACGGAGTTCCCCCCTCGATCGAGAGCGAGGATATTTGCGTCTGTTACGTCCGACACGTGTACATAGTCCCTGGTTTTGTCCCCGGGGCCGAAGATGGTAGGTTGTTTCCCGGTGAGCATCTGGGTGGCGAAAATGGCCACCACTCCTGCTTCTCCGAAGGGATTTTGCCGACGGCCATAGACGTTAGCATATCTCAATGCTACGTACTCAAGCTTGTAGAGGATACTGTAAAGATGAAGGTAGTGCTCGACGGCATGCTTTGATACGCCGTATTGGGAGATGGGATTTACTGGATGATTCTCATCAGCGGGAAGATACTGTGCTTCCCCGTATATCGCTCCGCCCGTGGAGGCGTATATTAGCCTCTTAACGCCGAATTGGAGGCAGTTGGTGATCACGTTCAGACTGCCCAGGATATTGTCCTCGGCATCCGCGATGGGATCGTCCGCTGACTTCCGTACGTCTATCTGAGCTGCATGATGGTTCACTATCTCCGGCTTCTCCCGCTCGAAGATAGACGATAGCTCCTTATCGCAAATGCTGAGCTGGTAGAACTTGGCATTGGGGTTGAGGTTACGTCGGAATCCGCTGGAGAGATTGTCTACCACCACTACCT
>CAYVES010000157.1:0-5746 GCA_964449845.1 uncultured Dehalococcoidia bacterium
GCCTAAGTAGAGCCATACTGCTAGTGTTTATCCCTTTATTCCTCAAGCTTAATCTCGAACTGGCAGCAAATGTCATCGGGGCTTTCCCGAGGAGGCAGCTTCAGAGGCGTTACCTTTATCTTGGGATTATTGAAGTACTTCTCCATCACCTGCTTCTCCAGCACATGACAGAAGTATTGGATCCTTTCCGGTGCGGCCCTCTCGAAGAATTCGAGCGGTGCGCATTTGGTGGTGGTGGTTATCACGTGGTTCTCGCTCTTGATATCAAGCTCCCCAGCGAAAAGCTCTGAGCCAACATGGCTATCTGGAGCTAACTGTACAACCTTCAGGGCATCGAGGACAGTTTTTGGCTCGACATTTCCAATCTTGGCGAACTTCGGAACTACTTTCTCACCTACTGTCAGCCAGACGTCTAGATTGCAACCGTCCGCCGCCTCCATACCAAACCTATCCATGACCGCCTGGTACCAGATGGCAGATAGGCGCATATATGCCCTTTGCCACGAGTGCATCAGCTTGATGAGGAAATCCTTGGAGAAATCCTCGAACTTCAGATCGTGCTTGTATGGACCACTATAGTCTGTTAGCTCTGGCATCTTAGACCTCCTTCTATTTATGTCAATTTCCGTTGTAGAGTCTAAGCCTAACGCTATCGACCTGTCAAGTCAGCGTACCGAGGTTAGTGTAATCAAAAGGCACGCCTTTCAAGGCACCGGACAGCAGGCGACGCAAGCACAAGGCGTAGTTGCCCATCTACAAGTGGAGAAACGGTTCGGCGCGGTGCCAGCGATCTCAATCTATAGCTCGATCTCCTTCAGGTCAGGTGCAATAGCGAGCTTGGGCTCGGTTAGCGCCTGTACCTCTTCCGCTGTCCAACCGGGGGCCACCTCCTTCAGTAAGAGCCCCTGGGGCCTGACCTCGACCACAGCGATATCGGTTACGATCAGGTCTACACACCCCTTGGCGGTGAGGGGATAGGTGCATTCCTTGACTATCCGGGGCTTACCCTCCCTGGTGGTATGCTCCATGGTGATGATCACCCTTTTCGCACCCATGGCAAGGTCCATCCCACCACCTATGGTGCCGCCAAGCCACCCCCCCACGGTGCTCCAATTCGCCAAGTCTCCCTTCTCCGAAACCTGAAGTCCACCCATAATACTTATCATACGCCCGCTTCTTATCATGGCAAAGGTGGTGAAGGTATCAAAGAAGGACATTCCAGGTCCGTGCGAGAAAAACCTCCCCTGGGCATCGTAATAGTGAAAATCTGCCTTGTCGATCTCTTCTTCCAATAGCAAGGGGCCGTAGCCCAGAACACCGTTCTCCGACTGAAAGAGGACGCCCTCGGTGACGAACAGTCCACAAAGGGTGGGGATACCCAAACCCAGGTTGACATAGTCGCCGCTCTTCAGTTCCTTTGCCGCCCTCATTGCTATGGTTTCTCTTTCAAGTCTCTGCTTCATCTTTCTTACCTCCATCAGATAAAGACTGCGACGATGACTACCTCCTGAACATCAGCTTGCGCGCGTCCTCGATCTCAGTTATCTTGTATATTGTTTCCTTCTGTTTCTGGGGACTGCCGAGCCCGCCTTCGGGGATCTTCACGATGCGGTCGACGAATATCCCCGGGGTAACCACATGCTCGGGGTCGATCTCCCCCGGCTCCACTATCTCATCCTCTACCTCAACGATGGTGACATCGGCTGCCATCGCCATCAGTGGCTGGTTTCCCCTGTAGACTCCCCGGTAGACCAGATTGCCCAGCTTGTCCGCCTTGTAGGCCATGATGAACGCGTAATCCGCCCTTATCGGCTTTTGGAAGATGTACTCCTTGCCATCGATAACCCTCTTCTCCTTCCCTTCTTCAACAATGGTCCCTACGCCAACAGGGTCGTATATCCCGCCGAGGCCAACAGCACCGGCATAGAGCCTTGAAGCGAAGCCACCGAAACTGGTGACCTCCACCTCTAGGCCCCTTTCCACGTATTCTTTGACAAAAGACCCGGCGCCCAGTCGCTGGATACCTACCACGCCGGTTATCAGTTTCTTCATCTGGGGAAGCAGGACCGTAGGGAAGTTAAACGCGTCCTCGGGCATAACCTGGGGTATGAAGCAGGCAGTGATAATGGTGAGGTCTTTTGTTCCTTTTCTCCTGATGGCAGCGATCAGGTTATTGGGAACAGCGGCGACCCCCCAGGCCTCCATATTGATAGAGGCGCCATCAGGGATATCGGCGACTGCTTCGTCGAAACTGGAATACAGCTTGTTTACCATGCTACCTCCGTTCTCCAAGAGTTAGATGACTGCCTGACTTGGTCGGCAATCGCATCACTTCCGATATTCTACTGCGATATGCATGCTGCCGCAAGAAGCATGCTAACAGGGCACTGAATAGCCTAGTCCCTTCCCGAGCACGCTGCCAATCAAGCTCAATCCAAGCTACCCGAGCCATCACCCTTCTGGAGCAGCGGTGAGCGCCTTCGTGGATTATGGATATGCCGATGAGAAGGGCAAAAAACAATAAGACTGATTTGCCAATGAGAAACATCAAGGTGTGGTTCTTGGTTCTCATTTCGTTCATTCCGTATAAGCGAGGCCAAACCCACCCGGCCAGGCCCCGCGAAGCGCCGAGCATTTCGGTGAGTGAGAAGTGTCCGCAACATACTACGCTGAGCAGAGGGCAGCGCATTGAGCAGCGGAAGTACAACCATTGACGCCGATGATAAGCGCCAGTAGCAGCAATGGTATTAAGTAGGTCGCGAACCTTCTCATTCCGCCTCCTAGCATACTGTTTGCTCTCTCCAAATCCGCCTGGCTGGGCCTGGCCATCCCAGAAAAGTCATCTGACCTTGGGGGTCGAATGCTGGTCGCACAATGGTGTCAGCAAGCTCTCTCTACCAAGCCCTATGCCTTCCGTCTATCCGCCAGCACCCTGCGCTGTCCCTCCCGTCTTTCTCTCAAGAGTCTTCGCTCTGTCGCTGCGGGTGCCTGCATCACTCTGCGCTCACCCTTGCGTCTTTCCCCGGTCACTCTGCGCTGTCTCACACGTCTTTCTTCCATTTTCCCCTCTCCCTTCACTCTTTGTTGGCTCTCCGGTCCTTTCCCTCCGGTTCCGCGACATAACAGCGGATGCTGTCTACAAAGCGACCCGAGCGGGCGTGGTCTAGCCCAGCAATGCCCATACCAGTTGCGATATTCTACTGCGATACGTATACTACCTCAAGAAGTCTATGTCAAGTCACTGCGGAAAGCAGGGCTTTCGCAGGGAGGTGAACACATGGAGAATCGTAGGGCACTGTTGTTCATAGGGATAGCAACTCTGGCTATGTTGGTAGGGGTAGTGTGCCTGCTCATAGCTATGGCAACAGCTCTAGTCGACAGGGTGTTGCTAGCCCTGGCTACTACGTATATCCAAATAGGAATCGCGGGTTTCCTCTTCGCTATCTGGTTCGCCATGCTGGCACTCTTTGTCCAGTTGAGAGACCAAGGCATCAAGACTAGGTAGGGAACTGACAGAGGACACGTAATCCATTGGCCAGATTGGGAAGGTCAAACAATAGACAAGGAATCCGTTGGGTGTATTGGAGTGTTCGGCAGACCAGATGGCGGCATGATCACCAGGGAGTACGTGAATCAAACCAGCCGAGCATGGTGATCCGCAGTCAAAACCCAGGGCTTTACTTTGCGCTGGGGACTATTCCACAGGCGGGCAAGATATCGCGCTTTCGGGTCAAAGAGGCCAGGTTTCAGAAAAACACAAGCCCCACAGGTGCTGCGATGACTGTGGCACAGAGGATGGTGCCTATCAGGATTAATGCCCCGACCACCACAGACTCGGGTGGCGCTGCTGCAGCGGCCACAGCTGGTGCTACAATTGTTGGAAGGAACGCGAAGAATATCAGGGCAGCCAACCCAAAGAAGCTTCGGTCCAGGTCAGTGAGGCTACCCAACACCCTCTTCCGCAACGCCTGCCTCCTATACTCCAGTCGAACTAGCAATTCCACCATAGCAGCCTCCCACATGCGTGTGTCGGTAGTATAGCATCACGCTGACTGGTGTCAATGGTTGCCCGCGTTTATCACACTATCGTTATCTTAACTAATCCTCCCAATCCTGGGGTAGCATCCGAGAATATCTCTTCGGCTTAGAGCATCTAAGTGCCAGCGGGAAGATTGTGTCGGCTGGGAGATGCAGACAGGTGCCGACGCTAGGATTCTCCCTGTTGCTGCCTCGCAATGTCCCCCACATGCTCCGCTATGCGAAATCCGACGACCACTACCTCCAACATAACCCTTGCGACAACTATGCATAGCAGAAGCCACACCGGGGACAACACCAGCAGCACGCCACCAGCAACGGCTGATTCACTGAACGCGCCCACTATTCCAATAATCCCGATTGCAGCAGCGAGGAAGATAGCCAATCCATATAGGACCTTGATTATCCTCGTAGTGATGAACTCCGTAAACGAGAAATCGAAAAGCTGACCGAAGAATCCTCCTTTTTGTTGCATTCTTCCTCCTTGTATCCTTTCGCTCTGGTCTGATGCCCTAGACTACCATCACAGGAAGCAGCGGTCAACTTGACTCAACCTACCTTTACCTACCACATTCTCTCTGTGCTTGCATCGCACGTCTCTCGCAAGATTGTGTCAGTTGGGGATTTGGAAGAGCGGTGATTCGCCTCTTGGCAAAGCTAGCGCTTAGCCTCGCTCGCGGCGCAGCGGTATCCAGTCGAAGAGCCGCCCCAGCTCGCCCCGCTCCCATGAAACCACTAGCGGGGCAGCGATGAAAATGGAGCTGTAGGTGCCCGCGATGACGCCAATGGCCAGTGCCAGGACGAAGTTGCTGATAGTCGCTCCGCCGAAGAGCAACAGGGCAAGGAGAACGAACAAGGTGGTCAGGCTGGTGTTAAGTGATCTTCCCAGGGTCTCGGTGAGGCTGCCATTGACGACTGACGCGAAATCGGCGCTGATGTCTCGTCTCCTGTTCTCTCGAACGCGGTCGAAGACTACTATACTATCGTTCACGCTATAGCCGATGACGGTCAGCAACGCGATGATGAACATTGAGTTAACTTCCAAACTGAACAGAGAGAAGATTCCCAGGACTATCAGCGCATCGTGCACCAGGGCCACGATGGCGCACACTCCATAGCCGATAGGATGGACCAGCTTGCGGAAGGCCCAGGTAATGTAGAGGAGGATTCCCACTGCTGCTGCGATCACAGCATACGTGGTATATTTGACACGCTCGCTCGCAACCTCAGGGGAGATTGAATAGACGTCGAGAGAATCGAGCAGTCCAAATTCCCCCTCCAGGGCTTGCTTGATCTCAGCCTCTTCACCGGTATCTATTGTCTCAGTTCTTATCAGGAAGGAATCGAGGGTTCTGCTCTCGATATTGGCCCAGGAGTATCCCAAATCATCCAGTGTATCGCTCAAGCCGATTTGATCTACCGTTTTCCCGAATATAAGAACGAGTGTAACATTTCCCGCCGGGCTGGTAGTATTTCCCACCACGGTGGTAGCATTCCCCTCAGCCCCAAAATCGGCTATCCTGATCGTTGTGTCAAACCTTGCCTGTAGGTCCTCAGCTAGCTGATCTTTTTCCTTCCCTCTTTCCTGGGGGTCCAGTGGCAGTTCCAAGTCCAGGAGAAGGGCGTCTTTGGTGCTGTGCTGGATGCCGGCGTTGGGGTGGCCAAGGGAGGTCAACTCATCTCTCAGACCTCCTTCCCCCACCGCATC
>CAYVES010000158.1:0-5732 GCA_964449845.1 uncultured Dehalococcoidia bacterium
CCAAAGATCATTGTTGCCCCCCTTGCCGGGCTCCTCGCTCAAGTCATGCGTCCCGTTTTCATTCTCACCCGTAAAAGCAATAAATCTGCCATCGGGGCTGAATGCGGGATTGCCTCTATGCCCAGGAGGGGCGCCGGGCTTATTGCAGGTCAGACATTTGACATCTGTGCCATCTGATTTCATAGTGTATATTTCAAAGATACCATCGGTTCTTTTATCGAATGCAATCAGGTCGCCATGCCAATCTGGCCGGGCACCTTCTGCGAGAAATGTGACGTCTGCCACTAGGCAGGGGTCTATAGCATCCATAGGCGATAGCGTGGGCGTGGGCATGGGCGTTGGCGTCGGCAAGGGCGTCGCTTTTCGCAGGTTGCATCCCTCTCGCTCTCGACAGCTCCCACACACCATGGCCGCTAACACCATGGTTACCAGAAGAAAGATAGCCACCAAAGACGTTCTTCGTCCGCTATTCATAACCCTTCTCTCCAGCCGGGCGCTACTTGCCCTTTCTGCGCAGACCCATCCATGCCAATTCGTGCGCGTAGTCGATTCTGGTCATGCCGTGCAGCGTCATATACCGATCGCCGCCACAAGCAACAGAATCGCGGCACATCTTTCGTATACTACCACAGCAAGCTGGAAAGTCAAGGCGGATCATGCCCCAACCACCCACGGCGAAGACACGGGATAAGTATACAGTCAACACGTTAAGACTATGTTACAAGTATGAAGCGAGGATTAAAAACGCCTTACGTTAGACTTACAGAAATACGTTCATCGCGTGGTGCAACGCATTTCAAGAAGGAATTCGCCTCAATCACAACCGAGGAGCACCAGAACCCGACGGGCGGTTGCTCATGCTCTGGCCACCGCCACCCAGTTCATGGCATAGGAGTCAGCATGCACCAGCGGGCTATAGCTATCGGCGCGCACGCGCACCGCATACACGCCTGCGGGTACAATGTGTCCCTTGTCGTTCTTCCCATCCCAAGCAAGCACGTGCTCGCCAGCGGGGATATGGGTCCAGTCGCGCAGTCTGCGTATCTGCTGCATCTTCGACGGACGGATATCTGACGTACGCACGATATCAACGCGCGCCCGACAATCCCGGTCCACCCAGTAGGTGATGTCGGTGCTCTGGGGCAACTTTGGCCAGAAGACCCTGGGTTGGCACTGGGGCATGTCGACCACTGGAGCGGTGGCCGGCAGCTCGAAGGGGTGCGATGGCGGATTGCCGCCCACAACGTCGATGGTTGACATGTCTGCGGGGCCGAGCCCCTTGTCAGCCGCGTATCTCAGGTGCTGCACCGAGTTCTGAGGAATGCCCATGACCTCCAGACAAACCCTGTCCACGGCCACGACATTGCCTCCAGCCAGGACCACGTCCATCTTCACCGGGGTACCGCTCACGGGGCCTCTGCCTTCCATGGCCCACACCCCGTCCACCACGGCGAAGTCAACAGGCCGCACCAAGTTCATATCCACGATCGCCTGACTCACACCCCGAGCATGCATGGCAAAGCGATACTCTAAGCCCGGAGTGCTCGTAGCACGATACAACTCCCACGGCGGCAGTCCAAGCAGGTTCTTTGTAGCGAGGCTGACATGGGCCAGGTTGTGGGTCTTCATCTTGGCCACGCTGATAAGTACCACGTCTTGCTCCATGAGTGGCTTTCGCATATAGAGGTGAGCATATGCCATCCCGTTGTCAACACGGTAGATATCGATTGGCAAGTCCTCCAGGGCAGCCAACCTCACCCGCTGGTGATAGCCGTCGAAGAGATCGTAGCCGCAGAGCGAGAACTGGGCCCCATCGGGTCCGCCCTCAACGATGATTACTTCCCCTGCCCCGGATTCCAGCGCTAGGTCCACCAAAGCGCGGACGACCTCCGGATCGGTAGTCACGCCAGACTGGGCAGGCATACCAACAACCAGATTGGGCTTGATCATGACTGTTCGGCCAGCGATGGCCCCCGCAGGCCATTCCTGGCAGGCTGCGACGGCTCGCCTCGTAGCGCAATAGGCATTGTCAGGGGGATACCCCACCTTGCCAACGCCCACCCTGTAGCGCGACCACGCGGCCTCGACACGACTATCCAGGAACCGCTTGTCAGGAGAAAACGGCAACCAGAGCGGCGCTCCGCCCGCGAGCACTGCTCCCCCCGCCATCAGCTTGAGAAACCGCCTGCGGTTCATCTCAGCAGATGTGCGTTCGTCCATTCCTGCTTGCTCCAAATGCTGCTGACCCACAACATCAAATCCCCCCTCTCAACCACCGCTGGGTCGCCAAGCCCGTATTTGCCCTATTCCGCTACCAGCCCTCAAGAGGGTTATATACCCGTGGAGCAAGTCTGGTTTCCTTGATCTTGCCTTGCTCTACAAGGAGGGTCACCTTCCCGTCTAGTTTGTCAATCTTCCACGCCCTGAGTTTGCTGGTGCTCACGGTCCCATCGAAGGTCACCTTGCCGCCCTCGCTCCTGAGCTTACCAACCTTGACAAGCTCTAGCTCGGCTGCGAACCGGTCCCTATGCCACTCCTCGATAGCCTCCTTCCCCTTGAAAACACCGTCCATGAAGTGAATTTCCGCATCGTCCGCGTAGAAAGCGACGCATCGAGAAATGTCCCGCTCTTTCACAGCTTCCAGGTAGGATTCTACTACTACCTCGGGTGCAGTATCTTGCCCAGTCTGCTTCTCCTCCATTGAGTGCTCCTTTTTCCTTGCTGATACCTTAGGTTATATGACAAACCTCAAGCCTATCTCTCTTTCAATCAGTGGATCCTCGGACTTGCCCAAGGCGCGCAGCCGCTCGGCAATCCAGCCTTCTAGTTCTGTCTCCAGCTCCGCGGTCAGCTCTGGCTCTTCCTCTGCAAGATTATGCTCCTCCTTGGGATCTGACAAGAGGTCATAGCACTCACGTGGTGGGTTGCCGTAGAAGTCTGGCTTTCGCGCGAGGATCAACTTGTGACGGTCAGTCCTAAGGCTCCACTTAGCCTGCCAGGTGAGCTCCGCGCTGATGGCATATTCCCTGCCGCCTTCCCGTGCCTCACCGGTCACGAGCTTCCAGAAGCTGATGCCTTCCATCTCTTCGGGGACGGGCAGCCCCAATGCCCCCAGAAGGGTGGGCGCAAGGTCATGCTGTTGCAGAATCTGTGGCAGGCGCACCTCTGCCGGCACGCGCCCAGGCTGGCGCATGATGAAGGGCACCCGTATTGTCGCATCATAAAGCCCGTGGTGCTCGAAGAAGATGCCGTGCTCGGCCATACTTTCACCGTGGTCAGCCACGAACACCACCAGCGTGTTCTCAGACAACCCCAGCTCATCCAGTGTCGCCATCAACTCCCCCACCCCCTCGTCGAGATGGCAAATCTCTTGATCGTACAAGGCTTCCACGTAATTCGCATCGGTGACCGGCCCCTCGGGCCGGCGAAGCCAGGTATCACGCGCTATGGCGCCGATTGGGTGCTTCCACATATTGTCCAGCGAGTGGTTGTTGGGGTCAGTAGGATTGCCCTCGTAAAACAGGTGCCTGAAACGGGCTGGGGGATAGAACGGATGGTGGGGATCCCAGTAGTGAATCATCAAGAAGAATGGTTCCTCGGCGTGCATCTTCAGCCAAGGCAGGATGCGGTGGTTCAACTCCTCGCAGGTCACGCCCAGAGCTAATGCACGCGGCACGCCAGGATTGATGTAGAACTCGTAGCCGCGTATGAACCAGGCACGCTGTTGCACCAAGTTGTCCACGGCACAGGTGGTGTAGCCTTCGGCAAGCAGCAACTCTGGAAGAAACGGTGCCTCTTTGGCCAACTGCGCCTCCCCGCCGTGCGCCATGATCCCATGGGTCATAGGATGCTGGCCCGTGTACATCGTTGTGTACGCCGGCTGAGTGGGGATACCAGCGCAGAAGAACCGTTCGGCCAGCACTCCCTGGCTGGCCAGCCTATCGATGTTGGGACTGGTTGGACGGTGGTAGCCATAGCACCCAAGGTGGTCAGCCCGCAGGCTATCAACCGTGATAAATAAGACGTTGGTCATCCGAGTCACAAGAACCCCCTCTCGCTAATCCAGGCCCTCAGCCCAACAAAGCACCGATCACAAAATAGGCACTCGCCAAGAAACTGCAGTGCCCTGTGGGTCCAGACATCTAGCGAATCAACTTAATTCTCAGCGCCGCAACATACCCTGATAGCAATCCAAGGCGGTTAGTCACCTCTGCTCAAGTCACAGATGTATCCACACGCTCTAGGCTTGCTTTCCTGCGCATATGCTACCAATTATAACATCGCTGGCACTAATGTGAAGCTTGGCCAAGCTATCGGTACTGCCGCCCATAACTACAAGGACAGCGCAACAATCTCCTTAGCATCTTTTTCTGATAATCTATCGTTGTCCGTCATGGCCGTCGAGGGCCATGCGAACTCGACCCATCACTGAGGCAGCAGCGGGAAGGTAACAAGGTTGGAGCTTCCTGACAGGTTACCACGCCTGTTTTCAGCCACGACGTAGTAGCTGTATGTCACCCCAGGCTCGGCAGAGGTGTCCAGGAACGACGTCAGCCTACGACTGATACCGATCTCCTCCCCGGGCAGTGGCACCAACTGCCCACGTCTTTCCCCAAATTGGTCGCCTATCGCGGTCTGGATGCCTAAGTCACCTTGAAAAGCAGCATTGAGGAAGAGGTCCTTGAGCTGCGGCGGTAGAGCATCAAGAACCACATCGCTATAGCAGCCATGATATGGATCGAGCCAAGGGGGGAAGACGCCGCCGGGTATGTTCATGTAAATCTGGGTGAAGGTGGCCCTAAAGATATGATACTGCACCGCTCCGGGGGGAGCCGTCCAGCTAAGTTGAACTCCTTGAGGGTGCTGTGTCGCCGATACTTGCCCCGGGG
The DNA here is from genome assembly GCA_964449845.1 of uncultured Dehalococcoidia bacterium. Lineage (GTDB taxonomy): Bacteria > Chloroflexota > Dehalococcoidia > SZUA-161 > SZUA-161 > SOKG01. The sequence goes on from CAYVES010000158.1 coordinate 4,890, forward strand.
GTTCTAACCGAGCGGAGCCGCCCGACGCCTTCACACCTTTGTAGACCTTGGCCCCATAGTAGTAGTTGGCGGTGCCAAAGAAAAGGCCGTATGGCGTCGACTGGAAGGTTCTCACACCAAAGTCATAGGGGTCACCAAACCCGTCAAGTGTCACCGCAGAGAAATGCACCCCATCCTCTGAACTGTACAGGTCAAATCCCATACGATCGTGCAGCACCTGTTCCTTTCCGGGGCATAGGCGCTGAGTGGTGGACGCATCGTAGGTTCCGACGTAGAGCACACCGTCGTATCCCTCCATTCGCCAAATGTGTTCGTTCAGGCCAAAACTGAAGCCCTCATCCAGCCCGCTTAACGGGTACTTGAAACCGTCAGGTGTCTCGCGAGGCGTGCCGATGATCAAATCCCAACTATCATCAGGATTTATGCGAATCAGCTCTGCCGGGCCATCTGTCCCCACATATAGACAGCCATTGAACACATGCATGCTTACCACAGCCTTGCTTGGGTCGGGTAGAAAGCCACCATTGGTGACGACCGGAGTGAAGGTGTAGGGGGGCTCGCCTGTGGCATCCGTCTTTAGCACAGAATAGCCACCGCCCACATCAACCGCCCCTGCATACAAGAAGCCATTGTACTCCTGAAGCTCAAACACACGTAACTCGGGATCCACAGGGCTTACCTGTCTCCATGTGTCATTCCCGGCCTTGGGATCAGCTGAAGCCAGAATGACACCGTTGCCCTGCACCGAGCCGTGTATAACGAACAGTTGCCCATTGTAAGCGGTCAGGGAGCGAAAGCTCGCTTTCGGCAGTTCGCCCATGAAGGTCCCAGGATCCTGGGGGA
>CAYVES010000159.1:0-5611 GCA_964449845.1 uncultured Dehalococcoidia bacterium
TAGTCTCCCGTTGCTAAAATAAAAGGCAGAGCAGCCGGAAGGTAACAAAGCGATGTTTTGTCCACAGGAGCGGGTGCCGATGGGGATGCCGCGCATGGCATCGGCTCACAGGTGGCCGTGGAATAGAAACATGAGCATTGGCTAGGCGAAGTTCCTCGCCCTGGGCGCAGGAACTGGGTACATGGTTCGCTGGCGTTCTCGTTCATCCCTCAAGGGGGCCAGATAGGCAGCGACGATATTGATAATCCCGTCCTTTTTCCGCAGTGTGCCCTCTACCACGATGAAGGGTTCCATTCTAGCTACCTGTCGGTACCTCTCGTAGATTCGCGGCCTCAAGATAACATTAACCAGGCCATGCTCATCCTCAAGGGTTATGAACACAACTCCCTTGGCTGTCATCGGTTTCTGTCTGCAAACAACACAGCCAGCTACACGCACCTTTGTGCCTGAGAACAACGAAGTGATTTCCGAACTGTTCAAAACCCCGTCCCTGGAAATGCTCGGGCGAAAAGCTTTCATTGGGTGATGCCTGGCTGACAGCCCCTGCAACCTGTAGTCAGCTGCTATCTCCTCTCTGAGGCTCATCGCCGGGAGCGATATCTGGCACGCAGGGAAGCCAAGCGCAAGCATATCAGGGCCCTGATGCAACAGCAGGCCGAGCGCCCAAAGCAACTGACGTTTGGGCAATTCAAGGCAGTCAAAGGCACCGACCAGTATGAGGTTCTCTATCGCCTCATGATCCAGCCCAGTGCGATGATAGAAATCTCTTAGAGAGGTGTAAGGACCTTGCTTAGCTGCTTCTTCAATCTTCAGCCAGGCTTTCTCCCCGACAGCTTTAACATACCGAAAGCCAAGCCTTATCTTCCCATTCTCGACGGTGCATCTTGCCTTGCTCAGGTTGATGTCCACTGGAAGAATCTCTATGCCATTACGTTTGGTATAGTTCACAATGACCTCAGGCGAGTAGAACCCCATTGGCTGGCAGTTGAGCAGGGCGCAGTAGTATTGGCAGGGGTAGTGGAGCTTGAGCCAAGCCGATCTGTAGGTTGTCTCCGCCAAGGCAGCAGCATGGGCCTTGCAGAAACCGAATTCGGCGAAGCTGGCTATTTTCCTGAAAGCAAGCCTGGCTGTGTGATCGCCTACCCCGTTTTGTCGTGCTCCTTCAAGGAAGCGTTCTTGCAGCCTGACCATCGCCTCTTTTGATCGTTTACGGCTCATTGCCCTTCGCAGCGAGTCCGCCTCACCAGCGGTGAACCCCGCTATGGCAATGGCTGTCTGGATTACCTGCTCCTGGTAGATTATGACGCCCAGCGTTTCCTCCAGAATCGGCCTTAGCTTCGGGTGCGGGTAGCTCACCTTCTCCTTGCCCTGCCTTCTCCTGAGGTATGGATGTACAGCGTTTCCCTGAATCGGACCTGGCCTGATGATGGCCACCTCAGCGACTAAGTCCTCGAAGCATCTGGGCCTGGATCTGGGCAGCGTGGCCTGTTGCGCCCTGGATTCAACCTGGAATACCCCCAGGGTATCGCCACAGCACAGCATGTCGTAGACCTCTGGCTCGTCCAGTGGGATCCTGTCCAGGTCGAGGCTGACTCCTCTGCTCTCTCCGATAATCTTCACTGCTTCGTCGATGAGCGAGAGCATGCGCAATCCCAGTAAGTCTATCTTGATCAAGCCAACATCGTCGATGTCATCCTTATCCCACTGGGTCACCACCCTGCCGACCTTAGTGGCCCGCTCTACTGGCACCACATCGATGAGAGGTATGGTCGAGATCACCATGCCTCCTACGTGTATCCCAAGATGCCTGGGGAAGCCCGCTATTTGGCCACAGAGATCGATGAACTGCTGCCAGGGTTCTGAACCTATACGGCGCTTGAATTCACTAAGTTTGGACAGGTCCTGGGCTATTGTTTCTGCAGAGCGTGTTTCCAGCGATTTAGCTGCCGCATCCACTATATGAAGAGGCAGGCCCATTGCTTTGCCCACATCCCTGACGGCGTTTCGAGCCTGATAGGTAACCACATTGCACACCATGGCCGCGTGGTCTGTCCCGTACTTCTCATAGATATACTGGATTAGTTCCTCGCGGTGGTCTTGTAAATCAGAGGCGATATCTATGTCGATGTCAGGTATGGCCGACATCTCGTCGTTAAGGAACCGACCTGCAAAGAGCTTGTGCTTGACTGGATCAACCCGTGTCACGCCGAGGACGTAGGTGACGATCGAGCTTGCAGCCGACCCTCTTCCCTGAGCAGGAATGCTGTTCCTCTTGGCATATTCAATGATATCCCACACTGTTAGAAAGTAACCCGCAAGTCCCAGCCTGTGGACGAGGTCAAGCTCCTCCCTCAGCCGTTGTTCTACATCAGGGGTTACTGGTTCGTATTTCTCGTGCACATTCCGCCAGCAGAGCTTCTCAAGAAAGCTGTTGGCAGTCTCTCCCTCGGGCACCTGGAAATCGGGGAAGCGATGGCTGGAGAAGTCAGGGGTAACATTGCAGCCTTCGGCTATCTGAACTGTATTACCTATAGCCTCAGGGTATTTTGCGAAGAGGTGTGACATTTCGGCCTCTGACTTGAGGTAGTATTCGGAGTTAGGCCTGCGGAGGTGGTGGGATTCATCCAGCGTGGTACGGTTCTTTATGCAGACCAGGATATCCTGGAGGCGGTGTCCTTCTCTTCGGGCATAGTGGACGTTGTTGGTTGCCACATATCCAACACCCAGGTCTCCTGCCAGCTCGATGAGCTGCTCACAAAGTTCTTGATCACGGGGGCAGAGGTTGTTCTGCAGCTCGACCCAGAAGTTGTCTCTGCCGAAGATGTCGATGTACTTCTTGGCGGCGAGAAAAGCCTTTTCTCCATTTCCGGCGAGCAGAGATGCCGGTAGCTCGCCTCTCTTGCACCCAGAAAGGCAAAAGAGGTCGTTTGAATACCTGGCCAGGGCTTCAGTATCGAGAGATGCTTGCCCTTTGCTATGGCTGAGCTGTGCATGGCTAACGAGCCTGCAGAGGTTGGAGTAGCCGCTGTTATTCTTCGCCAGCAGGATCAGGTGGTAGCCGCCGTCCAGCGTTATCTCAACTCCGATGATGGGCTTCATCCCCAGTTCCCTGGCCTCTCGACAAAAACGGACAATGCCGTACAGCCCATCGTGATCGGTGATAGCAAGAGATCTCATACCCAGTTCACTTGCCCTGGCCACCATATCCGCAGGACGGGAGGCGCCGTCAAGGAATGAGAAGTTGGTGTGACAGTGAAGTTCGACATACATGGCTGTGCTAATATCCCTGCTGGTACCATTTGTCTGAGACTAAATCGTTGAAAACGGTCATCACCAGGCCATCTTCTAGTTCAACCTGGAAATACTGTCGCGATATCCTCTCTCTCCACCACTCATCATCTATGCGCCAGGAGCTTGGTATCGCTGCTACCTGACTCCGTTTACCGTTCCTGACAACCTCAGCAGGCTCGCCCAAACCATTAGTTAGCACCTCGATCTCTTTGGGCACGTATAGAGGGGTAGCCATCGTGATGTCTCACAGCTATGGGTTATAATCGGTGAGAATAGAGCGTCGCTCAGGTATCCGCGAACTCGGATCGACGTGCGCAACCTTCTTTAGAGGGTTCTGGCCAAATCTGGCTTGGAGGCGCTTCACTACGCTTTTCAACCGCTCCTCCTGCTTCACCCTTCCTTCCAGGAACAGCGAGTTCTGTTTACTCTCTTCACCACAAAGCTGCGCAAGGCCAAAGTGTATGCCCGTTATGCCTGCAGGAAATGCCACGGTTTCCAACCGGTGTTTTAGCAAGGTCAGCATTTCTCTCTTCGAATCGGTTGGCTCTTTGAGTTTGAGGCTCTCATGCCATACCTTCGCTCCATCGAGATGAAAGCAGAGCTTCATCTGTCCACACACCTGGTTTCTATTTCTCAGTCGGGGTATCAGACTATCGAGAATCCTGTCAAGAGCAGCTATTAAGGCGTCGATGGTCTCCATTGAACTCTCACTGGACAGCTCCTGCTCCAGGATCATAGGCTTTGCTCTCGGTACCAAAGGTCGTTCGTCCTCTCCGTTGGCCAGCTTGTGAGCGAGAATGCCCTCTTCCCCAAACTGGTATGCCAGTGCATCCAGGGGTAGCGAAGCGATCTGGCCCATGGTTCGCAACCCCAAGAGATCAAGCCTTCTCCTCATCTCCTCAGATACCGGCAATAGACGTGCTGGTAGCGGCCCGAGGTACCTTGCCTCTCTCCCCTTTCTTGCTACGCAAGGTCTCTTGGTAGAAGCTATGTTAGCTGCTACACTCGCAACAAACTTGTTTCTTGCTATACCGACCTTTGGATTTAGATGCGCTCTATGGAAAACATCGGAACCGATTCGCCGGGCAATCTCTTCCTCCGAGCCAAGCAACCTTTCCAAACCGGTGACATCCAAAAAGGCTCTACCTGGTTCATCCGCTTCCACAATCGGGCTGAATTGATCGAGAATATCCAAAACATCGTCGAAGGCCCGGGTGTACTTACCCTCATCGAGCGGGATGAAGGTGGCATCGGGGCAAATATGGTGTGCCTGTCGCAGGGGCATCCCGGGCACTATGCCCAAGCTAGCTGCTTGAGCGCAACACTCGAAGATGGATTTTCGCTCGTTCGGAAATCCTCCAATAATAATCGGGTGGGATAGAAACTCCGGGTGCTCTCTAATCTCCACCGCAGCCGCGAAATGCTCAATATGGACGCAGACGACTTTCATTCCACGGGCCTCCGTTCATCTTTTAGACAGTCACAAGGGATCGGGGAGACTTCTATTATAGAACAAGCGTTCTATAATGTCAAGAGCCATCTGTCACGCCCTTCAGAGGCCCGTGTGTAATACAATTGCGGTAACACAAACGAAGGACAAGGGACGTGAATTAAAGTGACCTTAGCGCGGTTATCTGTGGAGCCAGCCCTTGCCTTGTCCGCAACTGTCAAAGAGTCTGGACTAAACAACTTGGCTTTTAGTATATTGAATAACAAATGGTGATGACTCCGGCTAAAATAGAACAGTGCAGATCACAAACACCAAATCTAAAGTAGGAGGAGCCATCACAAATGAAGAATACCGCAGCCAGGAAGCTCAAGCAAGTACCAGAGGGATATTTGATAATAGGAGTTGACCCCCACAAGAGGAAGCATGCCGCAGTGGCCATTACTCAAGATTTCACCACCCGTGATAAATTCAAGTTCGACAATACCAGAGAAGGTCTCGAAACCATGTTACGCCGAGCTAGGATGGCAATGGTGAAATCAGGTTGCCGGGGTATCATGTTCGCTATTGAGACGGGAGGCCACTACTGGCGAAATGTGGCCTATTTCCTGGATGAGCAAGGCGTTCCATTTCGTTTCATCAACCAGTTTACCTTGAAGCGGAGGCGTGAAGGGAAGGATCTGAATCGTAGAAAGAATGACTATCGCGACAGCGAGGTAGCGGCACAGCTCTTATGTACCGGGGAATTTACTGAGAGCACAATACCGCAGGGAGTTTATGCTGAACTACGTACCGCACACAATGCCTACCGCCGCCTAGTCAAGGAAAGGACCAGAATAACGAACCTGGTAAAAGGGCTTCTGGACGCGCTTT